>CALZGC010000231.1 GCA_945786985.1 uncultured Nitrospirota bacterium | reverse complement strand
TTCTCTTCGTGCTGACCCGACGCGAGCGGGTTCTGGGGAAAGAGGCGAAGCTCAGTGGCCGCGTAGCCCGACCACCGGCCGGACTGGGCGCCGGCCGACCCCGTCGGGAGCCAGAGCAGCAGACAAGCCAGCATGAGCCCGGATATTGCATGAGTGATCGTCATGAGAGGCCGCAGAGGCGCCACAGGCAAGGCGCAGAAAATTTTCTGGCTGAAGACTTATTGAAATATTTCGACGTCAGAAAATCTTCTGTAACGCCGCATGTGGCAGACTATCCGACCTCGTAATAGATTTACTCATGCAATATCCGGGTTAGACCCGCCGCAGGGCGGTTCAGCGCGGTGGTCAGGGTCACCCTCATTTGGCCCGTTTCAAACTGTTGCGGTTGAAGTCGCCCTCGTTGAGGCCTTTGCCAAACTGATAGTTTGTCCAGGTCAGCAGGGTGCTCTTGCCGGTCTGGTGGTTTATCATGAACATCTTCCCGGCGCGCCAGTACTGATCGAGATACTGCTTGTAATCGTCGAAGGTCAGTGTTTTGAGAGAGTCGTTTTTGCGGTCATAGAAGTCAATCTTCAGGGGACGGTACTCGGCCTGGTCGATCCAGACGACCTGCCGGGTGTAGCCCGAGTACTTGTCCACGGGGTCCCGTTCAATGACAAAGCAGTCGTGTCCTTCGTAGGTCTCATCTCGCAGGTAGCGATAGGTGTACTTCTCCACCTCCTGAGACGCGATGTCCTCGTAAGCGAATTCGCTTCCCACAAAGGGCCCCGATTTGTTCCGGGACGCGATCCGTTTCACCCGCTTCAGCGCCGGCAGGTAGAGCCACTGGTCATCAGGCCCGGTCTTATGGGAGAAGGTCAGCAGTGCGGTTCCCTTCACATCGGCGGGCCGGTCGAAAATGGTGAGGCCCTTGTCGCCGTCTTCCGGGACTTCCAGGGTCCGGACCCGCATGTAGCGCAGGCTCTCGTCCCCCTGGCGGTTCTTGAGCAGCATGGTCAGCTCGGCGGTGAAATCCTTGAAGCCCGTGTCTCGCCGATCCGCCTCGACGGCGATGGCCAGCCCCTTCTCGTCAGGCGTTACGGCCTGCAGACTAAGGGGCAGCAGCGTGATGCATATCAGCCACAGCATCTTTCGCATGTTGTTTCTCCTCAATCTTCATGAGCAGGGGGGGCAGAAAGAGAAAGTCCACGGCCAGGGCAATCCCGATGGTCACCGCCGTGAGCAGCCCCATCCCCGCGTTGATCTCAAAGGCCGAGAGGCTCAGAATGAGAAAGCCCGCCATGAGTACCAGCGACGTGACCCAGAGGGCCGTGCCGACCGTGGAGAAGGCATACCGCACGGCATCCTGGGGCCCCAGCCCCTTCTCCCGGCGGGCCCGCAGATACTTGCTCAGAAAATGCACGGTGTCGTCCACCACGATTCCCAGCGACATGCTGGCCACCACCGAGAGCGAGAGCCCTATCTGACCGACGGCGAGTGCCCAGAGGCCGAAAGCCGCGCCCGCGGGCACCAGATTGGGGATCATGCTGGTCAGGCCGATTTTGGCGGAGCGCAGGGCAACGACCAGGATCAGGGAAATGAGAATCAGCGCCAGTGTGGTACCGCTCAGCATGCTACGGATATTGCGTTTGCCGATGTGGGAGAACATCACCGAAGGACTGGAGCCTTCTACCTGCATGGAGGCCGGTGCGTTTTCCTGCAGCCAGGCGCCCGCACGCTCTTCCAGATTGAGCAGTTGATTGCTGGAGAGACTCTGGAGTGAGACGCTCAGCCGCGTGGCCGACTTGGCCACATTGATCTGGTTGTTGAGGTCCAGCCCAAAGGGGAGGGACATCTCGTAGAGCAGAAGGTATTGGGCCGCGAGGTCGCGCGCATCGGGTGTACGATACCAGGCGGGCGCATCGCCGTGCATGTTCTTGTTCAGCCGCTTCATGACGTCCGTGAAGCTGTTCACGTGAATTACCTCCGGCTGTTCCCGGTACCAGTCGGCAAAGGCCTCGACATGCGTCTGAAAATCGGGGTTGCTGATGCCGCCGCTCTCGCCGGACTCCAGGGAGTAGTCGATGGTATAGATACCGGTCAAATTCGCCGTGGTAAAGTCGGTGTCCCGGCGGAACGCGGTCCGCTCGTCAAAATATTTGACGAACTCGTCGTTTAGTTCATTCCGGGGGATCATCAGAATCAGGAACACCACCAGGATGGACATCCCCCAGAGCAGCGGCTGCCGGCGGTGGACGACGAAGTCCGCGAACCGCTCCATGGGGTGGACCCGCCGCGCGGCGCGGGCGCGAATCCGCATGGGAACGAGCGTCGCCAGGGCCGGCAGAAAGGTCACCGACAGGACGAAGGCGATCCCGACCCCCATGGCCACGATGTTGCCGAGGTCCCGGAAGGGGGGCGCGTCACTGAAATTCATGCTGAGAAACCCGATGGCCGTCGTCAGGGTGGTCAGAAAGACCGGTTGGAAATTGACCCGCAGGCTTTCGGCCATGGCGGCCTTTCGAGCACTTCCCTGACGCAGACCCTGCAGGTAGGTCAGCAAGACGTGAACGCAGTCCGCCACGGCCAGGGTGAGGATGATGGTCGGCGCGGTGGCCGAGGGGGGTGTCAACCGGATCCCGAGCCATCCCGTCAACCCCATGGCCGCCAGGATCGAAAGAACAACGACCAGGACCGTCCCGAGGGTGGCCGTGGGTGAGCGGAGCAGCAGGGCCAGGGTCAGGATCACGACGCCGAACATGAGAGGCACCAGCGTCCTCATGTCCTGCACGGAGGCCTCCGAGAACATGTGGTTCATCATGACGATGCCCGTCAGATGGACATCGAGCTCCGGGTTCTCCGCCTGGACCTGGGCGGCCAGCTTTCGCGCAGTCGCAACGGTTTCGGGGACCTCCCGTTCGGGCTGCTCCCCTTTGAGCTGAATGGTGACATTGACGCCGGTGACGTGGGCCTTCGGAGAGATGAGGCGGTTCACGAGGAGCGGCTCCTTCAGGGCGATCCCCTCGACCCGCTCCAGATCGGCCTCGGACAGGGCCAGGGGGTCCAACACCAGGTCTTCCACGACCAGGTCGTCCTCCTCGGCCCGGGTGTGCTGGAAATTGGTAATCGAATCGACCCGGATGGAGTAGGGGATCTGCCAGGCGGCCTCCGTCAGGCGGGCCACGGTCTCCAGGGTCTCCCGGGTGAAGACATTGCCGTCCTTCGGCGCCAGCACAAAGAGGACGTTATCGTTCTTGGTATAGGTATTCTGTAGTTTCTCAAAGGCCTGAAGCTGGGGGTTTTCCGGGCTGAAGAAGACTCGATAGTCGGTGGTGAACTGGAGAAAACGCCCGCCCGCGGCAGCAAGGGCGACAAAAACCAATGTGGCTGCTATCACACGGGATCTGTAGCGAAGAATCCACGCTGCAAAAGTCTCAACCATCGTCTCTCCCTGTTACGAACAGCGCCTAACCCTACCCCAGCCGCTCCTACAGTGTCAATCCGATGGATTTAATGTAACAGAGACGCCCTGAGGCCGTCAGAAAACGTTCTTGTGGGCTGCCGAATCCGTCCGACAAACCAGGAACAACCGCTTGCCTCCCTGAGCGATCCGCAATATTTCATTTGCCGGCCGGGGAAAAATGGTATAGAAACAGGCAGCGTGTGGGCTCTGGAAGAGAAGCGGGCTGGAGCCCCCGTTGGGACAAGGAGCGCCCCGTGTACTGGAAACAGATCCCCGTCGGCGGGATGGGGAATTTCGCCTATCTGTTCGGCTGTGAGCAGACGAAAGAGGCGGCGCTGGTCGATCCAGGCTTCGAGGTGAAGGCCCTGCTGGCGCAGGCCCGGGCCGACGGCTATCGCATCGCCCATCTCTTCACGACCCACGGCCATTATGACCATGTCGGTGGGCACAAGCAGGTGGCGGCAGCGACCGGCGCCCGGATCATTGCCCACCGGCTCGAAGTGCCGACGCTGAAGGCCCAAGCGATCACCGTGGACCTTGCAGTGGAGGACGGAGAGACCGTGCCTGTCGGAGAGCTTACGGTGCAAATCATCCACACACCGGGTCACACACCCGGCGCCGTCTGCCTGCTGGTGGACGGAGAGAAACTGATCACCGGAGACACCCTCTTCGTCGGGGACTGCGGCCGGGCGGATCTGCCCGGCGGCAGTCTCGAGGACCTTTTCGAGAGCATCCAGAAAAAGCTCAAAAGCCTTCCCGAGAACGTCCAGGTCTATCCGGGGCATGATTACGGAGAGAGACACTTTTCAACGATCGGGGAGGAAAAGAAGAGCAATCCGGCCATGGCATGTCGCTCTTTGGATGAATTCAGAGCCCTGCCGTGAATTGGACGACTTCCAGACTTTTTCACCATGGATTCATGAGGCAGAACCTGATATACTGGATCACAATTTTACCCTAGGCCAGTTCTTACCGTGCTGGATCAATCACCCCAAACGACCCATGTTGGAGGAGAAAACGTGAAGAAGAAACTGATGATATCTGTCGCCGCTCTGGCTGGGCTCTGTCTGACGTTCGGCTGCAAGGCCGAATCCCCGCAAACGGCCCAGGTTTCGGCTCCGCCCGCCTCTGCGGCACCCGCAGGGATGCGGGATCTGCGGGATCTGCCGCCTCCGCCGGGGGCAGGGTTGCAGGGCCCGGTGGTCGACACCATGAACGCGGCCGGCTACACCTATGTGCAGGTCGACACCGGCGCCGAGACCATCTGGGCGGCGACGAATGCCTTTGACGTCAAGGTGGGCGATAGCGTCACCATTCCCCAGGGCATCCCCATGCGTAACTACCACAGCAAAACATTGGACCGGACGTTTGACCTGGTTTATTTTGTCGACCGGATTTCCGTGGGAGCCGCGTCTGCCGCCGTGCCCGCGCCGCAGGGGCATCCCCCGATGGGCGGGAACAACACCGAGGCCGCAGCCCCGGCTCCGCAGGGACATCCCCCGATGGGCGAAAGCCGCACCAAGGCCGCAGCCCCGGCGGACATTAATTTTTCAGACCTTCAGAAGCCCGAGGGCGCCAAGACGGTGGCGGAGCTTTTCGCCGGACGGAAGGAGCTGTCCGGGAAAACCGTAACCGTGCACGGCAAGGTCGTCAAATTCAGCCCCGAAATCCTCGGCACGAACTGGATTCACATTCAGGACGGTACGGGGGAGGAGGGGACGAACGACCTCGTGGTCACCTCCAAGGACCGGGCCCAGGTGGGGGACACGGTGACCATGACCGGTGTGGTCCAGGCGGACTCAGACTTCGGTTACGGTTACCGCTACGAGTTGGTCCTCTCCGAAGCGCAACTGGCCGAGAAATAGGAAGCTTTCGCCGCCATCTCGTCCGCTGCTGGCGGGGAAGACGCAGCCGGTCAGCCGCTGTTGATCTCGTCGATGAGGTTGCGCAGGCGGCCGAAGTCTTGCCGATTGAAATCGACCACGAGCCTCGGCAAGTGGGCAATCTCAGGCTCATCCGCTTCCTGGGGGAGCGGGCCGGACGGAGTAACCGTACCGCCGGGGGTGAGGATGTCGGCAAAGCTCCC
>CALZGC010000230.1 GCA_945786985.1 uncultured Nitrospirota bacterium | reverse complement strand
TTTTCTCCGATCATCGAATCCACCTGGCCCTGAAGGTCCCTTCGTTCTTTGGACCGCGACCATCTGTTCCAGTCCTCAACCGCCTCCCACCTGCTCACGACCAGGAAATCTGTCGGGTCATCCACGCTTCTCAGCGTCTCGCTCAAAATATAGCCCGGTTGTTCTTTCGCCAGCGTCCGCAGTTTCGTGAGAAGCGGTAGAAGCTCTTCGGGCTTGTCAACCTGCCATTTACGTTTAATCATGACTTGGACAGCCATCCACGCCTCCCTCTTTGCCCCTTCATTTGAACTTGTTGTGTCATCTAGTGGTCCGCTTCCGAAATGACGTGACGCACCGAGCGTGGGGCAGAGCGGTCTCATCAAGGCGCGTGACTGAGGCGTACCCTCAGCGGTACGTCGCAGGGAGCGGATCCCAAGATACCTTAATTTATATGCGGCCCCTGGCGGTATGAATCAGAGTGAAGCGGGAGACTGGCCCGGTGAAGGAAGGCCTTCGCAGGGGAAAAGACAACGCAGAGGAGGCCGCCCTGCGACAGGCGAATGCCACGGTATTTCGGAAACGGGCCACCTATTTATCCCGGTAGATCCACCCCCGTCATTAAGTGATCCTCCATGAATCGGATCTCATCAATCCCCGATACCGCGATCTCAGGATCTGTCTTGAGCTCTTCTTCGGAGATCTTACCTTTATACTCGACCTTGGACAGAATATGTTTCATGCAGTTGAGTCTTGCCTTTTTCTTGTTGTCGGAACGGATAATTGTCCATGGAGAAATCGTTCGGTTGGTTTCATTAAGCATCTGAAACTTTCTCACAGTATAATCATCCCACCTCTCTTGAGCCTCTCTATCAACCGGCGAGATTTTATATTGCTTCAATGGATCCGTCTCGCGCGCATTAAACCGGCGCAACTGTTCCTCTTTAGAAACAGAGAAGAAAAACTTGAACAGAATAATCCCATTCTTCACGAGCATGGCTTCGAGCATGGGTGTGTCTTTCAGGAAACGCTTGTTTTCCTCATCGGTGCAGAAACCCATCGTGGGCTCCACCATGGCACGGTTGTACCAGCTGCGGTCGAAGAGTACGATCTCCCCGCTGGACGGAAGGTGTTGTATGTACCGTTGAAAATACCACTGAGTCCGTTCCCGGTCGCTGGGCTTTAGAAGTGCAACAACCCGGGCACCTCGTGGATTCAAATGTTCAATAATTCTTTTTATGGTGCCGCCTTTTCCGGCAGCATCCCGCCCTTCAAATAACAATAAGACCCTCTGTTCGTTGGCAATGACATGCTTTTGCCATTTCAAGAGCTCGATCTGCAGCTTGTTGAGCTCCTCTTCATATTCGAGGGTGAATTTCTTTACCCAGACGGCTTGGCGATTCTTCGTCTTTTTCTTGGTGCTGTTTCTGAAGCTTGTGTGCTCGGTTAATTTCGTCTTCAGTTTCTTTTCACTTTTCTCGCCGTTGGTTTTCCCCTCTTTGTCTCCCTGCGGTTTCTTCGCATTTCGTCCCCGAGGTTTGCCCGCAGCTTTCGCCGCTGAAACTTGGGCATTCTTTTCGTCTTGCTTCGCCTTTTCTTTGGTCATGGTGCACTCCTTTTGCATCCAAAAGACAGCTGATCCGGATCTTACATCATGCCAGCAGCCGACCGTACTTCTTGTGCTGTTTTATCATCTCCTTCAGTTCCTGGCCGCCGGGGATCACAATGGTGGGGTCTACCTTGAAATCGAGCTCACGGCTTCTTCCTTTGTACGGAACAAGATTGAGGATCAGTTTCATGGTTTCGCGCCTGGCCAGATGCTTATTGTCCGAGCGAATCACCCACCAGGGCGATTCCTTCGTGTGGGTCTTCTTCAACAACATGAACTTCTTTTCCGTGAATTCGTCCCACAGCTCCTGGGCCTGCAGGTCGACTTCGGAAAGTTTCCAATGCCGCAGTGGATCGTTCTTTCTTCTTTCGAACCGTCTCTTCTGTTCTTCCTTGGTCACCGAAAAATAGAGCTTGATCAATATCGTTTTGCCGCCGTCTTCCAGAAAATTCCTTTCGTAGGTAACGACCTTTTTCATGAAACGCTTATACTGAGCCTCGGTACAAAATCCCATCACCGGTTCCACCAGCGCGCGGTTGTACCAGCTTCTGTCAAACAGGACGACCTCTCCGGCTCGGGGGAAGTGCTCGATATATCGTTTGATATGGAGTTCTGTTTTCTGTTGTTCGCTCGGTTTGCCCAGTGCCACCGCGCGATACCTCTTCTCATTCATGTAACGGGTGATCCGACGGATGGTGCCCCCCTTTCCGGAGGCATCCCGACCGTCAAAGAGAACGACCATCTTCTTCCCCGTATTTTCCAGATGGCGCTGCAGCTTGATCAGTTCCCCCTGGTAAGGTTTCAGCTCCTCACCCTCGTAATATTTTTGCAGGGCCCGTTTGCTGAGATCCCCTTTTTCTTTCTTCTTAGGATGTTTCGGCATTTTTCGACTCGTCCCGGGTGTGATCCAGCGGTTAACTTCCTTTATCACATGATTCAGAGCGGCTGCTGCCCCGGAGATAGGGAGGCATCATTTAGCTTCCTTGTCGGCAGCTTTCATGGTTTCACTTGTCGAGATGATGTCCCGCAGCATCTTCGAGAATGACTGCATCTCCCGAATAATCTCCTTGTATCTTTTCTTCTTCCGTTTCTGCCCGGCCTTGGCCAAGAGCGTACTCAAAGCATTGGCTTTCCGAAGAATGCTTTTCTTGACCTTCTTGGGAATGTCTTTTCGGGACGGATCTATTTCATTGAGCCGAGCTCTGAGCTTGGTCGATCTTTTCTTGAAGTCGAGATACAAGACCACATATTTCTTTTTCCCGAGGGGTTTTAGACTTTCATTCGAGCGTGCCAGGATTTGGTGAAGGTCCCCCATCTTTTTCTGCAACTCCAGGTCGATCTTGTCGGTTCTAACTTCCTCCAGGCATTGGGCGTTCTCCAGCATTCTCGGGTCTATTTCCCCATCATATTCCATCACCGAGTTCTTGATCAGTCTCGCATAATTCTTGCCGATGGATTTGATCTCAGCCAGTTTCTCCTCGGGTATTTCATAGAGCTGATCGATGGTTCTGATCCCATGAGCGTTGAGCAGTTTCATGCGGGAGGGACCGACATGTTTCAACCGGGTGAGATCTTCCTGTCCCGTGATCATTTGGATTCCGCCTTGGACCCCTGAGGAGGTCCTTGTGTTATCGAGTGAAATAAACTTTAATATTTTCAATATAATGGGCATTCTTGCTTAACGTCAAGTGCTATCGTGCATTCCTGCAGGCAAACAGGGGATCTTACTCTCGTCCAGCCCGGGAAAATGCGACGATGGCTACTGAACGTCGGCAGGGGAGCGGAAGTGCCCGGAAGGGATCAATGCTCTGTTTGACAGGACAGCCAGCCGGCGATAGAGTGACAGCCAAATTCCGATCAGAGAGGATTGAACCCGGATATTGCATGAGTATCCTGCTGCAACGGCGCATATGCCTATGTCTACTGCGTTGCGCTCCCCTCGGCCTCCTCAACGTACTTTCAAGTACGCCTGCGGTGACCTCGGTCGCGACGCCTTGTATCCATCGGCATCTGCACCGCTTCGCTACGAACACTCATGCAATACCCGGGTTAAGGGAAAATGAATGCCGGGGAATCGCACGCACACCAGAAAATCTGAAGAAGTAAGAATCAGACATCTCTACAGACGTCTGATCCTCCAGGGAAAGATTAAGCTACCCTATGAGGCCGCGGTGAAGCTGGTGGGGCCCGATTGTGCTTACCATCTTTATTCGGTACTTCATTTGAAATCGACCGGGTCTGTCAGGGCCGCCAAGCAGCGGAAGGCAAAGGCAGACCGGGCCTGAACGAACTGGGTGGCGATCTTGGACATTTTAGCCCCGATATTGCTTGTGTAAATCTACACGCCCCGTGTGCAGGACAAGGCGGACTCCAGGTTTCGTCCTTTCGTCAATTGGCTTGCACCGTTCGGCCCCGGGCCCAATCCCGGAGCGCATCGATTTGTTCCTTCATGACAACTGAGAGGGGATAGGTGTTGGCCATCTCGGAGAGAATGGTTTCCGTGGTGAGGACCCCTTCTCCGGAAAAGGCGGCGTAGAGGGAAGAGACAATCGCCTGCTCGATCTCGGCGCCGCTGAAACCGTCCGAGGCCTGCACGAGTGCCGGCAGGTCGAAGTCGACGGGATTCCGGTCCCGCCGTTTCAGATGAACCGAAATGATTTCCTTGCGGGCCGCACCATTCGGCAGATCGACGAAGAAAATCTCGTCTAAACGACCCTTGCGGAGAAGCTCCGGGGGGAGTCGGGAGATATCGTTGGAGGTGGCCACGACGAAAACCGGAGCCTTCTTGTCCTGCAGCCAGGTCAACAGCGTTCCGAGAACCCGCGTGGACACGCCGCCGTCGGCCTCCGTTGAGCTTGTACCCGAGAGGGCTTTTTCGATTTCGTCTATCCAGAGAACAACGGGTGCGATTGATTCGGCCAGGCGGATCGCCTCACGGAGGTTCTTTTCTGTCTCTCCCAGGTACTTGTTGTACAACCGACCCGTGTCGAGCTTGAGAAGGGGCAGCCCCCATTCCTGTGCGACGGCTTTTGCCATCAGGCTCTTGCCGCACCCCTGAACCCCGAGCAGGAGCACCCCCTTGGGCGCCGTCAACCCGAAGGCCCTGGCCTCTTCGGTGAAAGCGCCGTGGCGGACCTGCAGCCACTGCTTCAGTTGTTTCAGGCCTCCGACCTCCGCAAAGGAGTCCTCGCGGCTGAAGAACTCCAGGATGCCCGATTCGGCGATTTTGTCTTTCTTGGCGTCCTGAATGGCCGGGAGGTCGGCCGCGTCCAGAACCCCGTCGTCCATCACGACCCGGGTGACAAGGCGTTCCGCCTCCGAGAGAGTCAAACCGATCAGGCTGTCGACGAGCGCGGGGGCCGTCTTCTTGTCGATCTGAACGCTGATCTTGTGTTTGGCCGAGAGATCGCGAAGCACCCGCAGGACCATTTCCTTCAATGCCTCCCGGTCGGGCAGACTCAAGGCATACCACGCGATCTCCTTCTTCAGCTCCAGGGGCATGGAAAAGGCCGGTGCCGTCAGGACCAGGGACCGTCTTTTTATCCGAAAAGCCTGGGCCAGATCTCTCAATCTGCGCACGATGTGAGGATCATCCAGAAAATTGTGAAGGTCCTTCAGGAGGTAGATGGCGTCGAGGGATGACGCGTGAATGAAATCGAGCACCCCCTGGGGGGATTTGGTGTTATAGCTTGGCAAGGCCTCGTGTAGACGCTTCAATCCCTGGGTCGCGGTCCAGATAAAAAGGGGGAGACTCAGGGCCCGGGAAACCTGCCGCACCATGCTGTCCACCCGGTCCTCTTCGAAGGTTTCAATGCAGATAATCGGGTAGTGCGAATTGATCAGTACTTCCAGGTCGCGGAAATTGTCCATTTTGCCTGTGTCATGGATAGGGTTTGCGATTGCTACCATGGTATGCTACGGGTTGTCGTAAAGTCAAGGGGCTCGGCCTGCGCGCCGGGCTATTGTGAGCGGGCGTCACAGCGATCCGGGCTGGAAAACGTGTGTGAAACCAGAGACGCTTTCCCGTAATGACAGTGATACACAAGTGGAAGGAGGGAGTCAGGATGACCGCGTGTATCCCATGGAACTTCGAATCCAAAAGGCCCCCTTTTTCGGGTCCAGTCGAAAAAGAACACCGGAGCATTATCCGTTAGACGATTCTGCACGGGACCCCCCGGAAAAGAGAAACCTCTCTTTAGCCTTGACACGCTGCTCATGAAGGTCGATAATTCCAGCGTCCCGGCCGTGAGCGGTCATCCAGCTCACCGATGACGGCGCGATGTCTATTTCGACTGAAAGCCGTTGAGGTCCTTGCGGTTTGGACGATTCGGTGGCATTCTCTATCTACACCGGACGGAATGAATGGCTGGTTTCAACCATTGCAGGGGACATGCATGAGACCGGAACGACTTGATGCACCGCACATTCCGCGGAAAGAGGACCTGGACGGCATCACCCACGGCCGTCATGGAGATCCTTTTTCCGTGCTCGGTATGCACCTGAGCGGGGCGGAAGGCGCGCAGCGCGTCGAGGTTCGGGCCTTCCTTCCGGAAGCGGCCGAGGCCTGGGTGGTGGCGCAAGAGGGGGGCAGCCCTTATCCGATGGAGCGGATCGATCCGCTGGGTTTTTTCCTCGCTCGCTTGCCGGAAAGCCGGATCTTTTCCTATCGAATCCACCTGAAGACGGATGAGGGAACCGAGACGGAGATCCACGACCCTTACGCTGTTGGACCGGTGCTCACGGACTACGACCTTCACCTCATGGGAGAAGGGAGTCATTACAAGAAGTACGAGAAACTCGGAGCGCATACCATGGAGTTCCATGGGGTACGCGGGGTGCATTTTGCCGTGTGGGCTCCCAATGCAACCTCCGTTACCGTGATGGGCGACTTCAACCGATGGGACAACCGGCGTCATCCGATGCGCTTTCTTGAATCTTCAGGCATTTGGGAGATCTTCGTGCCCGGGCTCGGAGAGGGACAGATCTACAAGTTTTATGTCCGCTCGCGCTATCAGGAATACGAGGCCGTCAAGGCCGATCCCTACGGCTTTTGTTTCGAACAGAGGCCGAAGAGCGCTTCTGTCGTCTGGGACATCAACAAGTACCAGTGGCAGGATACAGCCTGGATGGTGAAGCGTCCGCAGACCAACTGGTTCGAATCGCCTATGTCGAT
>CALZGC010000229.1 GCA_945786985.1 uncultured Nitrospirota bacterium | reverse complement strand
GCGGGGCGTGCTCAGGCCTCTCCCTTCTTCAGCTTCAGGAGGACTTGTTTGGCGACTGCCTTCAGCGTCTCAAAAACACCGTCTCCCGACGGTGCCACACCCTCGAACCACGGCACGTTCATGGGGTTGAGCGCCTTCTGCAGCTCCTCGGCGGTGGCGATGTTGTCGAGATCCCGCTTGTTGTATTGAATCACATAGGGGACTTTGGCCAAATCGTAGCCCTGCTCCATGAGGTTTTCTTTCAGGTTCTCCACACTTTCAATATTCGCATCCATCCGCTCGAGCTGTGAGTCGGCCACAAACACGACGCCGTCCACCCCTTTTAGAATCAGTTTGCGGCTGGCGTCGTAGAAGACCTGACCGGG
This sequence comes from uncultured Nitrospirota bacterium, assembly GCA_945786985.1. Lineage (GTDB taxonomy): Bacteria > CG2-30-53-67 > CG2-30-53-67 > CG2-30-53-67 > CG2-30-53-67 > CALZGC01. Next base: position 5,805 of record CALZGC010000229.1, on the reverse strand, counting down.
AACAGTATAGAGATGAAAGCGTGTCTTGAAGCCGCGGATCGTCCCGAGAGCCAACGGCAGGAAATCAAAAAAGAGCGTCCGTTCCGTCTCCGTCGCCAGAGAGATCATCTTGCCCTTGGCGTCCGGGTTGGTCTTATCATAGACGTACTGCAGGTTCGTGGTTTTTCCCCCGAGGCCCGGCCCGTAATAGACGATCTTGCAGTTGATTTCCCTGGAGGAATAGTTGATAAAAGACATGCCTTTTCCCTTATGCGTAAGGTTCTATCCAAACAGCTTGTCTATATCTTCGTCCGTGATTTCTTCGAGAGGTGAGCCGACGTTTTCCGCTTCGCTGCCCTCGCGGTCCTTCTTGTTTTGAATTTCATCAAAGATGTGGGTGAGGGTCTCGGTGCTTTTCTTGACGCGGAGTCGGACCAAGCCCAGGGAGGAGCGCTGGTCAAAGATGATCACCAGGATGACTCGCTTGGCGATGATGGAGATGTGAATGTTGTCCTTCTCCCCCTCATGGAAGAGGATAGAAAATTCTTTCTCACCGATCAGCTTGGCCATGCCGCCGGTCGCTGCGATATTGCCGGCTGTCAGGGAGGCCAGAGAGGTTGTATCCAGGCCGTCCTTCTCCCCGCAGCTCGCGATCAGCTGGCCGTCCCGATCAACCAGGAAAATAACTTTTGCGTTGGTCTGTTGGTGGAGTCGCTTGATTTCGCTATCAATCTTTACGAAATCTTGTTCATAGAGAACCAGATTGGTGTGTGGAGTAGACATTTTGAACCTCTTGAATAGGCCCTGTTCAAGGGTTCGAGGGATGAACCCGCTACCGGCGATAGCTAATATCCTCAAATATAACATTGAGTTACGCCAATAGCAATACTTATTTTCCCGACGGGACATCTCGCTGCCCCGCAGGGCATATTGCTGCCACTTTACAGCCGGGAGAATCCGGTTCCAAATTGGTCGGACATTGGACTTCCGTGTCTATCGAGAAGCATTCCGGCGGCCAAAGTTCTCCGAAATACGCCGCATTTTGAGACCTTTTGGGATATTGCATGAGGGATTGTCATGGCGGACCGAAGCGAGCGCCCGGCTAGAGGCGGCGGCGGCCTTCCATGGCTTTGGCGAGAGTCACTTCGTCGGCGTATTCCAGATGGCCACCGACGGGGATACCGTGGGCGATTCTGCTCACCGTACAGGAGGATCTGGAAGGAACCAGTTGGGCCAGATACATGGCTGTGGCTTCGCCCTCGATGGTCGGGTTGGTGGCAAGGATAATCTCCTCAATGGGTTCCTGCTGGATTCGCTGCATGAGTGTTTTGATATTGAGTTCATCGGGCCCGATGGCGTCAATGGGGGACAGGGCACCGTGCAGGACGTGATAGCGGCCCCGAAACTGCCCGGTCTTCTCGATGGCCATCACGTCCATGGCCTCCTGGACCACGCAGATCAGCCTGGGGTTCCGGTTCGGGTTGGAGCAGATATCACAGCATTCCGATTCAGAGAGGTTCCCACAGACTGAGCAGAATCGGATCTTTTCCTTGAGTTCCTCAATCGCGCGCGACAGACCCAACGCCTGTTCCGTCGGCATTTTCATGATGAAAAAGGCAAGCCGCTGAGCCGTCTTCGTTCCGATACCCGGCAGCCGCTTCAGCTCTTCAATGACCCTCTGTAAGGATGACGCCTCCACCGTACGGCCCGTGCCTCTGCTTGTGTAAGTTGGCGTATACGCGCTATAAGAGCCCGGGAATCTTGAGGTCCAGCCCCCCCGTAAGCTTCTTCATCTCTCCTTCCATCATCTCCCGCGACTTGCGGATCCCCTCATTCACGGCCGCGGCGATCAAGTCCTGCAACATGTCGAGGTCCTCCGTATCCAGCATGTCCGGTTCGATCTGAACCGATAGCACCTCCTGAAGCCCGTTGACCCGGACGGTCACCATGCCGCCACCCGAGGAGGCTTCGATGACCTTCTCGCCGGCTTCCTTCTGGACCTGCTTCATCTTTTCCTGCATCTTCTGTGCCTGGCGCATTAACTGCCCCATCATGTTCTGCGACATAATTCTTTTCCTCCATGCATTCCGGAAGAGCGGGGGACCCGCCGAGCCGGCCATCACCGCACCGCGTGCTTCGCTGCATATGCATTCTACGAACCGGTGCCGAACTCCCGCACCTCCAAAACCCGGCCCTTGAATATTTTCAAAGCCTCCTGGACGACGGGGTGGTCCAGATTCTCCTTTTCGACCTTGGCGTGGTGCTTCCGGACGCGCGCGTCCTTCTTTTCCTTCAGCGTCTGCCGTTCGGTGTCCCTTCCGTTGTGAAGGTCAAAGGAGACCGTGAGTGGCCGGTTCAGAAACCGCCCCAGCACCTCCTGAACCTTCTCCCGCTTTTCCAGAGCAATATCGTAATGGATCTTCTTCTTGAACCCGATGACGATCCGGCCCTCATCGGCTTTGTCCAGGAATCCCTGTTCGAGGATCGATCCCACGACGGGGCTCTCGCTGTTGGCAAACCCCACCACCGCCTCCCAGTTGATGTTTCCGTCCACCTGCGCGTCCGGCTGCGCTGGCGGCTCAGCCCGCCGGGCGCTTCGCGGCGCGCTAACGCGATTATCCGCGCCGACTTCCGACGCACTCGATCCGCTGGAACAGCCGAGCCTCTGCTCAAGAGACTCAATTTGCGAGAGCAGCGTCTTGAAATCGCGCAGCGGTTCCATGCGGGTCATTTTCACCAAGGCCACTTCCAGCACAAACCGCGGATGGGTGGAGCGGCGCACCGCCTCTTCCGTTCGGTTCAGATGCTCCATAAAGCCGAGAAGGCGGTCCTCCTCAATGGCATCGGCCGCAGGCCGGCGCGCGCCGATTTCCTCATCGGACAAAGCCGTAACAGACGTAGGATCTTGCAGTATCTTGATCATGAGCAGATCGCGCAGATGAGACAGAAGGGCCTTGCAGAACTCAACCAGATCCTGGCCGTCCCGAACGAGCGTGTCCACGAGATTCATCGCTTCCTGGGCATCCTGATGAATCAATGCCTGCCGGGCCCGGTCCAGGACCTCCTGGTCCATCGTTCCAAGAACGACTTTGGTGTCCGCCTGATTCACCCGCTCCCCGCAGAAAGACACAACCTGATCGAGGAGACTCTGCGCGTCCCGCAGGCTTCCCTCCGAGGCCTTGGCGATCAGATCCGCGGAACCGTCGTCGAGGGCAAAGCCCTCCTGCTCGGAGAGGCTGAGAAGATGATCGACGAGGGCCTGATTCTGAATACGCCGGAAATCGAAACACTGACAGCGGGACTGGATCGTAATGGGGACCTTGTGGGTTTCGGTCGTGGCGAAAATGAAGATCACATGGGGCGGCGGCTCCTCGAGAGTCTTGAGCAGCGCGTTGAACGCGCTTTTCGACAGCATGTGGACTTCGTCGATAATGTAGATCTTGTAGCGGCTCCGGGCCGGTGCGTAGAGCACATTCTCCCGGAGTTCGCGGATGTCGTCGACGCCCGTGTTGGAAGCCCCGTCTATTTCAATAACATCCACCGAATACCCTTCGGTGATCTCTGAACAGCTGTGACAGCGGTTACAGGGCACCGGGGTCGGCCCCGTCTCACAGTTGAGTGCCTTGGCCAGCACCCGGGCCGCTGTCGTCTTGCCCACGCCCCGCATTCCGGAAAAGAGGTATCCATGGGCAATCCGCCCGCTCTCAATGGCATTCTTCAGGGTCCGGGTAATGTGCTCCTGACCGATAATCTGCTCGAAGGTCTGGGGGCGGTATTTTCTCGCCAATACTTGATAGGACATCGCTTCCTTTCCCCGAAGGGCCGGGATTTCTCCGGCAGCGCAACCGCTCTCCGGGCGAAGATGCTCCAGGCTTCCCTGCGGCACACAGAAAACAATGCTTAGGGCTGCTCCAATCACGGCCTGACCCGGTTCGCATGTTCCTGTTGCGCAGGACCCAAAGATCTTCGCCCGGACAACGGTTGCGGGGGTTGTTATAGAGCTACGTCCGGCCCATAAGGTTCTGTCCGTCTTCCGTCCGCAGCCTGCCCCGTTAGAGGCGCAGCCTCTACCGGGGTCCTCCGTCTTCCGTCCTCTGGTTTATGGCGGAGAGAGAGGGATTACGCTTACCGCTCCTGCGCTGCGCTTCGGAGCGCCGCGTGTCCCGCTTTACGCTATCTATGCTGCCTGCGGCCGCAATCTCACTTAGGTATCTTGGGGTCGAACCCGGTGAGTTGCCCCACACCTGATTTCGAGTCAGGCGCCTTCGACCATCTCGGCCATCTCTCCGTTCATCGCCCGGAGCTACCGGTTGGCCCCAATACGTCCGGCCCTTACGGTTCTTTCTGTCCTCTGTCCTCTGTCCTCTGTCCTCGGGTTTATGGCGGAGAGAGAGGGATTACGCTTACCGCTCCTGCGCTGCGCTTCGGAGCGCCGCGTGTCCCGCTTTACGCTATCTATGCTGCCTGCGGCAGCAATCTCACTTAGGTATCTTGTGATCGAACCCGGGGGTTGACTTTTCCCCGCCATCCGCTCCGCTCCTGGCGGGCCAGTCCCCCGCTTTTCTTAACCTATGCTGCCGTTGGCAGCGATCACACCAAGGTATCTTGGGGTCTCATCCCTCCCTTGTGCGAACCGACGGCGCCACTCTCAAGGAACGGCTCCCACGATACAGTTTTTCGCTGAACTGGCGGAGAGAGAGGGATTACGCTTTCCGCCCCTGCTCTTCGTTTCGGGGCGCCGCGTGTCCCGCTTCACTCTTTCTATGCTGCCTACGGCAGCTTTTACACTTCGGTATCTTGTGATCGAACCCTGGGTTTCTCATCCCTCTCTTCTACGGACCGTCGGCGCCAATCTCACGGAGCCGCAGCAACCGTCCAGTTTATCCCTGCACTGGCGGAGAGAGAGGGATTCGAACCCCCGGTGAGTTGCCCCACACCTGATTTCGAGTCAGGCGCCTTCGACCATCTCGGCCATCTCTCCGCTTGTAGAACCCTCGACCCGTCTCTTGTTTTGCTCAACTACTCCAATTCCGAAGACCGCCACTTCGGCACTCGAGGGGCTCAAACATTTCCACGAACAACCCACGGGGACAATTCCAACCGCCTTCAGAGGGGATTACGCTTACCACCCCTGCACTCCGTTTCGGGGCGCCGCGTGCCCCGCTTTTCTCTTTCTATGCTGCCTGCGGCAGCTATCTCATTTCGGTATCTTGGGGTCAAACCCCCGGTGAGTTACCCCACACCTGATTTCGAGTCAGGCGCCTTCGACCATCTCGGCCATCTCTCCGTTCATTGCTCTAAGCCACCGGTGTCCAAAGTCCGTGCGGCCCTTCAGATTCTGTCTGTCCTCTGTCAGGTGCCTGCCCCGTCAAAGGCGCAGCCTCTCTCGGGTTCTTCCGTCCACTGTCCTCTGTCCACCGTCTTCTGTCCTCTGACACTCTGGTTCACTGGCGGAGAGGGAGGGATTACGCTTACCGCTCCTGCGCTCTGCTCCGGAGCGCCGCGTGTCCCGCTTTTCTTTATCTATGCTGCCTCCCGGCAGCTCTTACACTTTGGAATCTTGTGATCGACCCTCTCCTCGGCTTGGCTTTTCCCCGTCTTCCGCGCCGCTCCAGACGGGCCAGCCCCCCGCTTCTCCATTAATCTGAACCACCTTCGGTGGTTTAACCACTAAGGTATCTTGGGGTCGAACCCCCGTCAAACTCTTGAGGATCTTGCATCTACGCACTTGCTGTCTACTGTCATCTGTCTTCGGACACTCTGGTTCACTGGCGGAGAGGGAGGGATTACGCTTACCGCTCCTGCGCTCTGCTCCGGAGCGCCGCG
>CALZGC010000228.1 GCA_945786985.1 uncultured Nitrospirota bacterium | reverse complement strand
GGGTCAAAACCGATGGATGCGGCCTGGGTCACATCCCATTGTCCGCCCGTCCGATCAACGATATATGTTTTGCCTTCCTGCTGAATCACCCGCGACGCGGCATCTCCCTTGAAAGCCGGCAGAGCCATGCCGAGAATCAACAGCAGGTAGGGCATCCATTTATGTAGATTATGCAAACGCATGGGGGTATCCTCATTTAGCCCGAATATTGCATGAGTGATCGTGATGAGAGGTCGAAGAAGCGCCGGAGGCAAGGCGCAGAAGATTTTCTGGCTGAAGACATATTGTAATATTTCGAAGTCAGGAAATTTTTCTGCAACGCTGCATACGGCGGCTTGTCCGGCCTCGGAATAGACTTACTCATGCAAAATTCGGGTTAGTAATCGATCCCCGGCTGGGGCTCGATGTCTTCGCTGTAGGCGTGTTTGATCTCCTTCATCTCGGTCACCGTGTGGGCCATCTCGATGATGTCGGAATGGGCGTGCCGTCCGGTCAACACAAGGTGCAGCAAGGGGGGCTTGCTTTCGATGAGTTCCTTCACCTGGCGCAGATCCACCAGTTTCAACTGCTGTGCGTTGTTGATCTCATCCAGAATCACGACATCATACTTTCCTGAACGGATTTTCTCCCGGGAAAGCTCGATGCCCTCCTGGGCGTTGGCGCGGTGCTCACTGTGGGGATAGGGATTCCCCTGGATGCCGCAAAACCCCTTCCCCGTGAGGTGCTCTTCGACATTGGGTGCGAGCCGCTTCAGGCCGTCCATCTCACCGGAATGCATGTCGCCTTTCATGAAGTGTATGATGCAGACTTTCATGTCATACCCGACGGCGCGCAGCGCAATGCCGAGGGCGGTGGTGGTCTTTCCTTTGCCCCCGCCCGTGATTACCACAACGAGCCCCACCTTTTTCTTGGGGATTAGGCGCTGCAGCTCCTCTGGCTTGGTCACGCTCACGGGGCTCCTTTCTTCTTAGCCACTTCTTTGGGCAGAAGAACCTTGGCGATCTGATAGCGGTGATCGGCAAACCAGCGGTAGAAGGCCCGCGAGAATAGGGCCGCGCCGGGAAGCCGAAAGAGATTCTCGGCCGCTTGGTATTTCTGCATCCGCCGGAAGATCTCCGGCAACGCCTGTTCCCCCGGTAGGACCGTGCCGTCCGGCAGGACCAACTGCATTGCCTGCATGCAAGTCTCCAGGTCAATCGACGGAAAGCGTTCCCCCATCGCTTCGGACTGGCAGGTGAGAAACTCGAAGGTCTCGGTCTTTGAATTCTCGCCGATCCATCCGATGGTCTTTCGGCAGATGGGACAGTTGCCGTCGTAGATCAGCACAGGTCTCTTCTCCTCTTGGTGGAGCTCTTCTTTCATAGTGGCCTCTTACCGCTGCCCCCCGGCGTCCGCCACCCGCCGGACATCCCACACCTCCCCCTTGCGGTTTTCATAGGGTTAGACGCAGAGAGCACTGGGATCCTTACGTTAGTCCAGCTTAACTATAACAGGGAGCCTTGCGGTTGTCATGTCAGCTAAACTTTAGCGTTTCCGGGGAGATGCGGACAGAGTGGAGGGAGATGCTACAATCGGGATGAGTTTACGGCCCCGTCGTGCACGCCGCCGCCAGCCATTGGTGCACGATGCGGCCGATCTCGTCCATGTTAAATGGTTTGCAGAGCAGATCGTCCATGCCGGCTTGGAGACACTTCTCCTTGTCGCTGGTCGTGGGGTATCCGGTCACGGCTATAATAGGGGTCCGTGGTGAAGCGGGCGTGCCGCCGTTCCCTTGCGATCCTTTGTTGTCACGGATGGCCCGGGCAGCGCCGAAGCCGTCCATCACGGGCATCTGGCAGTCGAGCAGAACGAGATCAAATGGCTGATTGCGGTACGCCTCCACCGCCTCCTGGCCGTTCGCAGCGATGGTCACGCTGCAGTTGAGTTTTTCCAGCATCAACCGGACGACCTGTTGATTGATGGGGTCATCTTCGGCCAGCAGGATACGGCCGGTGTAGCTTTTCGCCGTCTGTGACAGGTCCGCACCTGCCTGGAGATCGGCCTTGTCCCACGGCAGGGTGAACCAGAAACGGCTTCCTTTGCCGGGCTCCGAATCGACGCCGATGGCTCCGCCCATGGCCTCCACAAGTTTCCGGGCGATCCCCAGTCCCAGGCCCGCGCCGCCAACCCCCCGGCGGGTCGATGTGTCGGCCCGGGCAAACATCTCAAAGATCTTGTCGCCCTTCTCCTTCGCAATACCGATACCCGTGTCCCGGATTTCGAAGCGGAGAGTCACCCGCTGAGCGGTCTCTTCGACATTGGTGACACCGATCTGGATGATGCCACTTTCAGTGAACTTGACAGCATTGCCGGCCAGGTTTGCCAGGATCTGTTGCAGCCGGCCGGCGTCTCCCTGCAGATCGTTCGGAACTTCGGGGGCGATCTTGCAGGACAGCGCGACTCCCTTATGATTGGCCCGCTCCCGAAAGATACGGACCGTGTCCTCGACAATCTGATGCAGCCTGAAGGGCACCGTTTCGATAAGGAGTTCCCCCGCTTCCATTATGGAGAAATCGAGAACATTGTTGATCAGATTCAGCAGTGTCTCACCCGATCGGCGGGCGGTCTCGATATATTGCAGCTGCTGCGGGGTCAACTCCGCATGGGACAGCAGCTCCAGCATGCCGAGGGTTCCGTTGAGCGGGGTGCGGATTTCATGGCTCATATTTGCGAGGAAGCTCGACTTGGCTCTATTGGCCACCTCAGCGGCCTCTTTGGCCGCTTTCAACTCGGAAACGGTTGCCTGCAGGGCCTCGCGCGATTTCCAAAGCGCCTCCGTACGCAAGGCCACGATCTCCTCCAATTGCTCCCGGTGTCTTTGGACCTCTGCCTCGGCCCGTTCCCTTTCCCGGACGTGCAGAATCAGTGGATGAAAGACCAGAAAATAGAGCATGGGAGAGAGAAGAATGACCAGAAACGTCGAGTCGACAAGGGCCTCCGGCACAGCGCTGAGGGGGGGGAGGGTGTTCAACACCAGCATGACCACTGTTTCACAGAAGAAGATGGTCATCCCCAGCATGACCAGCAGGTAAATTGGTGATCGATCAAGGGCCTGTATGGGGCTCCGGCCTGGGACGTCGCTATCTTGTTCGGTTTTCTGATAAAGCATGTCCCTTTCCTTTTAAATCAACGGCATCGCTTGAAATGCCTCAAGGGTGCGAAAATGCGTTCCATTTCCCGATGTTATCGGCAGATGCGTGCAGAACTTGAATGGGCGCATGAAGATTCCTCCCCGTTTGCTCACGCCGCAAGGTTGCTGCCGCTGTCCTGGCTCCGTTTGCGAAACCCATGATTTCTGGCATAGTTTACACGACATCATAGACCAATAGATCTTCAGGGCGACAGCACCCATCCAGGGCGCGGCGAAAAAGGTGGTCAGGATGGTCAGGAGAATGGACATGGCGATCAAATCGATCAATCCCGCAACGGGGGATCTCATCGAAACGTTTGAAGAGTTGTCCGATGGGGAGCTGCACGCGGCGCTGCAAGCGGTGGGGCCGGTTGCTGTCGACTGGCGGGAAACCTCTTTAGGCAAACGAGCCTCCCTGATGAAGAGGGCGGCGGTCGTTCTGCGGGAAAATGCTGCCAAGTATGCCCGTCTCATGGCGAAGGAAATGGGAAAGCCCGTCGTTCAAGGCCGCGCAGAGGTCGAGAAGTGTGCCTGGGTCTGCGAATACTATGCGGATCATGCCGCCGATTTTCTAAAAGACGAAGCCATCGAATCGGGGGCCGGCAGGAGCTATGTGCGCTTTGCGCCGCTGGGGACCGTCCTCGCTGTGATGCCCTGGAATTTTCCGTTTTGGCAGGTGTTTCGTTTTGCCGCGCCCGCACTGATGGCGGGCAATACGGCCGTGCTCAAGCATGCCTCCAATGTGCCGCGCTGCGCCCTGGCCATCGAGTCGCTTCTTCTCAAAGCCGGCTTTCCTGAGAATGTTCTGCGCACCCTGATGATCGGCTCTTCGCGAGTCGGGCGCGTCATCGCACACCCCGTCGTCAAGGCGGCCACCCTGACCGGTAGCGGCCCGGCGGGAAGCCAGGTGGCTGCACAAAGTGGCAAGATGCTCAAGAAGACGGTCCTGGAACTCGGCGGCAGTGACCCCTTCATCGTGCTGCCCGACGCGGACCTGTCCCTCTGTGCGGGCGTCGCGGCGCAGGCGAGAACCATCAACGCCGGTCAGAGCTGTATCGCAGCCAAGCGCTTCATCATTCTGGACGGCGTGGCGGATGCTTTCCTTGACCTCTTCCGGCGCAACATGGAAACCCTGGTTATCGGAGATCCCCTGGATGAGAAGACGCAGGTCGGGCCGCAGGCCCGCGAAGATCTGTTGCAGGAATTACATGCCCAGGTCACCCGGTCCGTGGAGAAAGGCGCCCGCCTCCTCCTGGGCGGCAAACCGCTGAGCCGGCCCGGGTTTTTCTATCCGCCCACCATTCTCGACGGCGTCAAACCGGGCATGCCTGCCTTCGATGAGGAGCTATTCGGTCCCGTGGCGGCGGTCCTTCGCGTAAAGGACGAAGAAGAGGCTGTCCGGATGGCCAACAGGACCTGCTACGGTCTGGGCGCGGCCGTGTGGACCCGGGATACCCGGAAAGGCGAGGCGTTGGCTCGTCGAATTGAGGCGGGAAGTGTTTTCGTCAACGGCATGGTCGCGAGCGATCCTCGCCTCCCCTTCGGGGGCATCAAGGCGTCCGGCTACGGCCGGGAACTTTCGCACTATGGGATTCGGGAGTTTGTTAATATGCAAACCATCTGGATCAAATAGTGTGATTCCGCCGCAAATACCCCATCTGCGGCGTTGCGAGACCTTTGGCTGCACTGCGGCGTACACGAAGTACGCCTCATTTGCCAAAGGCTTCGTGCCTTGCATCTGGGGCATTTGCGGCCGAATCAATTCCCAGCCTTCTTGGGCAAATACCCCATCTGCAGCGTTGCGATGATTTTGGCTGCACTGCGGCGTACACGAAGTACGCCTCATTTGCCAAAGGCTTCGTGCCTTGCATCTGGGGCATTTGCGGCCGAATCAATTACCAGCCTTCTTGGGCAAATACCCCATCTGCGGCGTTGTGGTGATTTTGGCTGCACTGCGGCGCACAAGAAGTACGCCTCATTTGCCAAAACCCTTGCGCCTTGCATCTGGGGCATTTGCGACGGAATCATG
>CALZGC010000227.1 GCA_945786985.1 uncultured Nitrospirota bacterium | reverse complement strand
CGCTCGCCCCATGTCCGATCTTCCTCCCCGAAGGCTATTGCGTCCCTGACAAGGGGGTGACGGTTCAAGACCTCGGTCACTTCAAGGGGATGCACATTGCGTCCGCCAGTGATAATGAGACTCTTCTTGCGGCCGACAATCCGAACAAACCCGTCGTGATCTCGGGTCGCCAGATCTCCGGTATGAAACCAACCGTCTCGCAACACCTCCGCGGTACCGTCGGGATCGTTTAAATAGCCTTGCATGATATTGCGGCCGCGCAGCAGCAGTTCACCTGTCTCGCCGCGTAAAACCTCCTGCCCCTGGTTGTCGACCAGGCGTATTTCGCAGTCGATCGGTTTCCCAACGGTACCCATCCGGAAGGTCTCTTCAATGGGGCCGCAGAAAAGGCCGCCCGTTACCGTCTCGGTGAGCCCGTACATGTTCGCGACGCGGGTCCTGAACACTTCCTGAAAGCTCTCCCACAGACCTTCGTCCAGATGGGCAGCGGAAGAGAGGATGAAGCGGAAGTCCTCGGTCATAAACGCGTCTGTGTAATCTTCGCCCAGGCGCTGAATGAGCGCCAGAATGGTCGGGTTGGCCACAAAGTGCGTGAGTCTATGAGTGTAAATGGCGTCCAGCAATATGGGCAGATTCTGGATGGAAAAGGGGCCCGGGCGATGGACGCTTGCACCACACCAAAGAGCGATGAGCGGACCCAACGTTAAACCGTCGGTATGATGAAGCGGAAGGAAATTGAGAATCCGGGCCGAATCGTCGTATCCGAACTGACGGCTCAGTGTGCCCAGATGATGGACCATATTGGCGTGCGTGAGCCGCACGCCCTTGGGTTCAGAGGTCGTTCCCGAAGTAAAGAGAATCAGGGCGTCCGTTTCATCGGGGATAGAGGTCGGCGGTTCGCAGGGTTCCAGGTGTTCCATCAGGCCGGGATAACTGTCAGGGTCGGCAGCCTCCGGACCCCTCTTGCGGAGGAGTTTGGTCAGTAGCGAGGCCCCGTTCTCTCGGCTCTTTCGGATTTCCAGGAGAAAGCCGTGCTGTTCGGGCTCCCACGTTCTGCGCAATTCGTGATCGAGGACGATCCCCTGAGCATCGGCCGCTTGGATTACAGTGCGGGCAGCCGGTGCGGGGGCTCCAGGATCGATCATCACGGTGGTCATGCCGTTTCTCAGGAGGGCCAGAAAGAGCGTGACCGCCTCAAGGTCATGGCGGGTTGCGACGATAACCCGGTCCCCCACATTGAGTCCGGCCTCCTTGAACAGCCGGGTTAAACGACCGACTCGCTTCAGCAGTTCTCCGTAGGTGAGGGTTTCCCGGCCCGCTACAAGTAGAGGGTTGCCCGGTCGGTGCTTTGCCACCCGGTTGAAGGCTTGGACAAAACCGGCTGTCATGGTCGCATCAGCCATTCTGATGACTCCTCACATGCAGCTTTCTTCGAAGCAGCTTGCCGTTGGTTCCACGCGGCAGATCGTGAACGAGTTCAATCCGGGACGGTACTTTGTGTGCTCCGAGTTCCTGATGCACGTAGGAGCAGAGGGTTCGGATAAATGCGTCCTTATCATGCACATCACAGGAGGGTATGACAAAAGCCGCCAAAGACTCGCCCCCGTCCGAGTCGACATATCCGCAAAGACCCGCCTCCTCAATCAGCGGTAGCTGCTCCAGGCACGCTTCGAACTCATCGGGAGGAATCAGTTCGCCCCGCACATCCTTGACGGCATCCCCTTCTCGGCCGACCAGCACCAGGCCGCCGTCCAGATCCCGGTAGGCCAAGTCGCCGGTGCGGTACCACCCGTCCTGAATCATGAGGCGGGTCAGCTCCCGGTCTTGGTAGTAGCCCTCCATGAGATTTGGCGTATAAATCAGTACGGCGCCGACCTGACCGGGTCCAAGGGCCTCGCCCTTCCGGCTTTCGACGCGGAACAGACTCTCCAGGGGCCGGCCGATGGAGGCGGGGTTGGAGACGGACGTGTGTGGACCCATGCCGGCACAGATGCCGCCTGTCTCGGTCAGTCCGTAATAGTCGTAGACGGGAACAGAAAAGCGGCTACTGAAACTGTTCCGGACGTCGGGCGTCAGAACACTTCCGGTGCAGACGACCTGTCTCAGACTGGCGAGATCGCTTCCCTCAAGGCGGTCGGCAAAACGGCAAAACTGCCGCAGCAAGGCCGGCACGGTGCCGAGCAGAGTGACGCCGTTACGGTGGAAGCAGTCGGCCACGACCAGGGCGTTTGCCCTGGCGGCCGGCGGTGTGAGCACAATGCAACATCCTGCGTGAAGACTCGCTACGGCTGGATTGCGAAGCCCGCTCATGGTATGAAAATCACCGAGGTTAAGGAGCACATCTCCGGGCTGCCAACCATAAGTTCTTGCCATCAGGGTGCCACTGCGATAGAGGCTGCCGTGAGAGAGTTCCACACCTTTCTGGCGGCCACTGGTCCCCGAGGTAAAGAGAATGACCGCTGGATCTTCGGGTCCGATTTCCCGGTTGGGGACGGCGGCTCCCTCGCTGGCATCCAGCCAGTCCGAAAAACGCTCCGTTTCTCTCAGGGGAAGATCCTCGGCATCATCGAAAACGATGCAGGGCACTCCCGGTGCAGTCTCCCGGAGCTTCTTGTAACCCGCCGTATCGCAAAATACGATGCGGGGTGCCACTTGGTCCAGTAGGGTTTTCAGAGATCTTGAAGGGAGGCGAAAATCGAACGGTACAAAGACCGCCCCGAGCCTCAGCGATGCCCAGAAAGCAAAGAGGGCTTCCGAATTCTGTGACGCAAAGGTGCAAACGCGGTCCCCGTGACCCACGCCCGCCGCTACCAGTCGTGCAGCTGTGAGGTCCACTGCCCTCTCGGCGTCCCGGTAACGAAAGGTGCTGCCGTCCTCATCTGAAACAAGCAGGGGCCGGTCGGCAAACTTATCAACGGCCTGCTCCCAGAGCTGCCGGATGGTCTGGGCGGATCGCGCTTCCAACCTGACATCGGGCCTTGCCGCCGCTCTGGTGGTGATGGCACCCGCATTCAAAATCGGCAGCAGAAGTGCCTCGAGTTGCCCGGAGTTGATTCCCATCTGGTCAGCTATGGCCTGAGTACAGCAGAGGGTTTCTGAGAGGAAAAGCGCGGCGCACTGTTGGCGATTCAAAGTCAGCGCAGGCACTTCTTTGCCCTTCGCCTCTGCCCATTCCTGAAAGAGAAGCCCTTGATGTAAGTCGGCTCGCCAGCCTTTCTGCATCGACATCTGCTCCTGGAGTCCTAAAGACTGGCAGTGGCTGCACGTTGTGATGCTCGCCCGTGTGTCCGGCGTTGCAGGCTCCGTGAAAAAGATGTCCATACACTTCTTGCAGAAATTGTTGGAGCCGTATCGGCCCGTCCGATGCTGCTCACGAATGGTACGGGAGGCCTCTCTCTCCCAGATTTCCCGAAGCGTGTTGTGCTTCACGTTTCCGAGAGCATTGACGGCGTTGTAGTCCCGACAGCAGGGAACGACAGTTCCGTCCCACTGAACGACCAGGTACTGCCACGGGAATGGGCAGGGCATACCGGGTGGATACTTCTCCACGTGTCCCAGGGCGACCATTTCCTTTTCCGTCCAGGGAAAGAAGGGTCGTATTTCGACCGGAATTCCCTTGCTTTCCCATTCTTGCCGCAAGGTGTCGATGAAGGCCTCATTGTCGTGCAACCGGATGATTCGGATACATATATCCGTGTCCACACGGGCATCCTGAATCACTGGAAGCAATTGTTCGAGGTTGGTCCTGGCCTTCTGGTAATCCGCGGCAGCCCCCCGGATTCGCTGATAGCTTTCCTGATCATTTCCGTCCAGGGAAATAATCAGGCGGGCGGGGCGTCCCCGCAGGAGCCTTTCAGCCAAGGGAGGTGTCAGATACGGTGCGTTCACGGATAGGGAAACATTGAGGCCCAGCGCCGAGGCATAGCCGACCATTTCATCAATTAGGGGATGGAGCAACGATTCGCCGAAATGGAAGAGTTCGATCTCCCTGGAACGGACAGGCTCACTGTAGGTTGCGATTTCGTCCATGACTTTTCGGTAAAGGTCCACCTCCATACACCCCACGGGTCTGGTCATGTGGTGGTGTCGGGGACACATGATGCAGCTGTAGGGACACTGGTTGGTCGGTTCGATTTGGTGAAGATGCGGTTCCGGCGTGCGTTGCGCTTCAAGGTATTCAGCCCAGCCTGCCCGCGTTTGCAGAGATGTCGGAAACCGGTTGAATTTCATTTAGACGAAAAGTAAAGGGTTTTAGAGCAGAAGAAGTTACCAGCTGAAGCGGGCTGAATTCTAGCACTGGGCCTAAGGGCAGTCAAGAAAATAGCGGGTTGTACAGGTCGTGATCACGGTCCGACTAGAATCAATCATTTTTGATTTTGTCGGCATATAGGCGGTTTTGAGCCAGCCGCTACAGCTCAAAACCCTCGACATGGGACAAATCATCGCCGCTGTGGCTCTGTCTCTTCGGCGCGAGTCATGCTGCGGCTGCCGAAGCCCTTCTCCGGCATCCTCCGTGTCAATCCCTTCACCCTATGCCGTTGGCGGTTTCCTGCCGTGGTTTTCCCGTATTTCTCCGTCACTTGGAGGACATTAGGGGGCACGTCTTATCGAACCTTTTGGAGCGGGTAAAGCCCCGTCCAACAGCTCTTGACGGGGCTCGTAAAAAATGGTAGAAATGCCTCCGTCTGGTTCGAGAAGACGCTTTCGATCGGGCCGCTGTAGCTCAAGGGCAGAGCAACGCATTCGTAATGCGTAGGTTGTCAGTTCGATTCTGACCAGCGGCTCCAGGTTTTTCATTCCATGCTTTCCCCCCTCCCGGAGACGTGTCGGCGGAAAGGGGCCGCTCCGGGATCATCGGATCGGATTCAAGCTCCCATGGCCTACAAAGATCTGCGTGCGTTTGTACGGATTCTGGAGAAACGAAATCTCCTGAAGCGAATCCGCGTCGAAGTCGATCCCGATCTGGAGATCACGGAAATCACCGACCGGATCTCAAAAGCGGAGGGCCCGGCGCTGCTCTTCGAAAAGGTCAAGGGCTCCCCCTATCCGCTGCTGATCAATGCCTTCGGCAGCTGGGAGCGGATGTGCCTCGCGCTCGAGGTGGAGTCGCTGGACGACATCGGCCGGGAGATCCTGCAGATCATTGAGCCCGAGATCCCGACCAACCTGATGGGAAAGCTCAAACAGCTCCCCAAGCTGAAGCGGCTCGCCAGCTTCATTCCGAAGATTGTCAAGACGGGACCGGTCAAGGAGGTCATCGAGAAGGAAAACCCCTCGCTCGATCCCTATCCCATCATCAAGTGTTGGCCCCAGGACGGCGGCCCCTTTATCACGCTGCCGCTGGTTTTCACGAAGAACCCGGTGACCGGCAGTCCCAATTGCGGCATGTACCGGATGCACGTCTACGATGAGCGCACCACTGGGATGCACTGGCACATCCATAAACACGG
>CALZGC010000226.1 GCA_945786985.1 uncultured Nitrospirota bacterium | reverse complement strand
GCCTTGTCAGCGACAATCTTGATGTCCGTCTCCGTGGGGAGTTTCGCCTGACCCGGCGCCGCCTTCTGATCCTGCTTGATGCCGGTGATAAACTCCTGGAGCACCGCGACGATCTCTTCGGCCACCGCGTTCTGGAGATAATAGATATTGATCCGGCCCTTGCCTTCCGGGGCTTCCACGTCCAGTTTTCTCACCAGGTTGATGATCGTCTCATAGTCCGATCGCGTGGCGAGGATGATGAGGGAGTTGGTTCGCTCATCGGAGATGATTTTGGCCGAGGTCGACACACCGCCGGCCGTCACCGCAGCCTGTTGGGGGGTCCGGCCCCGCGGTCTTGCGGGGGCAGTGGGGGCCCTCACGGTCCCCTGCTCCAGAATCTTGTTCAGGTGCTCGGTGACGGTTTTCACGGAAGCAAAGTAGAGCGGAATCACGTACAGTTCCGCATGATATCCCTTGACATCGATTTCGTTGATGATCTTCATGATGCGATAGAGGTTCGATTTGATGTCCGTCAGGATGAGGGTGTTGGTCGGCTTGTACGGGTTCAAGTTGCCGAACTTGGAGATCAGAGGCCGCACCAGGGTGGCCGCCTCGTTGACATCGACGTACTCCATGCGGACGATACGGGTGACAAATTCATCGTTGCGTTCGCCCAGAAAGGAGGGCTTCGCGGTGAGGGTCTCAATGCCGCGCTGCTTGGCTTCGCTGCTCTGAAGGATCTTGATGGCCTTGCCGGCGGGAATCAGGGTGAAGCCCTTGACATCCAGTATCGACTGGAACACGTTGAAAGCTTCTTTCAGGGTGATCTTCTCCGGAGAGAAGACCGTCACCTTCCCCTTGATCTTGTCGTCGACGATAAAGTTTTTCTGGGTCAGCTCACTCATGAACTTGATCAGGACCCGAATGTCCGTGTCCTCGAAGTTCATGGTGATCAACTCCTGCTCGGCCTGCACAAACGGCGCCGAGGCGGGGAGGAGCAAACAGCTGAGCACCACGGCCCATGTCGTGAGACGAATCAGACTCTGACGTGTCATTACGGTCCCCATGTCATCGGTTACGGTGAAGCGTCCACCCTGCGGGTGTGCGTATTGCGTGCCCCGCTGGTTGTTACCGGTGCAACGGCTCCGGCGCGGGTGCACTCTCCTGGTGCTCCTCCAGTTGCAATTTGACACCGCCCTCGCGGCCGTGAAAGAAGAGATCCGGTTTCTTCTCTCGGTATTGCTTGTAGGACTCGAATTCGGAGTGTTTGCGCTCCGAGAGGGCGGCCGCTTCGATCGGGTTGGTAATAATGTGCGGGGTGAGAAAGACCATCAGGTTGGTCTTGTCGTTCGAATTGCTCTGGGACTTGAACAGATACCCGAGCCAGGGGAGATCTCCCAGGCAGGGAACCTTGGTGCTCGTGTCGGTGACGGCGTCCTGAATGAGACCGGCAATAACGATGGTGTGGCCGTCCTGGACAACCACCGTGGTGTCGGCGGAGCGCTTGTTCGTCACCGGGGCCGTGGCGCCGGTGGCTTCGGTGGCCACTTCGTCCACGCGGGTAATCTCCTGAAAAAGCTCCAGGCGCACGACCCGGTTCTGGGTGATGTGGGGGGTTACCTTGAGGGTCAGTCCCACGTCCCGGAAATCAAAGGATTGAAAGACGTCGTTCACCCCCTGTTCGCCGGTCCGGGACTGCGTGAGAAAAGGACGGTTCTCTCCCACCTTAATTTCGGCTTCTTCGTTGTCCATCGTCAGTATCTGCGGGGTAGCGAGGACATTGGTGTCGGATCGGGTGGCCACCGCCGTGACCAGCGCCGAGATAGACGGGAACTCCAGGCCGTCCACTTCGATAAAATTTCCGAAGACCCCCAGATTGAACCCGCCGCCGAGGCTTGTGGGGATCTCGCGTTCGTTGATCGCGCCGATCACATTGACCAGATTGCCCTGGTTGGTCAGCGAGCCGCCGAAGCCGAGTTTGTCGATGGAGTTGTCCGTGCCCACCTCCCCGCCGAAAGCCTGCCACTCGACACCGAGGTTCAGGGAATCGGTCCCCCGGACTTCCATGATCAGGGCTTCAATGAGCACCTGGGATCTCGGGATGTCGAGTTTTGCGATGACGCTCCGAATCTGTTCGTAGTCGTCGGGATCTGCATTGATGATCAGCGAATTGGTGGCTTTGTTCGAGACGATTTTGATGTCCGTGTCCGAAGGCAAAACCGGCACGGCCTGCCCTCTCTGGGCCCCGGGTTGAATGCCGGAGATGAATTCCTTCAGGTCGTCCACGACCTCCTCGGCGACGACGTGCTGGAGGTAGTAAATGTTGATGCGGCCCTTGCCCTCCGGGGCTTCCACGTCGAGCCTCTCAACCAAGCGCGTGATGGTCCGATAGTCGCTTCGGGTAGCCAGCACGATCAAGGAGTTGGTCCGCTCATCTGCAAGGATCTTGGCCGATGAGGAGACCCCGGCCACGGCAGCCGGCGCCCTCGTGGTCTGGCCGCGTCGGGTGGTTCTTCGGACCGCGCGGGTAACGCCGGTGGAGGCCGCTTGCTGGAGAATCTCGGTCAAGTGCTCCGTCACCGTTGTGACCGAGGCGTACCGCAGGGGGATCACGTTAAGGTCTGCATGGTAACCCTCCACATCGAGTTCCCGGATGATGGTCATGATCCGGAACAGGTTCGATTTCATGTCGGTCATGATCAGGGTATTCGTTGGTTTGTATGCGACGAGATGTCCGTCCGGTGAGAAGAGGGGCCGGATCAGTCCGGACAACTGATCGGCGTCGGTATATTCCAAGCGGGTCACCTGGGTTACGAATTGGTCCGAGTGCTGCCGAGGAACGCCCCGTTTTCCGACGACCGTTGACAGGGCCTTCTGCTTCGCTTCACTGCTGGGAATGATTTTCATGGCCTTGCCCGCGGGCACCAGGGCAAAGCCGTTCACCTCCAGAACGGACTCGAAGATGCTGTAGGCTTCCTGGATCGTGATTTCCTCCGGTGAGATAATGCTCACCTTGCCGGTAACCTTCTCATCGATGATGAAGTTCTTGTGGGTCAGCTCACTGATGAATTTGATCACCATGTGGATTTCGGTGTCCTCGAAGTTCATGGTGATCGTGTCGTCGGCCGCGGCCGACGGGCGCGGGGCGAACGGGAAGGAGAGCGCCGCCCCAATCAGGAGACAACAGAGCGCGAACACGGGTCGTTCCGGACGTCTGGAGAATGCACGAAATGGGTTCAAGGCATGGCTCCGTTCTCACGCAATACGGCATGCCGGGGCCGCGACTGGGCGCACGTTCCGTCTGCCGGATTGAGGATACGATATCCTCTGCATCTACTCGATGGTGTAGCTGATCGTGATGATCTGATTGTCCCGTTCAACCCCTAAATCAAGACTGCTGGCGTCGGCGTACTTGTTGAAAATCTCAAAAATATTCCTGAAATCCTCGGCCGGCGCCCCGTTGATCTCTTTGATGATGTCGTTCTTCTGCAGTCCGAATTCTTCGAGCCGGCTTCCCTGGCGGACGTAAGTGACGGTGAATCCATCCCGTTTTCCTGCGGTGAAATGGGGAATGATCCGCACGTCACGCATCACGGAGCGGATGTCGCTGACCGCTTCCTTTATCTCCTGTCTCGGGATGGAGCGGCGCCGGGCTGTGGTTGCCCGGGCCTGACTCCCTTTTGAAGGGCTTTTCTTGGAATCGCCGGTGAACATGAGGAGCAACTCTTTTTGTCCGTCCCGGTTAATGACGGCCCGGTCGGTGTAAACGGCACTCAGGGTAATGCCATTCGAGATGGTATCGTCGATATGATAGAGATTCTGCATCCGGAGCTTTTCGTCCTCGATGATGGCAAAGGATTTCTCCTTCGTGGTGGCCACAACCGTGCCCTTCAGAGTCAACCTGAGATCCGTCACTTCCAGGTTCTCCATGGGTTCGGCCGGTGTCGGTCCGGATTCCGCCTCTGAGGGTGTCTCACGCTTAAAAATAGGGCTTTTTGCTATCGGCTCAAAGTCCGCCAGGGGTTTTTCTTCTTTGCGCTCGCTCAAAGTCGGTCGTGTCTGTGTCTCCGTCGGCCGTTCGTCGCCCAGACGGCTGTTGATGATCTTCATCGTGATATCAGCCGCAAACAAAATGGCCAGCGTGATCAGAATGATATGGAGCAGCTTCATTTGTTTCATGAAAAGGAGACCCCTAAGGCTTGTAAGTTATTTTAATTTATTAAAAATTTGCATCGTTGTCAAGAAGCTTCGCCGGCTATCATAGCCCGGAATGCTCTGTCCGGCCACCGCGCCGGCATTTTGAGTATGAGACAACGCCACCCACTGCCCGGTTCCGGTCAATCCCGGTTTTTCTCACATTCCGCCATCCCGGGGAGATCTGCCGAAGCGTCAAAAAAACCTCACATTCTTATTGACAGTCATCAGGCCTATGGTAGAATTTTATTGAATACAGACTGTTTCACTGTATTTCCCCATCATTTCTCAAGCATTCTATTTTTGGAGATTTCTGTATGGTGAAAAGACCGTCTGTCGCCACCGTCCTGTTCTCTTTGTGGCTCGCTGCGGGCTGTTCCCACGGGGGACCCACGCCCGGCGTCGGCCTGAATCTGTCCGCGGAGAGCGGGCCGAGCAATGCGGGTCACTACCGTTGTGCCACCGTGAGCGATCTCAACGGTGACGGGCTGCCCGATATCGCCGCGGGGGCTTTCCTCCCCGGCGGGGTTTCAATCTGGTACGGAGACGGGCAGGGCAAGTGGCGGGTGGCGCCGCGGCCTCAGGTGATTGGAGACGTCCGGTCCATCGCGGCCGGTGACCTGAATGGTGACGGGCGGACGGATCTGGCCATTGGCGGTCAGCGGGACCTGAAGGGAGTGGTTGTTCTCCTGCAGGGAGAGGACGGACGCTGGCACCGGGGGGAGTCCCCGACGGAGATGGGGAGCTATGAGAGCCTCAAATGCGTTGATATCAACGGCGACGGTTTGCTCGATCTGGTTGCGGCCAACAGCTCGGGAGACCTGCAGGGCGGCATTCAAGTCTGGCTGGGGGACGGTAGAGGACACTGGATGGCTGAGGTGGGTCCCGATGCGTCGCATATCTACCGGGATGTGGAAGTGGCCGACATCAACCGGGACGGGAATCTCGACATTATCGGCACTGCGTGGGGTCACTCCGGGGGCATCTTCATTTTCCTCGGAGACGGGGACGGCGCCTGGTCCGCCTATTCAAGTCCGGCGAGAAAAGGCGATTTCTGGGGAGTGGCGGCGAGGGATTTCAACGGGGACGGCTGGCTGGACGTTGCGGCCACAACCTATGACGAGGGGATCAAGATCTGGTGCAACAGCGAAGGCGGAGAGTGGGCGGAAAAAGTCTCCCCCGTCAGCGAGGGGTTCTACTGGGACGTGCTGGCCGACGATTTCGACGGCGATGGTCTGATGGATCTTGCCGCCAGTTCGGCCGATTCCAAAGGGGTGCGGCTCTGGCTGGCGCGCGCGAATGGCGATTGGCGTCCCGTGGTGGATGCGCTCCCCGAGGACGGCGGTTATTACGGGATGGCGTTGTCCGATTTGGACGGGGACGGGCTGCGTGATCTTGTTGCGTCGAGCTTCAGCGAGGGGGTCAAAGTCTGGCTCGGCGGCGGTGAAGCGGTGCAGGAGAGTGAGACGACCGCCACCGCGGTCTTTCCGGCTGCCGAGGATCAAAAAGATGCTGCGCCGCTCATGACCCGCATCGGCGTTTCCTTTGAAGTCGGTGCCGTCACACCGTCCGACTCGGGGCAGGAGGCCATTGATCGGATTGTGAGCCTTCTGGAATCGGTCGAAGGGGCCGAGGTGCGGCTGGAAGGGCATGCATCCGGTTCGGAGCAGGCGGGGGATGAGAGAACGCTCATGGAACTCTCCGAGGCAAGGGCCCTCACCGTGCGGGACATCCTGAGCGCGCGTGCGTCCATCGACCCCGGGAAGGTAACAGTCATCGGCTTTGCGGACGGCCAGGCCGTCTCGGACAAAGCGACAGAGGACGGTGCCGGCGAGGCTCGCGTCGAGGTGGTCGTGACGAATCGGGAAGAGACCACCGCCGAGCCCGGCATGAGTCCCGAGGAGCAGGAGCGGCAGTCCTCCTTCGACGAAAGCCATTCCATGAACGGCTACCGGATTGGACCCGGGGATATTGTGAAGATCATCCTCTGGAAGCATTTCAGTGCCGACGAATATGAAGTGCGGGTCCGGCCCGATGGAACACTCTCCTTTCCCATGGTCGACAGCATTGCCGTCAGCGGCCGGACGGTCACGGAGCTGGATCAGATCCTCACAGCGAAACTCAGCCGATACATCAAGCAGCCCAAGATCGATGTGCTGGTCCAGGAGTTCCATAGCCAGGAAGTCCTGGTGCTCGGGGCCGTCAATGCGCTGGTACGCCAACCGACCGGTCCCGGCGTCTATGTGCTCAGGAAACCGACGAGGATCGTCGAACTGATTACGATCGCCGGCGGGCCGCGGTCGTCGGCCAACCTGAAAAAGGTGACGGTACAGCGGCAGAACGGTTCGACCATCTATGTCAACATCTACAAGGCCATCTTCGAGTCCGATGTCAGCCAGGACATCCCCATCTATCCCGGCGATTCCATTTTTATCCCCGAGATGTCCGAAGGGATGAACAAGATTTACATTTTCGGTGAAGTCAAGAGTCCGGGAATCTACGATCTGAAGGAAGGGATGAATGTTCTGGAGGCGGTGGGCAAGGCCGGCAGTTTTGCAGAGAGCGCCGTCATCGAAGACGTCCGGGTGATCCGCGGCGATATCTCCCATCCGAAAGTGATCCCGGTCGATTTCCGCAAGCTCTTCAAGAGCGGCAACCTGGCGATCAATGTGACCCTGCGGGACAACGACATTATCTATATACCGAGAACCAGAATCGCCTCGGTGGCCGCGCTGCTGAAGAACATCCGGCCGGCCCTCGATTTCGTAATGTGGCCCTATCAATTTGAAGCGCTGCGGACCACCATCGACCTGAACCGCGACAACATTCGGCCGCTGGAGAGCAGCCCGTAGACGGCGGCGGAGACGCCGGATCGGACCCACGGGGTCCTTTACCGGTCAGACCTTTTGTACAGGGGATTCTATGAAAGCGATCGACACGTCCCAGTATGAATTCGATCTGAGGGATTACCTCATCATTCTGGCTAAGCGGAAGCGGCTGATCATTTTCACGGCCCTGGTCGTCGGCTTTCTCAGCTTCATCATCGCCATGCGAAAACCGTCTGTCTTCGAAGCCGTATCCAGCGTGAAGGTGGAACAGAGCAAGACCGTTGCAGGCCTCTTCCTCGAGGCCTTTACCTGGAACGCCTGGGACCATATTGCCAGCGAATCCGAAGTGATCCGCAGCACGCCCGTGGTGATTCGGGTTTGCCAGTCCCTGGGCCTGGTACCGCCCGAGCTGTCTCTGGAGGAGATCCAGCAGTCCGAACAGCATATGGCCGCGGTACGCGGGGTTCAAGGGCAGATCCGCACCGAGCAGGAGGGAAGCACCAACATCATCAATATCGTGGTATCCGCCGGTGACGCGGACCGCGCCAAGCGCATCGCCAATACCGTGGCAGAGGCCTATCGCGCGTACCATATCCATGCCCGAACCCACGAGGCCCGGCGGACCCGTGAGTTCATCGGAAATCAGCTCCTGGAAACACAGAGCAAGCTGGAAGGATCCGAAAAGCGGCTGCGCGATTTCAAAGAACAGCACAAGCTCATCACCTTTGATGCAGAGGTGAATCTGACTTTGAGTAAACTTCAGTCGGCACAGACAGAGCTGCAGCAGGTGCAGCGCGAAATCGAGGAAAGCGCCTCCATGGGTCGGCGGTTGGAGAAGTCCACCATTGGTTCGCTGGATGAGATGCTCGCGGAGCGCCCCTACGTCGAGGCGGGCAACACCATTCTATCCAAGCTGAACAGCTCTCTGGTGGAACTGATCCTGAACCGCAACAATCTGCTGATTGATTACACCACGGAGCACCCCCAGGTCAAAGGGCTGGATGAGAAGATCCAGGACATACGGCGGGAGATGCTGCGGGAGCTGCGCAACCAGGAGGCGGCCTATCGTCAGCGGGCTGTGGTGCTCGAAGAAGAAGTGAGCGGTATCATGGATCGAAACCGGAACCTGCCGGAGTATGAGATCCAGTTGAGCCAACTCCAGCGGGACGTCCGGGTCAACGAAGATCTCTTCTCCTTGCTCCGGACCAAACATCAGGAAGCTGAGATTCGGGAAAAGGAACATGCCGATGAAGTCTCGGTGATCCGCACAGCGGATCACGGCGTTCGGATCAGCAACAAGCGGGTGGCCACCACCGGCGTCGGTCTGCTGCTTGGACTCATGGTCGGACTTCTCCTGGCGCTTTTTCGAGAGACACTGGACACCTCCATCGGTACCATTGAAGACGTGGAGCGCTACCTCCAGATTCCCGTGCTCGGCGTGATTCCGCACATCGATGTGAACGAACTCCGGGAAATCCTCTTCAAGACGAGTGACAAGGAAAGCCGGATCGAGGACCTGCTGGGCAGGCATGCCCATCTGATTACGCAGTTGAAACCGAAATCGTCGGTGGCCGAGAGTTACCGTACGCTGCGGACCAACATTCAGTTCACCAATCTGAAGAAGCAGGGCCAGGTCATCCTCTTCACCAGCTCCTCTCTCAAGGAGGGAAAGAGCACCACCGTGGCCAACCTGGCCATCACCAAGGCCCAGGAGGGGAGCAAGGTGCTCCTGGTGAACTGCGATCTTCGCAAACCTTCGGTCTACAAGATCTTCGGCGTCAATCGGGAACTCGGCCTGACCGATATCATCCTCGGCAAAGTCCACTGGCAGGAGGCCATCAAGGATATCACCGATCTCATGATGGGTAAAATGCGTATGGATGACATCATGAAGACACCCGGTCTGGAGAACCTGCACGTCATCACCTGCGGCGGCATTCCCCCGAACCCCGCCGAGCTGCTCAGTTCTTCCGGGATGAACGAGTTTCTGGAGGCCATACGCGAAGAGTACGACATGATCCTCATGGACTGTCCGCCCATTCTGCCTGTGACGGACGCCGCCATCCTCTCGCCCAAGGTGGACGGTGTGGTGCTCGTCTACCAGGCCGGTCGGATCCCGCGAAACGCTCTCAAGCGGGCCAAAACCCATCTGGACAACGGCCAGGCCAATATTCTGGGGATCGTTCTGAACGACATCAGCGCGGAGATCAGCGGCTACTATCCTCTCTCCCAGTACCAGTACAAGTACTACGGAGAGGACACCACCCGGGAGAAGGACACAAAGACCGACTTGCTATCGGTGCTCGAGAAGTCGCTGCAACGGGCCAAAGAGGGGCTCGCCAAGACCAATGTCTTCCGGCTCTTTTTCTGATCCCGGGCCGGGATACTCCGGCGGAAGCCGTCCGCAGATCCTTTCCCTGTTCTTCGCCCCACCGATCCTGAGAGAACGTTATGATCGCTTCCGAACGCTCGAGAACTCAGCTCTTCTACGTGCTGCTGCTCGCGGTGGTGTTCCTCACGACACAGGCCGTGACCAGCCTGGATACAGGCACGGCCTTCAAGGCGGTGGCGGGTTTCGCCATCGTGGTGGTGTCGATCTACCGCATTGAAGCCGCCCTCTACATTCTGGTCTTCTCCATGCTGCTCTCCCCGGAGATTAAAGTAGGCGGGGGGGGCGGCCGCGACATCGTGCTGCGGGTGGACGATATCCTGCTGGTGATTATCGGCATTTCCTGGTTTGCCCGGACAGCGCTCTTTAAGGAGATGGGGCTGATCCGCAAGACCCCCATCAACCGGGCCATCCTCATTTATGCGATGGTCTGCGTATTCTCTACGACCCTCGGGGTTCTGTTCGGCCGGGTCCGGCCGGCCAGCGGTT
>CALZGC010000225.1 GCA_945786985.1 uncultured Nitrospirota bacterium | reverse complement strand
CCGCCCGAAACGGGCATGATCGTTTTTGCAGGCACCGAGAGTCCGGAGGAACTCATCGCCCTGGCCTGGGCTTTGGAGGAAGGCTCCCGCACATTCTACGCGGCGCTGGTCGACAGCCTCCAGGACAGAGAGGCCGCGGCCTTCTTTGAGACACTGGTTCTCGCCGAGCAGAGCCATAAACAGACACTTGACCAGCTTCACAGCGAAATAACCGGCAAGGAATCGTCCTCGGCCCTCTCGGAGCGCGAGGATCTCCGGGACATCATGGAAGGCGGCGGTCGCGTCAGCGAAGCCCTCGACTGGGCCCAAGACAAAGAAGCTGCCGATGTGCTTCAGTACGCCATGTCCCTGGAAATCAACGCCTACGACCTCTATCTCAAAATGGTGAAGCGCTTCGAGGACGAGCCCCCAAGCGCAATATTTGAGACTCTTGCCAAGGAAGAGGAAGCCCACCTCAACAGAATGGCAGAACTCCTGGGGAAACGCACCTGACCCCTTCCTCTCTCGGTGCCAGGTACAGTTCGGACGTTTCACACGGTGCCAGGTACGCATGGTAGGTAGGTATTGCATACCTCACTGCTATACGCGAGCGGGAATCCTTTTTATGCCGGTACAAATCGGTGTCAAGCCCGCTCTGGATAATCAATAGGGTTGAAACGCAGAAAGATTGAAGGGAAAAGATCGAGAAATGTGATAATCGCGCGTGTGCGCACACACTCCACCTGCCGCCCTGCCGGAGGGAGCGTTTCGGGTGGTGTACTATGAATCCAGATTGTTTCTACCTTACCAGTGAGTAGAGGCTCTTTGCCCCGGAAACGCGTCGTGGCACTGCGTCCCGCCGAGTGCTCAGTGCAGGCCGGATTCGACCGTAGAATTCCCGAACGAAAAGTTGGGAGCCGAGCACGATGCTTTGGGTGAAATACGTGCACCGGTGGCGCAGGAGCCCAGCCCTGTTGAGCCGGTATGCGCCCCCCGCCTCTTCCTGTAGGATGGCAGCCGGAATGGCGCGTTTGCCGTCTCCCCTTTCCAGGCCCCCCGCCTCATAGACGAACCTCCGATAGAGGTCCACCGTGCCGGTTGCATCCACATAAGGCTCCGGGAGCTCCAAGGAGAGAAAGCCTCCCCGGTTTCCGGACTGGATATGGTGGCCAAGCCCGCAGAAGCGGTAGGATTCAGGCCGGTCGACCAAGTTTGCCCGCACGGCGTTGAGATCGACATACGCCATGCAGTTAATGAGGGCTTCGTCGCGCTCAAGGACCACGCTCTCGAAGCGCCCCGACCAGAGGGCGCCGGTTCGAGCATGCTGCTTGTTGTACCAATCGGAAAACCCTTTTTTGACCTGCTTCATGAATTCCGATAGATTGGACCAACGTTTTCGGAGCATAGGAGTCAGCTCTTCGGAGAAGGCTTTGCGGTGCCCGTAGCAGCGCTGAAATCGCAGCCTTATCTCGTCGTCGGAGAAGGAATCACCGTCCTGCATCTCCAGGATCATGTGGAAGTGGTTGGACATAATGCAGAATCCGAAGACTTTGACAAAGAAGAAACTGCTCAACTCCCGGGTTCTGTCCAGCAGGTACTGTTTTTCCAGGTCACCCAGCAGAAACTGTTGGCCGGCGATGCGGGAGTAGACATGATAGCATTGACCGGGCGCCTTGATGGCAGATCTTGGAATTCTTGGCATGGCTTCCTCCTGTTGGAAAACGGTTCAGAGAAGAAGCTCCAAATCCGTCTCTAGCAGAACCTGGCGGGCAAAATTGGATCGAGAGCGACAACAATCTCTAGCGGGAATAATCTAGCGGATGACTTTTCTTACCAAACAGCGGTCCATGTGTCAAGCAAAACGTACCTGGCACTCCAAACAGTAGGTACCTGGCACCGAGTAGGGGTACAGAGCGTGTGGGAAGAATGTACCTGGCACCGAGCGGGGGTGGCGGCTTAATGGGCTGCGGCGGCGCATTCGTTCTTGCCGAGTTCCATCTCGGAGGCTTCATCTTCGACCACCGTCTTCTTCTTCAGGTTGACGAGGCGGATGTCGGCGTAGATGGCGGGCTGGGATTTGATCTGCTCCTCGATATAGCGGACGAAGGCTTCTTCATCGCCGATCTGCAGGGCCGGGTTGGTTTCGCGAAGCCGCCCCAGTGTTCCCATGACGAGTCCTTCGGCGTCCATTTCCGCGGGACTGCTGAAATGGGTCGGCAACACGATCAGATCATCGCTGTAGTCCTTGAGTTTGCAGAAGAGCGAGTCATAGAGCGTATGTGCCCACTCGACCACCTTCCCGCCGAGGTCGGGGCGTCCCACACCGTCGACGAAGAGGGTGTCCCCGGTAAGCAGAAACTGCTTGTCGACGAGGTAGGTCGTGCTGCCAGGCGTGTGTCCCGGCAGAAAGAGCGCCATTACCCGAATCCGGCTCTTTCCGACTTCAATGATTTGCCCGTCCTTCAACGGAGCATGCTTCAGGGGGGCATCCTCGGTGTCGGCGCTCTGAATAAAGTACGCCGCCCCTGTGGCTTTCGCCAGTTCCGGTCCCCCTGAGATATGATCGGCGTGCAGATGGGTATCGAGTACGGTGTTGATCCCGGCGCCGTGCTCTTTGGCAAGATTCAGATAGGTCTGAATGTGGCGGCCCGGATCCACGACCGCGGCTTCGCCCTCTGAGATCAGCATGTACGAAAGACACCCCTTGCCGACACGATTGATCTGCAGAAACAGGCCCTCCTTACCCGAATCACGATAACCGGGGATTTCCCGGGCGGCGTAATAGTCTCCCCAACCGACGGTGCCACCTTTGAGGTTCACCGCGTCATACCCGCGCTGGTTCAACAAGTCCGCCACGTAGGCGGAAGAATCGCCTTTCGCACAGACCACCAATACGGGCTTTTCCTTTGGAATCCCGGCGATGATTTCGTCCTCCTGATCGAAAAAATCAAAATAGGGTATGTTCAGGGTCTCGGGGGTCTTCTTCCCTTCCAGTTTCCACCGCTCATATTCGATGTCGTTGCGCACGTCCAGCAGCAACCACGTCTCCTTTCCGTCCAATATGTCCCGCAGATTTTCCTGATCGATGGAGCGAACCCGATTCGTGATCTCCGGCATCTTCTCGCGCATAGTCTCTTTGACCCTCCTGCCCCCTGCCCCCAACTGCAAAACGCATAACAAGATGCGAATATTAATAGATGAAGGCCCCCGAATTGTCAATCGAATAGTTTCAAAACTACTTGAACTATACGACTTATATATCTGTATTCTAATAGCTTTTTGTTGTTAAGATTAGAAAGACCGTTTGCTTTTCAAGCTGATCTTGATTACCATCGTTGCGGACGAGAAGGGGGATTCATGGGCAAATCGATATCGATCAAGAAGGTCCCTGCAAAACTCCACCCGCTGCGCCGTGACATCGATCAATTCCAGCAATGGCTGGACCAGGTCGTCCTCGAGCAGGAGGGGGAGGCATTCCTGCAGGTCATTCGGGAGATTCGCGAACGTTCGCTCGCACTCCGCGAAGCCTACTCAGCCCCTCAAGAGAGGCACCTCCTTCGCACCCTCGCGGAGCTGAAGCCGCCGGATGTCACCCGGATCATCCGGTATTTTTCCATCTTTCTCCAACTGGTCAACATCGCGGAGAACAACCACCGCATCCGCAGGATGCGCCACTATGCCTCCCGCCCTTCACCTCGGCCCAACAAAGGCTCGCTCAAAGAGTTGGCCCGCGACCTCAAGGCGCGCGGCGTCCCTTTCGAGCGGATCGCCGCGCTGCTTCCTGAAATGGCCATCGAACTGGTCTTCACCGCGCACCCCACCGAGGTGCGCCGGAGGATCGTCATGGTGAAGCACGATACTCTGGCCCACTATCTGCGGGACCTCGAGGAGCGCCGGCTGACCCCCGCTGAAAGGAACGGCCTGCACGCCAGAATCGTGGGGACGATTACGACCCTCTATCAGACCGAAGAAGCCCGTGCCGTGCGCCCCAAGGTCACCGACGAAGTGGCCAACATCCTCTATTATCTGGAGGAGATACTCTATGACGTTCTTCCTGAGACCCTGGCGGCACTCGGAACGGAGATTCAAAAATCATACGGCCGGGAGATCCGGGTGTCTCCCCTGCTCCGCTTCAAGACCTGGATTGGAGGCGACCGCGACGGCAACCCCTATGTCACGCACGACATGATTCTGACGGCGCTCGGCCTTCAGCGAAATGCCCTGCTTGGCCGCTACCTGGAGTCCCTGGAGGGGCTGAGCCGCCAGTGCACCCTCTCCACCGGCCTCTGCAGCATTCCGCCCTCCCTGCTCCGCTCCCTCAAGGAGGACGCTGCGCTCTTCCCGGCCCTGGATACCTCTCTGAAGGACCGTTTCCCCAGTGAGCCCTTTCTTCGGAAACTTGAATTCCTTAAGGCAAAACTCCGTTTGACGAGAGAGCGCCCTCCCGGCATGGGCCGCACGCTATCCGGGTTTCACGGATACGGCTCTGCCCAGGCCTTTCTGGATGAGCTGTCGCACTTCCGAAAGGCTCTGGCCGAGGCCGGCGGATGGCGACTGGCTGCGGACGCTCTCGATCTGCTCCTCCTGCGGGTTCGGCTCTTCGGGTTTCATTTTGCCAGCATGGATGTCCGTCAGCATGCGGATCGCCATACGCTGGCGGTCGCGGAGATTCTCAAACAGAGCGGGGTGGTTTCCGACTATGGGAAGCTCCCCGTCCCGGAACAACTCGCCGTGATCCGCCCCCTGTTTCGTCGTCGCAAACGGTTGATCACCCGCGATACCGCACTCTCTCCGGAATCCCGGGAGGTCGTTGAAACGTTTCGCACCATCGGTGAAGCGCAGAAGTTCTTCGGGGCCGGGTCGCTCCACACGTACATCATCAGCATGACCCGTCATCCCTTGGATGTGCTGCATGTGCTCCTTCTCTGCAAAGAGGCGGGTTTGTTCCGTCCCTCCCGCGGCGGGGCCGAAAGCACGCTCGATATTGTTCCCCTGTTTGAAACCATTGATGATCTGCGGCGTGCGCCCGAGATGCTGACCGCCCTCCTGGACGAGCCGGCCTACGCGATGCAGCTGAAGGCCCGGGACCGGCGCCAGGAGGTCATGCTCGGATACTCGGACAGCAACAAGGACGGCGGCTTCCTGACCTCAAACTGGGAACTCTACCGTGCCCAGAAGACCCTCCATCGCGTGGCGGCGAGCCGTGGAGTCCACCTGACCCTCTTTCACGGCCGGGGCGGCACGATCGGCCGGGGCGGGGGCCCTCTGAACCGCGCGATTTTGGCCCAGCCCGCATGCACCCTGGACGGGCGGATCAAGATCACCGAACAGGGCGAAATGATTACCAGCAAGTACAGCCAGCCCATCATTGCCCGGCGAAACCTGGAGCTCGTACTTTCCGCGGTGCTTCGCATTTGCCTGACATCGGAGTGCCCCGTGGACGACCCCCGGGAAGAGGGACACGAGGCGGTCATGGAGGAGCTATCGGGGATCGCCCACAGCCTTTATCGCGAGAGGGTCTACGAGGACCCTGCCTTTCTTCGCTATTTCCTCGATGCCACACCGATCCGTGAAATCAGCCAGCTCAAGATCGGCTCACGCCCCGCCCGGCGCAAATCGGGTGAGCGGATCGAGGATTTACGGGCCATTCCCTGGGTTTTCTCCTGGACCCAGAACCGCCTCCTGCTGCCCGGCTGGTACCCTTTCGGAAAGAGTATAGAGGTTTATCTCAAACGACATCCCCGGACGGGGCTCAAGACCCTGCAGCGGATGATTCGCACCTGGCCTTTCTTCGAGAGCGTCGCGGACCTGATCGAGATGACTCTCGCCAAGGCGGACATGCGGATGGCCGCGCATTATGCCGCCCTCGGGCGGGATCCAAAGGCCGTCCGGCGGATCTTCGATGAGATCGAGGGGGAACACAAAAGAAGTGAAAAGATGATCCTCGCCGTTACGGGCCGCAAGAATCTGTTGGATCATCAGTATGTGCTGCAGCACGCCATCCCACTTCGCAACGCGTATCTGGACCCCATTCATCTTCTGCAAATCGGTCTGCTTGGCAGATCGACCGCAGGGCCAAAACGCCTCTCCCCCACCGCGGCCCGGGCGCTGCTTCGGACGTTCAACGGGATTGCGGCGGGGATGCGAAATACCGGATAGTTTGCAGAGCTTTCCTTAGCCCGGCATCTCCTTGATGTAGAGGTCCTGTTTGGGAAAGGGGATCTCGATCCCGGCCTCGGCGAAAGCCTTGTACACCCGGGTATTGAGGGCGTGGAGAACACGGCCCCGGTAGATGGGCGCCTCGATCCAGGCCAACAACTCAAAGAGGAGCCCCGAGTCACCAAACTCCCGAAAGCGTACCCGGGGGACCGGATCGTCACTGACGTGTTCCACCCCTGCGGCACAGTTCATCAGAACTTCCTCCACGCGCTCTACGTCACTGCCGTACGCGACGGAAACCTTGACGCGGACGCGCATCTTCTGGTGGGGCCCGCTGGTCTCGTTGACGATCTTGGCGTTGGCGATGACGGCATTGGGGAGGGTCACTTCGATGTCGTCTCGCGTCAAGAGGCGGGTGGAGCGGATCCCGATGTCCGTGACCACGCCGCGCAGACCATTGTCCAGGATGATGAAATCACCGATCCGGTAGGGCGCATCGGCCAGGATGAAAACACCGGCAAAGAGATTGGCAAGGGAATCCTTGGCGGCAAAGCCGACGGCGATACCGACGATCCCCGCCGACGCAATCCAGGAGGTGAGATTGATGTTCCACGCGATGAACGCGAAATAGAGCGAGCCTGCGATCACCACCAATTTCCAGACGATATCAAAGAGCGGCAGGGTCTTCGGCTGAATCCAGGGCATCCGGTGAACCTGACGGCTCAGGGCCGCGAGCAGGATTGCACCGATCCGCATGGCTGCCATCGCCCAGAGGATGACGGCCAGGGTCTTGAGAATCCCGAAGGCCACGTATTGGACCGATGCACTCGGCCTCAGAACCAGAAGGGCCCATCCGATCCCCATCAGCACGATGGAATAGACCACCGGGATGCGAATCGTGTGCGCCACCTCCTCATCGACGGAGGTCTG
>CALZGC010000224.1 GCA_945786985.1 uncultured Nitrospirota bacterium | reverse complement strand
TCAAGATCGCCCGCAACGCAACGGTGGAGGGGGACGACGTGATTCGGCCCCTGAAGAAAGCCTATCACCGGGAGGGAGGCATTGCCGTGCTCAAGGGCAACCTCGCACCCGCGGGGTCGGTAGTCAAACAGACGGCTGTTTCAGACAAGATGAAGCACTTCAGCGGCACGGCGCGCGTCTTCGAGTCGGAGGAAGCGGCCATGAACGCGCTGCTCAAGAAAAAGGTCCGGGCCGGGGAGGTACTCGTCATACGTTACGAAGGACCCAAAGGGGGGCCGGGGATGCGGGAGATGCTGGCCCCGACGGCCACGGTGATCGGCATGGGTCTGGCGGAGAAGGTGGCGCTCATTACGGACGGCCGTTTTTCCGGCGGTACACGAGGCCCCTGCATCGGGCATGTCTCGCCGGAAGCCATGGAGGGTGGTCCCATCGCCGTGGTGCGGAACGGCGACCGGATCACCATCGATATCCCGAAACGGGAGCTGACCCTTCATGTGCCTGCGGCGGAGATGAAGCGCCGGATGGCGGTCTGGAAGCCGCCCGCGCCCAAGATTCGCACGGGATGGCTTGCCCGTTATGCGGCCCATGTGACGTCCGCCTCCACGGGGGCCGTGATGAAAGCGCTTTAGCCCGGCTCATGCAATATCCGGGCTGGGGGGCGGCCGATAGGGATTGACGCCCACCCGGTATGTGTGCCATGATACATCCATTCGGACGAAGCACCTCAAGACTGCAAACGCTCATACATCATTCACAAGCAAACGATTATCGGGAGAGTTCATCCACATGCCTGCATGCCGATCAATGATGTTCCTTCTGCTGTGCCTGCTCCTCGTGGCGCCCGGCGCGTTTGGCTCGGAGCCGGAGGACGCGTGGGATTTGGAACCCGGCGATTACCGGGCGGCGCTGCTTATCAATGGCCGCACGGGGGAAGTGCTCTATGAGAGCAATCCCCATCTGCAGCACCCGCCGGCCTCCATGGTCAAAATGATGCTCGTGCTGCTGGTGATAGACCGGCTTGAAACCGGCACGCTCACTCTGCAGGATCCGGTTGTCACCTCTGCCAGGGCCAGCACCTTCGGTGGCTCCCAGGTCTACCTCAAAGAGGGCGAAGTCTTTCCCCTGGGGGAGATGATGAAGGCGATGATGATTCATTCCGCGAACGACGCCAGCGTGGCCGTGGCCGAGTTCCTGGCGGGCAGCGTAGAGGCCTGTGTCGCGCTCATGAATGAGCGGGCCCGCGATCTGGGAATGCCGGATACCATCTTTCGCAGCGTCGACGGCCTGCCGCCCCGGAGAGGCCGGCAGCCCGACCTCTCGACCGTGTACGATCTCTCCCTTTTGGCCCGAGAGTTGACGCGGTACCCGCAAGTGCTGCACTGGGCATCCACGAAGACAGCGCCCTTTCGGGGCGGTGCCTTTATCTTGACGAATACGAACAAGCTCATCGGGCGGTTTCCCGGGGCCGATGGCCTCAAGACCGGGTATTACCGGAAGGCGGGCTACAATCTGACGGCCACGGCAGCCCGGGGGGAACTCCGCATGATCGCCGTTGTCATGGGCGCGTCGAGCAACCGCGCCCGCGCCAGGGAGGCGGCCCGGCTGCTGAACGCCGGTTTTGATATGTACAGCCAGATCCAGGCCTTGAAAGAAGGCGAACCTGTGGCGTCGGCCGTTCCCGTTGCCGGCGGCATGGCCGAGCAGGTCACCGTGGCCCCGGCCCGGGATGTTTTCGTCCATGTCCGGCGCGGTGCCGAATCGGCTGTGCGCATAGAAGTGGCGGCGCCCGCGGTCATCGAAGCGCCCGTCGTCAAGGGTAAATCCTACGGCGAGGTCCTGGTGAAGTACGACGACCGGGAAGTGGCCCGCGTCAGGGCAGTCGCCATCGATGCCATTCCCGAAGCCCCCCTCTTCCACCGCCTGATGAACGACTTCGATTGATCCGGCGTCCGGCGTTGGCCGCGGCTCCGGATGCCTCTTCCGATGCGTGAATTTCCGCTTGTTTTTGCCCTCCGACGATGATAAAGTCTTAAAATTTCACTTATCCGAAAATACGCAGAAGGGCAGGGTGAAAACCATGAAACTCTCCGGTGCCGAGATCTTCCTCGAGTGTCTGAGGCGCGAGAAGGTCGATACCATTTTCGGCTATCCCGGCGGTGTCCTGCTGAACATCTATGATGTCCTGCACCAGCAGCGGGACATCCGTCACATTCTGACCAAGCACGAGCAGGGTGCCGTCCATGCGGCCGACGGCTATGCCCGCGCCTCGGGCAAGCCCGGCGTGGTGCTGGTGACCTCCGGTCCCGGTGCGACCAATACGGTCACAGGGATTGCCACCGCCTTCATGGACTCCATTCCCATGGTGGTCTTCACGGGGCAGGTGCCCATGTCGATGATCGGTAATGACGCCTTTCAGGAGGCCGATATTGTCGGCATCACCCGTCCCTGCACCAAGCACAACTATCTGGTGAGCGATGTCTCCAAATTGGCCTCTACCATCAAGGAGGCCTTTCACATCGCAACGCACGGGCGGCCCGGTCCCGTGCTGATCGACCTGCCCAAGGATGTCACGGTCAATCAGACGGAATTCAAATACCCCGCCCGGGTCGACCTGAAGGGGTTCAAGCCGAACTATGAGGGCAACGTGCAGCAGATCAAGCGGGCCCTGCAGGCGATCAAGAAGGCCGAGCGGCCGGTCCTGTTCACCGGCGGCGGCGTCATTCTCTCCAACGCGGCCGCCGAGTTGCGCAAGCTCGCCCGCAAGACGCAGATCCCCGTCACCAGTTCCCTCATGGGGCTCGGCGCCTATCCCGGCGAAGATCCCCTCTTTCTGGGGATGCTGGGGATGCACGGAACCTATGCGGCCAACATGAGCATCCAGAACACCGATCTCATCATTGCCGTGGGTGCGCGGTTTGACGACCGGGTGACGGGAAAGATCGAATCCTTCGCGCCCAAAGCGGGCATCGTTCATTTTGACATCGACCCCACGTCGATCAAGAAGAACATCCGGGTCGACATTCCGGTGGTGGGGGACTGTCGGAATGTGCTCAAGGAGATGAACCGGCTCCTGGCGGCCGAGCGGGGCGTGCCGTGGAAGAAGAAACATGCCGGATGGCTGGCACAGATTGAAGAATGGCGCAAAGCGCACCCCATGACCTACCGGGAACGCAAAGGGAAGATCCCCCCGCAGTACGTGGTGGAGCAGATTCACAAACTGACCAAGGGGGAGGCCATCATCACCACCGAGGTGGGCCAGAACCAGATGTGGGCCGCCCAGTTCTTTAAATTCAAGCATCCCCGGCAGTTTCTCTCCTCCGGCGGGCTGGGGACCATGGGCTATGGATTCCCGGCGGCCATCGGGGCCCAGTTTGCGTGCCCCGACAAGGTGGTCTTCGACATTGCAGGGGACGGCAGCATCCAGATGAATATCCAGGAGCTGGCCACCGCCGTGCAGCACCGGCTGCCCGTGAACGTCGCCATCCTGGACAACCGTTTTCTCGGAATGGTCCGGCAGTGGCAGCAGCTCTTCTATGACTGCCGGTATTCGTCCACCTGCCTGCACAGTGGGCCCGATTTCGTCCGGCTGGCCGAAGCCTACGGGGCGGTGGGGCTGCGGATCACGGAGAAGGCCGACGTCCCCGACGCCATCCGCGAGGCCATTGCCACCAAGAATACGGTGCTGCTCGATTTCATTGTCGATCGGGAAGCCAACGTAATGCCCATGGTCCCGGCGGGTGCGTCCATCGACGAGATGATGCTGGACGACGGCAAAGGGAAGAAGAGCCTGCCCAAGCAGCAGGCGGACAAGATTACGGGATAACGCGCCGATCAACCATGGGCGTCCAGCGTTCGGGGTGCTGCACGAGATCCATCCGGAAGGATCCCGTGCAGTCCGGTGCCATCAGGTGCGGGGGATGGCGTTGCCCACCGCTCAGGGTCGGACGGCTGAAACCTTTTCTCTGAGAGTGACCGATGCGTCATACTATTTCAGTCTTGGTGGAAAACAAATTCGGAGTGCTGGCCCGGGTGGCCGGACTCTTCAGCGGCCGGGGGTTCAACATTGAAACCTTGAACGTGGCCCCAACACTCGATCCGGCGTACTCGCAGATGACCATTGTCACCTCCGGAGACGACCGGATCCTCGAGCAGATCAGCAAACAGCTCAACAGACTGATCAATGTGATCAAGGTGACCGATTACGCCGGGGATGTCACTTATCTTAATCGGGAGCTGGTGCTCATCAAGGTCACGGCCAAGGCGGAGCACCGGGCGGAGGCCCTGCGTATCACGGACATTTTCCGGGCGAAGGTTGTCGATTCGGGACCCGCCCACTACACCATCGAGGTGACGGGCAATCCGGCAAAAATCAGCGGTGTGATCGAGATGTTGAGGCCCCTGGGCATTAAGTCCGTTGTGCGAACCGGGCCCGTGGCCATGGCGCGGGAGCGTTGAGAGAGCATACGAACGATACGGGTGACTCGCAGGGAGGAGAAGGAATGAAGATCTACTACGACAAGGATGCGCAGCCGGCGGTGTTGAAGAAGCGGAAGATTGCCGTCATCGGGTATGGCAGCCAGGGGCATGCCCAGTCCCAGAATCTCAGGGACAGCGGCATGAACGTGGTCGTGAGCGAAGTCAAAGGCTCCGCTCCCTGGAAGCAGGCCCGCAAGGATGGGTTGGAGGTCCTGGAGGCCGAGGCGGCCGCGGCCTGGGCCGATGTGATCCAGGTGCTGGTGCCCGATGAGTTGCAGGCCAGCGTCTACAGCCAATACATCGTCCCCCATCTCAAGAAGGGCAATGTGCTCTGCTTTTCCCACGGATTCAACATCCACTACGGACAGATCGTTCCCCCGGCGGATGTGAATGTGATGATGGTCGCCCCCAAGGGGCCGGGGCACCTGGTGCGTCATGAATATCTGCAGAAGAGCGGGGTGCCCGCTCTGATTGCCGTCCATCAGGACCCCTCCCGATCAACCAAGAAAATCGCTCTGGCTTATGGCCGAGCCATCGGCGCCGGCCGGGCCGGCATCATCGAGACGACGTTTCGGGAGGAGACGGAGACCGACCTCTTCGGTGAGCAGGCCGTGCTGTGCGGCGGCTGCACCGAGCTGGTGACGGCCGGTTTTGAAACCCTCGTGGAAGCGGGCTACTCCCCCGAGATGGCCTATTTCGAATGTCTCCATGAATTGAAGCTGATTGTCGATCTGATGCAGGAGGGCGGCATTGCCAACATGCGCTACTCCATCAGCAACACGGCCGAATACGGTGATCTGACCCGGGGGCCCCGGGTGATCGGCTGGGAGGCCCGAGCCGCCATGAAACAGATCCTCACGGACATCCAGGACGGTACGTTCGCGCGCGAATGGATCCTGGAGAATCGCGCCAATGCCCCGGTGCTCAACGCCCTGCGGCGCAAGGGGGAAGCCCATCCGATTGAGGCGGTGGGCAAGAAGCTCCGTTCCATGATGAGTTGGTTGCGCAAGACCAAGCTGGTCAAGGAGAAGAAGTAGTCCGCGACCCCCGGGGTGGGACACTCTTCTTCGCGACCGCCTCCCCTTCGGCAGGCGCGTCGAGCCGCCGCAGCGGTGAGGAGCGGTTCTGTATTGAGCCTGCCCCGGCGCAGGGGCGCCCGCCTGCCGCTCAAGCTGCAGGATTTGTATGGACAAGGTCGAAGAACGCTCCAAGGGCATCTATCTTCTGCCCAACATCTTTACCACCGGAAATCTCTTCGCCGGTTTCTTTTCCATCATTGCCTCCGTCAATGCCGAGTACGAGAAGGCGGCCGTCGCCATCCTGATCGGCGGCATTTTTGATGCCGTCGACGGGAAAATCGCCCGGTGGACACGCTCCACGTCCCGCTTCGGGGTGGAGTATGACTCTCTGTCCGATCTGGTGACTTTCGGTATGGCCCCCGCTATACTGAGTTTTCTCTGGGCCCTCAAGCCCTTCGGACGGGTCGGCTGGCTCGCCGCCTTCGGTTTCGTCGTGGCCGGCGCCTTTCGCCTGGCCCGATTCAACGCCAATGTGGACGTTGTGGACAAGCAGTACTTCGTGGGGCTCCCGATCCCTGCGGGGGCCGCAGTGATCGCCACATCGGTCCTGGCCTACCACCAGCATTTCGGATACTCCGAGTCGGACAAACCCTT
>CALZGC010000223.1 GCA_945786985.1 uncultured Nitrospirota bacterium | reverse complement strand
GGCTACCGCATTTACCGGACCCGCTACGGAACCTTCGCCGTGCTGATCTGTTACGATCAGTGGTTTCCCGAAGCGGCACGGTCCTGTGCCCTGGAGGGCGCCCAAATCCTCTTTTATCCCACGGCCATCGGCTGGATCCGGGATCAGGCCCGAGAAGAAGATTGGCACAACGGCTGGGAAACGGTTCAACGGGCTCACGCGATCGCGAACGGCGTGCACGTGGCGGCCGTAAACCGCATCGGTCCGGAAGCACGGCTTGATTTCTGGGGCGGCTCCTTTGCCTGTGACGCCTTCGGCCAGATTCTCCGGCGGGCCGGTTCAACAGAGGAGGAAGTGCTCGTCGTGCCGGTCGACCTGAGCCAGAACGAGAGGATCCGGGAGGGTTGGGGGTTTCTGCGAAACCGCCGCCCGGAGACCTATGGGAGGGTGATGGAGAAGCAAGGGTTCGAGGATTCGAGGGTTCGAGGGTCAAAAGGCGAAGGGGTCTAGGGGTCAAGGGTCCAAGGGTCCGAGTGAAAGGCTCTTCCATGAAAGATGTCGATTCTCTAGCCACACAACCAAACCCCGCCGACACCCCGCGAGTTCTCGGCTTCTCTATGCCTGCGGAGTGGGAGCGGCAGGATGCCCTTTGGCTTGCCTGGCCTCATGACGAAGAGACCTTTCCCGGCGGACTGCCTGAAGTCGAGCGGACCTATCTTCAGATCATCGCCGCCATCCACGACGCGCAGGACGTCCACCTGCTGGTCAGGGATGACGCCATGTCCGCCCGGGTGTCTCAGCAGCTGCGGGAAGCAAAGCTCGATCCGGCCCGCGTGCATCTGCATGCCCATCCGTACCGCGATGTCTGGTTTCGCGACTACGGACCCATCTTTGTCACGAACCGGTCGGCCGGCACTCTGGCCATGGTTCACTGGGGGTTCAATGCCTGGGGGGGAAAGTACGACACCCATTTCGGCGACGTTCGGATCCCGCACTTCATGGAGCAGCTCCTGGGTCTACGCCGTTTTGAGCCCGGCCTGATCCTCGAGGGCGGGTCGATCGATGTCAATGGAGACGGGGTGCTCCTCACGACGGAGCAGTGTCTGCTCAATTCAAACCGAAATCCCCGACGGGGCAAGGCTGAAATCGAAACATATCTTCGGGATTATCTGGCAGTGTCCCGATTCGTCTGGCTCAAGGGGGGGATCGCTGGGGATGACACCGACGGTCATGTCGACACCGTCGCCCGTTTCGTCAACGCCCGGACCATCGTCTGCGCCTTCGAGGAAAACCGGGCCGATGAAAACCATGGGCCGCTCAGCGAAAACTATGCGCGGCTCCTGGAGGCAACGGACCGAAACGGGGCACACTTTGCGATTGTAAAACTGCCGATGCCCGGTCGTCTGGACGGCCCGGCGGGAAGACTCCCCGCGACGTACGCCAACTTCTTCATCGGCACAGACGTCGTGCTGGTGCCTGCCTTCGACGATCCCAACGACGCCGTCGCGGCGGGGCAGCTGCAGGCTTTCTTTCCGGAGCGGCGAGTCGTTTCCATCGACTGCCGGGCCCTGGTCCGCGGCTTCGGCACCCTGCACTGCATCACGCAGCAGCAGCCCTGGGTCGGAAGCTAGCTAGTGCCCATCCGGAAATCAAGACGGGCACGAATTCGTTTCCAATTTGGAAATGAGAAATTTTTTCGATGAGCCCCGCCGAATGGCGGGATTTCACTTCTTGAATTCTTAAATAGATGTGTTCAACAAGCCGCACAAGGGTTTACCCCGAGGCATACTGGAGGCGTACCAAGTGCACGTTGAGGAAGTAAGCCAGCGGAGAACGCAGCTCATCGGAAAAAGGGCCGTTTCCAATTTGGAGACTAGCTAGTCCTCGATGGCAAAGCGGGCCATGTTCCGTTTGACCGGGATGTACTCCCCCACGGGAACCAGCTTCTTGTTGGTTTTCACGCAGTCCACGATGATGTCCCAGACCTTCTGGAGGGCCGCCGTTTCCTCATCGTTTTCCGGTTCAAATTCGACCAGAGCCTTCTCTACTTTGATCCTCATTTCGTCTCTCCTTGGATTCTACCTCACGATCGGCAATATGTTTTCCGGGACATACCCGGCACAATCGCTCTCCTTTTTTCACCATAAACTGTCGTGCAGGCCGGTCATTTTGAACCGAATCCCCGGGTCGGGCGACAGGTTTGAATAAAATATGATAAATGCTATACTATTGCAACCCAAAACCTCAGAGGCGGCACCTGAGAAGACTGAATCCTTATCGCCGAACTCGATCGGCAGTCCAGGCCGGTGGGAAAGAGCAGCGGCCCCTGACAGAAAGGCAATGACGATGAGCTTTCATCTTCTGCTCCTGGTTCTCGTCGGTTCGGTGGCCGGCATTGCGGCGGCCTTTTCGGGCCTGGGCGGCGGTTTCGTGATGGTCCCGTTCCTTCTCTTTCTCGGGTACTCGGCGCAGAAAGCGGTGGGCACCTCTTTCATGGCGATTTTCATCATCGCCATCTCGGCCCTCGTGGCACACGGCCGTCTCACCCACATCGACTACCGGGCGGGAATTCTACTTGGCCTCGGCGGCATCCTGGGCGCCCAGATCGGTGCCCGGCTCGTGGAACACGTGTCGACGGCCAGCTTCCGGAAGATCTTCGCCGTTCTGCTGCTCGGTCTTGTCATCTACCTGCTGCGGCGTTAGCCCGCCGTCACAGGTGCGCCCCGGAGAGCCCCGTGAACGAACCTGTTCTCAAAGCCGATCGGACCTTACGGCGAAAGATGATTCTCTTTTTGGCGGCCGCCTCGGTGCTTGGGCTGGCCCTGCTCTTTTTTTTTCAAAACGAACTCGGCCAAGTGGATCAGCTTGCCCGCGAGAATCCCCGGGCCGCTCTGGAGCAGCTGCTGAACCGGCTGCACCTCCTGGCCCTTTCCATGACACTCCTTTTCGTCCCCTTCAGCCTCTACCTGCTCTATTTCTCGATTCGAACCTATCGGGCGAGCCGCTTTCCGCCACCGGGCAGCCGTGTGGTCCGGGACACCCGAATTGTTACGGGCCGGCGGGCCCGGATGAAGGGAATCGCCGGAGTCCTGCTGGCGGCGGCCTTCCTCGGACTGGCCCTCTACACCGTGCGGCTCTCTAAAACCATCGGCGAAACCATGTTGGCCCGCCGGGACAATTCCGGCGCCGCCACTACCGGAACAGCTCATGACGCAACCGACGCCCACTGACGCGCTGACTGGGGTCTGCCAGGTCCTCCTGGCTCTGGGGAAAGCCGCCCCTGTCCGCAGGGAAATACCCGGCCTGGCACCGATGGTCCGTGATCTGGAAGCAGCCCTCTCGCGCGGTGAGCCCGTGCGCGTCGAGGCGGCGGCCGTCCCACTTTACAGTGTGCTCCATCAGACCGGCGGCACGTATGCTACGGCCGAACGAAAACGGCTCCGCGCCGGGGCCGGTTACGCCTGCATTGCGGGGGGGTTCGCACCTCTGCTGAAGGCGGGACCGTTTATCGGCGCGGAGACGGTCAGCGCCGATCTGGGCGCCGGAAACGGCCTGCAGGGAATGCTGCTGCAGCGCCTCTTTCCGCATCAAAGAACTCTGCAGATAGAGCTGTCCGGGGAAATGATCCGGGTGGGGAAAATGTACCAGCGGGTTCTCGGGATTGCGGACGACCGGATGGTCTGGGCGCACGGGGACATGGCCGAGGTGCCCTGGGACGGGGCGGACTTCATCTATCTCTACCGCCCCGCCAAACCCTCGGACGCGGGCGGCGGCCTTTACCGGAGCCTTGCCCGGAAACTGTCCGCCATCGACCATCCGCTGGTCATCTTCAGCATCGCCGACTGCCTGGGCTCCCATCTCGATGGGAGCTTCTCAACCTTCTACTCGGACGGCCATCTGACCTGTTTCCGAAAAGGATAAGGCAGGACCCGGGCTAGACTTCTGCACAGATTCGCTGGACAACTT
>CALZGC010000222.1 GCA_945786985.1 uncultured Nitrospirota bacterium | reverse complement strand
CAAGAGCGAACCTGAAAAAAACGGGCCAGAGAATCACTGCTGTCCCAAGTAGCACTACTTCTTTCAATATCGAAAGCCCGCCAGGCGAAGTTGGCGGGCTTTTCCAATATGTCAGGGTCTGCAAGACAAACTTCTTTTGACCTTAATCTTCACCGTAAAATTTAATAGAACAATTTATAAGACATTACTTACCAACTCGGAAGCCAGACCCCAATTTCTTGTGATTGATGGGGCGTAGTGCAGAAAGGTCCGAAAGTCAATTTGTCAAGCCTGACCCTCTAGCCCAAGCCTGACCCTCTAGCCGACCCTCTAGCCGTAGAGCACCTCTGGATCGGTTTCTTTTTTGACTGCCTACTGTCTCCATCCTTGGTTTGAGGCCAGGAAAAGGGCCACGTCCCTACTTAATACATTAAAAATCCGAACCGTGAAGGGACGACGGCGCTGGCTCCATGGCGCAATGGGGTAAATTTGGATGCCGATTCACATTGTTTGGGTTTGACAAGG
The DNA here is from genome assembly GCA_945786985.1 of uncultured Nitrospirota bacterium. Classification (GTDB taxonomy): domain Bacteria; phylum CG2-30-53-67; class CG2-30-53-67; order CG2-30-53-67; family CG2-30-53-67; genus CALZGC01. Next base: position 3,452 of record CALZGC010000222.1, on the reverse strand, counting down.
AGAAGACGTCTATTAGAGTATGCTTAAGTGGGGAGGCAGGTTATTCGGGAGCCGGTTATCGGCGAGAGGGGTGTCTCAAGCGCCCCAGAGGAACGGCTGAAATACAATTTATTTATTAGTTCTCCATCACCCACCACCGGTGGGTTGAGTTCAGCGCCAACACCAATTGGGCAGGGACCCTTCGATGCAGTTCATTACCTCAGTTCAGGAGTGCTTGTATAAAGGGTGGCTCAAGTGGCTTTACGCCTGGCTTTCTCTAAAGGAAAGAGTGCTCCATATGCCTGACGAGGCTGGGCCGGAGCATCTCTCCTTCTTTGATTCGGTGTCGCCACATTCCGATAAGCGTCCAGGCAGGCCGATTCTGCTCCTTCACGGGTTTACGGACGATAAAGAAACCTGGTTGAAAATGATCGGAGTCCTTGGCAAGAACCATCGTGTAATCGGGGTCGATCTGGCTGGGCACGGACGAAGTTCCGCAGCCTGCGACGGGGAATACGGCCGTGTGATTCAAGCCGAGCGGGTACATCGCTTGGTCGTGAAATGTGGGCTCAAGAACCACCATCTTCTCGGTCATTCAATGGGGGGCGCCGTCGCGATGACCTATGCGATTGCCCATCCCGATGAGGTCCTTTCCCTTGGCCTGATCGCGCCCGCGGGTCTCGAGGACCCGCACACCACTGAGTTCAAGGGCCATGCGGGAGGCGAGATCAATCCACTCATCATTGCCGACAATTGGAACGCCAATGAAAAGGTTCGCTATGTTGCCAATGGCCCCAACTCGCTTTACTTCTTTGTGCGGCTCGTCAACTCGTACTTGACTCAAGAGGGGCTGGTACGAGAGCAGCTCTACAGAAAGATCTTCCGGCAACTCAGCGAGGAGGGGTCTCTCTCTAAGGAAGATCTTCAGCAGATCAACCAGCCAACGTTTGTTGTGTGGGGCACCAGAGATCGCGTTCTGAAGCCGAGTTGTTTAGACCACCTCGCAGCTCATATCCCTGGAACCAGGGTGGTCAAACAGTGGGAAGGAGTCGGTCACATGGTTAACCTCGAAAAGCCGCGAATGACAGCAAAAGCCTATTTGGGTTTCCTGGACAGGCTCAAGAATACGGAGCATTGATCAATTAGAAACGGCAACAATGTGGAAAGTTGATCGGAGTGGCATTGCATGCGTTTGACGGTACCTGGAACAAGGATGAGGAGAGGTCATGCTTGAGGAATAAAAGACTGAAGAAGTAAAAAAGGGAAAGCCATGCCGATAAACAATTTGCCGAAATATTTACCGGATGAAGAGGCATGCCGCCAGTTGTTGAATCCTTATCGTGGCCATCGGTCCGAATCTGACTGTACTGTGGGAGCATGCGGGCTATCGTGTGATAGTTGTTTTGTTTTGAATATAGGTCCGATATTTTGAAAGAGAGGTCATTTTATGTCCGGTAAAATTTTCTCAGGCACCGGTCTTGCCCTGTTATTGGCCCTGTTTCTGCTAGGGTGCGAAGCCAATGTCATACATAGGCCGGACTTCAGGCTCTGCACTGGCACTCCCACTGAAATTGAGCAGCAATGCGGAACCAATACCCTGCAGGTGGTGGCGAATCCGGCCAAGAGTGCCGGGGTTGATTACCTCCTCGGATTTGTTGAATTCGACGACCAGGGGCAGTTCCACGATCGCCGACAGGTTAACTTTCTGATTGATCGGCTGGTCGAGGAGTCGACAACCCATAACCTGGTGATGGTGGTCTTCGTTCACGGATGGAAGCATAACGCCAAAATTGGCGATGAAAATATTGAGAATTTTCGCAAAATCCTCACCCAACTCAGTGACCTTGAAGAGGGGTTTCTCACCAGCGGTCTGAAGAAAAGCCGACCACGTAAGGTGGTGGGGATTTACGTTGGTTGGCGGGGCAAATCCCTGGATGCTGGACCCCTCACCAATCTTTCTTTCTGGGATAGGAAGAACACGGCCCACAAGGTCGGTCACGGAGGGGTTACTGAACTTCTCGGGCGCCTTGAAGGGATCCGGCAGGTTGATCAGCGGCTAGACCCCCCAGGAATTGAAGGACAGACCAAGCTGGTCATCGTCGGCCACAGTTTCGGTGGGGCGGTGGTCTATTCGGCGCTTGGCCAAGTCCTCACCGAACGCTTCATCGACATCGAGGGGAAGGCCAAGAGTCCAAGAGAATTCGGGGATTTGGTGGTTCTGATCAATCCTGCGTTCGAGGCAATGCGCTACGCCAACCTGCAGGCTATGGCCGCCGAACGCCCTACCTACTTCACGGGGCAGAGGCCAATCCTGGCCATTCTCACCTCTGAGGCGGATAAGGCGACCAAGGTCGCCTTTCCCCTGGGGAGGGTTTTCTCCACGTTCTTCGAAAAGGAAAAAAACGCTGCGCAGGAGAAGGAAAACCGCACCGCCGTCGGCCATTATTCGCCCTTCCATACCCACTATCTGAAATGGAGCAAAGAGGAGACCGCTCGGCCCCTGATGGCCGATCCTGATGCCAGTGTCCAGATGCTGAACCGCCTTGGCGAGGCCTGGGATCAGGGGGTCGAGGAGCTTCCCTTTCCGGGGTCGGTCCTTTCCCATACAGGCGGGCAGAACTTGCTCAATCCCTACCTGGTCATTTACGTTGACGAGCGGATCATCCCGGATCACAACCACATCTATGATGCCAGGCTTCGGGATTTTCTGAGGTATTTCATTCTGCTATCAACCGAGGGGGCACCGGAATAAGATCCTCGCCCCAATCTTCTGCAAGCGATTCTTTCTTGTTCCTAGACGTGGAAGAGCTCGAGTTGAAGCGCAATCGGGGCAGGGAGCGCATGGCGCTGGCCGATGGGATGGCTCTTTTTCAGAGGAAGGCTTTAAAAACCTCCTTACCTCCAGTGTCAGATACGCCTTTGAATCCGGACTGGATAATCTTCTGGAATATCGCGGATCGATGCAAATCACTGACTCTGGAAATCTCTTGTTCCAGTCTGCGGGAAAGGAATGAACTCGGGTCCGTCCCAACTTCCAATCCGGGGGAGGGGATGGAGACCATAGAATCATGTACCACCCTCGCCGCCACCAATGCCAATGACAAGTCGCGTCCCATTAATAACGACATAAACGACACCAAAATGGCCCGATCCTTTTCCGGACGGGCCATTCGTTTTTTTGGGGTCTCCGAATCGACTTGGGAGGGGGCGATATTCTCAGAATGCAGGGATTGTGGGAAACCCTGAAAAATTGCAAATAGTCCTTGGAAAAACATTTCAGCACAACAAATATGACGGTCTAGTTTTGGCGGGCCATTTTTTTCGATTCTGACCAAATCCGTCAAAAAATAGACTAAATCGGTAAAGAAATAATTTTTCTTTCTGGTTGAATAATTCTAAAGACATACGTAAAAGCGAGGAGGGGATGTCTCAAGCGCCGCAGGCGCAACCCCTCAAAAGCAATTTCCTATTAT
>CALZGC010000221.1 GCA_945786985.1 uncultured Nitrospirota bacterium | reverse complement strand
TCCGCCTCAATGACCGTCCCCTCACCGGCCATGATCGCCATGATGATTTCGGAGTCGACTTCGTGGGAGTGCACTGGGAGTTCCTGACCCGGTTTGAAACTGAACAGGAGCTGCCTGAAGTTGATCGAATCGTGGGTGATCGTGACCCCCATCTTGTCATCCTGAAACTTGGCTATCTCGTCAACATTGAATTTTTCTGCCATCAACTGCCTCCTTATCCGTTCAGACCGATACGTCAGCCAGCGCCTATGAGCCCGTCATCTATTGCCATTCACATTAATTTGGGACCCCAACGCGTATCATTCCTGTGACACATCGTCACCCCCGATGCCCAAGATGTCCCGTTGAAGCCTCAACTGCCTGCCCCGGAAGTCGTCTAACCTCTTAATTTGATTCAAAATTGGTCCTTTCGCCGACAGCATGAACGCTTGGCATCCGAATTGCAAAACTCGAAGAGAGACGGTAGACGGAGGACGGATTCAACCGCCCGCCGAGCGCTTCGGACCGTTACAAGGATTAACAGAGCGGTCCAACCCTGTCAAGTATCTCCCTAACGAGAGGTGATCCATCGGCCCGGGGCTGGACCGGTCGCTCTCCAGCGAACGCCTCTCTCGCGAAGACTCACGGGTCAACTCTCCGGGCGGAGATTGCTTCCTGTGTCGGGGGTCCGCACAGCCCGGGTCATCCGAAATATATTAAAGAAAAAATTGCAATGTGAAAACTATTACCCTATAGTGTCACCCAGCCAACCGGGTGTTTCCCGGGCACCTCGCAACCCGGGGGAGGAATGACTGTGAACAGCCGCCCAGCGCGGATGGGGCGGCCTCGCGGAGCATGCCACCATGACCGGGCTGTTCTTCATTTACGGATTGGCTTTCTTCAGTCTCGGACTGACGATTTTCACCTACCCCAAGGCGGACAGCAAACTCCCCTTCGCCAGACACCTCGGCTACATCGCCTCCTTCGGCATTCTCCATGGACTCCACGAATGGCTCGGTATGTTTTCTCTGCTCCAGGAACCTCGCTGGTCTGAGGCCCTGCAGGGTTTAGGTCTCGGCGTTCTGGCCTTATCCTACCTCTGTCTGATCGGGTACGGCTCTGCAGCGTTCTTCGCTAAAGACGATCATCCCCACCGGTCGGTCCTGCTCCCGCTTGCCCTGCTGTCCCTTTGGGTAACCGCCACGGCGAACAGCGCTGACCGCTTCGTCATGGGGGACATTTGGGCCCGGTACCTGTTGGCCATTCCCGGAGCCCTGCTGACAGCATGCTCACTGGCGCGCCATGGCGCGCGACTCCGCGCGGTCCGATCCCCGCAGATGGCGGTATATCTCATTCTCGCCGCGGTCACCCTTGTCATTTATGGTTTTCTCGCAGGGGTTGTGGTGCCGAAAGCGGCCCTGCCGCCTGCATCGCTCCTGAACGAAACCTCTTTCCTGGAGATGGTCGGGCTGCCGGTTCAGCTTTTTCGGACACTCTGCGCCGTCACCCTCACCTACAGTCTCGTGCGGGCCCTCTCCATCTTCCGCTGGGAAACCAGAGAGACCCTACGGCAAAACCTTACCGAACTGGAACAGCGTGTGGAGGAGCGGACCCTCGGTCTGCAAATCACCAACGAACGGCTGCATCAGGAGATTCTGTTTCACCGCCGAACCCAGATGCAACTTCGGGATGCCATGCAGCGGGCCGAAGAAGAAAAGGCCAAAGCCGAAGCCATCATCGCCGCCATCGGGGACGGCATCAGCATCCAGAACAAGGAGTATCAGATTCTATTCCAGAATCAGACACACCAGGACCTCCTGGGAATGCACCTCGGGGAAACCTGTTACCAGGCGTACGGAGAGAGCGATGAGGTCTGCCGGGAATGCCCCGTCCGGGCCTGCTTAAGTGACGGCGGGGTGCACCGAACGGAACGGGTCGTCCAGACGAGCGCCGGCGAACGCTTTGTAGAAATCACGGCCTCACCTTTGCGAAACGCCGAGGGCGATGTCGTTGCCTGTGTGCAGGTGGTTCGAGATATAACACAGCGAAAACGGGTGGAAGAGGAGCAGCTGAAAACGGAAAAACTCGAATCCCTCGGGGTGCTGGCAGGAGGCATCGCCCATGACTTTAACAACCTGCTCACGGGCGTCCTGGCCAACATCAATCTCAGCAAGCTCTACTCCGAAGAGAAAACCCCGCTCCATGAGCGATTGGTCGAAGCGGAGAAAGCGTCCTCACGCGCGCGCGATCTGGTGCGGCAGTTGTTGACCTTTGCCAAGGGAGGCATCTTCGTGAAAAAGACCCTCTCCCTGGGCGCCGTGCTGCGGGAGTCCGCGACCCTGGCCGTCAGGGGATCACGGGTTCGTCTTGACTTGGACGTTTCTGAGGCCACTTGGCAGGTTGAGGCGGACGAGGGCCAGCTGGCCCAGCTGTTTCAAAATCTTGTCATCAACGCGACACAGGCTATGCCGAAGGGCGGCACCATCACGGTTTGCACTGAGAACAGGCAGGTTGACCAAGAGGACAATCTCCCCCTCCCTCCCGGCGCCTACATCAAGGTTACCATCAGGGACCAGGGTCCGGGGATTGCCGAAAGGAACCTTGGTAAGATATTCGACCCCTATTTCACGACCAAAGAGGACGGCAGCGGCCTTGGACTGTCAACGGCCTACTCCATTGCACAAAAGCACAACGGCCACATTGCCGTCGAGACCGGGTCCGGGGGCACCTCCTTTTACGTCCATCTTCCGTCCTTGCAGGAAGCCGGCAAGGTACGGGAGGAGACGACGCGAGCTGGGCTGCCCACGGGGAAAGGCAAAATCCTGTTCATGGATGATGAGACCTACGTCAGACGGGTGGCAGGCGATATCCTGACACAGCTAGGATACTCCGTGGTCTTTGCACAGGATGGTGCCGAGGCGGTGGTACGCTATGCAGAGTCTCTGGCACAGGGGAGGCCCTTCGACGCCGTCATCGTCGACCTGACGATCCCTGGCGGCATGGGGGGGGAAGAAACCCTGCGGCGACTCCGCGAACTCGACCCCAAGGTCAGAGGCATTGTGGCCAGCGGCTATTCCAACAACCCTATCCTGGCCAGCTACCGGGCGTTCGGCTTCCAAGCCGCCCTGGCAAAACCTTTCGACGTACAGGAGCTGGGCGAAACCGTTCAAAAAGTTCTGCTAATGGCATCCTGAGGACCGCTCTGCTTTTCTGAACGCCTCTCCATCCAAATTGACAATTTCCCCACGGGTTGTTACGTTCGAGACAAAAGGAGATATCGACAACGTATGGCCGATCCGCAGGAAAAATCTTTACAGGCGAGCTTCGATCATAGGGGTTTTCTCTCGGAGCTTTATCTGCAGGCCTTCAACCGGGAACGGTTCACCGCGTGTAGGAGCGACGTTCTGTCACAGAAGACCGAAGCCCTCCTCCAGCGATATCGGGAGTTGATTAAGGATTTCCCGCCAGCCCGTCTGGAAAAGGAGGGCACCCTGCCCGAGGCCCTCTGGCACGGGCTGAAGGAGATCGGGATCTTCGGCCTGAACGTTCCCGACGCCTACGGCGGAGTGGGACTCTCGCTGTCGGACTATCTCAGGGTCGTCGAGACCATGGCCCGGACGGACATGGCCCTTGCCCTGATCCCCATTGCCCATCTCTCCATCGGCATGAAGGGGATCGACCTGTTCGGTACCGAAGAACAGAAGCAGCAGTACCTGGTGCCTGCGGCATCGGGAGAAATGCTCTTCGCCTACGCCCTGACGGAACCGCTGGTCGGCTCCGACGCACAGAATATTCAGTCCACGGCCGCCCTTTCCGAGGACGGGACCCGCTACATCCTCAAAGGACGCAAGACCTATATCACCAACGGAAACTACGCCGGCGGACTGACCGTCTTCGCCCAGATGGATCCCGCCAAGCCGGGCTTCATGGGCGCGTTCATCGTTGAGACCGCGTGGGACGGGGTCAAGATCGGCAAGGACATGCCCAAGATGGGGCTCAAGATCAGCTCCACGACGGCCATTACCTTCGACGATGTCCGTGTCCCCGCCGCAAACCTTCTCGGTCAGCCGGGCGACGGATTTAAAGTCGCCATGACGATCCTGAACTACGGCCGTCTGGGGCTCGGGGCCGCATCGCTGGGTCTCATGAAACAGTCCGTGGATGACATGATGCAGCGCGCGACCAGCCGGAAGCAGTTCGGGGTGCCCATCGCGAACTTCGAACTGATCCAGGATAAGATCGTAGAGGCCCGGGTCAACGGGTTTGTGACCGAAGCCATGGCCTGCTTCACATCGAGACTGCTGGAGGAGGAACCGCTGGCCAAGGTCGCCATCGAAAGCTCGCACTGCAAGCTCTTCGGCACGACCCGGGCCTGGGACACCCTCTACGACGCCCTGCAGGTGGCGGGCGGTGCCGGATATATCACGACGCTGCCCTATGAAAAACGGATGCGGGATTTCCGAGTCACCACGGTTTTTGAAGGCACCACCGAGATCCACTCCATCTATCCGCCCCTTTTTCTGATTCGAAAGCTGTCGAAGCAGATGAAAGCACAGCGTCTGGGCAAGGGCGCGCAGCTGTGGTTCCTGCTGAAAGGTCTGTTCAAGAAATCGGGCATCTTGCTCACCTATGATGAGCCGGTAATGCGCCGCGGCGCACGCATGGCGCGCAGCCATGCCCGCTGGATCAATTGGATGATCCGTCTCGGAATGATCGCATACGGAAAGAAGATCACGGAGAAGGAGTTCTTCCTCACACGAATCACCCAGCTGAGTCTCAACCTCTTCGGCATTCTGAGCGTCTTGGCAAAACTGGCCTCGGAGAAAGAGAGAGGTGAGGACATCCGCCGGGACCTGCACCTCTTTGCCTATTTCCTGGAACAGGCCCGGGAAACAAGACGGATAAACAGACGTTTCTTCGACAACAGGAAGGAGGGGGTGCATAAGGCTGTTTTTGAGGAACTTAAGAACAGCGAAGGATTCGAGTGAAGAATGCCAGCTCCTTCCGGGAATGAGCAATTTTTCGCAAGGTCAAGGAAATCAAGAAAATTGTGCGGAGGCGTACTCTGTTGTACGCCGCACAAGCAATTTCGAAGATTGACGCAGAGATTGCGGAAAAGGGCCATTCCCATGATTCCGTCGCAAATGCCCCAGATGCAAGGCGCAAGGGTTTTGGCAAATGAGGCGTACTTCTTGTGCGCCGCAGTGCAGCCAAAATCACCACAACGCCGCAGATGGGGTATTTGCTAGGGTCACGTAAAAAAGGAAGTGATTCCGCCGCAAATGCCCCAGATGCAAGGCGCGGAGGTTTTGGCAAATGAGGCGTACTTTGTGTACGCCGCAGTGCAGCCAAAATCATCGCAACGCCGCAGATGGGGTATTTGCCCAAGAAGGCTGGTAATTGATTCGGCCGCAAATGCCCCAGATGCAAGGCACGAAGCCTTTGGCAACTGAGGCGTACTTCGTGTACGCCGCAGTGCAGCCAAAGGTCTCGCAACGCCGCAGATGGGGTATTTGCGGCGGAATCACACTATTTGATCCAGATGGTTTGC
>CALZGC010000220.1 GCA_945786985.1 uncultured Nitrospirota bacterium | reverse complement strand
CGTGCCTTTGTGGTGAGCAGCTCTTGTTCTTGACTTTCCGCAAGAAGCGCCTTTCTCTGCGTCCTCCGCGTCCTCTGCGGTAGAACGCCCTTAGCCTTTGCCTTTCGACAAGAAGTGCTTTCCTTTGTGCCCTTCGTGCCTTTGTGGTGAGCAGCTCTTGTTCTTGACTTTCCGCAAGAAGCGCCTTTCTCTGCGTTCTCCGCGTCCTCTGTGGTAAATCGCTTTTCGCTCTTTCCGACTTACGGCGCCGAGGGCGGCGGGGCTTCCTGGAGGAAGTTGAGAAAGGTCTGTGCGACGTGGGTATAGAGTTCCTGATCGAGCCGAATGATTAGAAAGTCCCGTGAGAGGGGCCCGTTTCCCAGCTGGACCGGAACGAGCGCTCCTTTTCTGATCTTCTTCCGGACGGCCCACTTGGAGACACATGCGGTGCCAAGGCCCTGTTCGACAGCCTCGATGATGAGGTCGGTATTGGCCGAGGTCATGACGATGTTCATGCCGGACGATTTGATACCCATCTCCTTCAGGCGATTTTCCATCATCCGTCGGGTGCCGGAGCCCTTCTCGCGGCGAATAAATGGCTCCTGCAGCAGCAGCTCCTTTGTAACCTGGCCGGTTTTTGCCCAGGGATGCTTTTTGCCCACCACCAGCACCAGTTCATCTTCGCAGAGCTTTTCCGACAGGACGCCGGGATAGTAGACCCGGTCTTCCACCAGCCCCACTTCGATATCTCCCTGAATCAGTGCGTCTAGAATCCCGCTCGTATTCTTCACCTCATGGTGCACCCGGATCATGGGGTATTTCTCTCGAAACTTGAAGATGAGTTCGGGGAAGAGATAGCGGGCGACGGTGGTGCTCGTGCCGATGGAGAGGAAGCCCTTTACCGAGTTGGCCAGCTCATCCACTTCCTTCACGGTGGCGGCGTACATTCTGATGATCTGCTGTGCCCGCCTGTAGAACTGTTTTCCGATGGAGGTCAGCGAGACCGCGCCCCGCTGCCGGTGCACAAGCTGCACGCCCAGGTCGTCCTCCAGATTCTTGACGATCCGGCTTACCGCTGACTGGGTGATGTAATTCTCCTCGGCGGCCTTCGAAAAGTTGAGCGTTTTTGCAACGGAGCAGAAGACTTTGAGGCGATGGTCGTCCATCGACGCCCTTCCCGTGGGGTGTGAGGGTAAACCGGTAAGGCATTCTAGAATTGGAGATTTCCAAAGTCAACTGGAAACTCGGCTATGACGATTACGCATGGCTGGCATGACTTTTATGAATTTCCCTTCCACTGTTCTTGTGTGGTTTCATACGGAGAAAATAGGAATAGAACACACTGGGCGGGCCGCATGCTTTACGCCTTTTCGGGGTCTTTCGTTTTCAGCCGGGATCCCTGTGTTTCTTGTCACTGAAGCGGCCGCAAGAGCCGACGGCCGAGAAAGCGATCATCCATGAGTGCGGCGAGGGTCCAGTGACCTGTCTCGGCAGGCCGTCTACGGGTGAAACGGGGGGGGACATGGAGCGAGCAATGAGTGTCAGTGATGGCGGAGTTTTCAAGTATCCCTTCAAGGGGATCCAGAACGAGAAATTCTACGTTGAGGGAGATCCCAACTTCAACGCGAAGGTTGAGGAGGTCTCGCTGTATTGGAAAGAGGGCTTCGATAACGGGCATCAGCAGGCCATCGTCGAGCTTCTCCGGGAAGGGGGACGGGCCTTTCTCCTCGTGCCCTGGGTGGTGGAACAGATCCGTCAGTGGAAGGAGAACGAAGACAGCCGCTCCCGGGCGCAGCTTCGTGCCATAGAAGCGGTGGTGGAAGAGACGAAAGACGGCGTCACGGGAAAAAAGGTCTCTCATGAGAAGACGCTCATGCTCAAAGATTATGACACCTACCTGGAGACCTACACGGTGCTCCATGAGAAGCGCGCCCGCATCTGTGGGGAGTGCCCCCGGTATCAAAAGGATGTGTATGTGGTCGCCTGCTTTGAAAAGTGCGACTTCCCGGAGCGCTGGGAGCGTCTCCGATTACTGGCCGATGGCCCCAAACGCATGCCCGTACTCTTCCGATGCAGTCCCTGGCTGATGGCGCTGCGCTTTGCGGTCATCGACGGTGAGGTCTTGCACCGCCGCAAGCAATGAAAACCCTCCAGTCGGCAGCATATAGCATCTCTTCATCAGCCTGAGAGAGTCCCGGGAGGAGAGGATAAAGCCTGCCCCGTTAGACGCAGAGCGTGTAACGGGGGCGAAGGGGCACGATGACAGGTTGAAAATCTGCGGGGGGAGGGGCTCCTTTCGGCCGGTCCGAAGGCGCTGGGCCCGGCCGAAAGGAGGGGGGGCGGTCAGAGAGGCATGACCGGCGGTCGGCATCGAAGAGCCTCCGGTCACAAGTTTCTTCGCTGAGTCCTTCGATTCATAAGTTCGACGACGAACCTGTGAACTCAGGAATTGGTGCTGAGTGAGCGTTTAACCGGATCTTACGATAGAAAAACACTCGCCCTACTTGCGAATCGAAGCACTTAGTTTTCCACGCTCTTTCTGCCAGCACCGAGTGCGACGAGTCCCACCAAGCCTCCGCCCAGGAGGAAGATGCTTGCCGGTTCAGGGATGATCGTCGTGACCCCGAACAGGGAGAGCGCCTTGTTGATGTCCGCGAAGTCCAGCATATCCGGCGCTGCCGCCAACAGTTCGTTTTCCAGGACCACGCGCACGAGGGTGAGCGGGGCCGTGCTGAAGTCAAAGGATGCCGTGGCTTCCCAATCGGGAGTGCTGAAGTTGAAGCCGCCCGGGCCCAGGAAGAGGTTCTCATCGGCGGTGAAGCTCAGCGGTAGGGTG
>CALZGC010000219.1 GCA_945786985.1 uncultured Nitrospirota bacterium | reverse complement strand
CGGCGGCCAGCTCCGGCGGTGGGGGCGGCGGATGTGCCCTTGGCATGGGTGCGACGCCGGCCGATCTGCTTTCACTGGCGGCACCGCTTCTGTTCCTCTTGAGGCTGAAACGCCGCAGATGATGGCCTGTATGTAACATGATAAAAGGGCGGGAACCTCGTTCCCGCCCTTTTTTATTCGGAGCAGCGGAAGAAGATTTCTCGTTAAAGGCAAATGCCAAGAGCGACTTACCGGCTCCCCTGCTAGAAACGTTTCTTGTTTCTAATGGGGCCGAGATCCCCATTAGACGCTTCACCTCTAACGGGGCAAGCGCAGAGAGAGGCTTTTCGGGTTAAAGGCAAAGGCTGATAACCTTTTTGTCGCGGAGAAGAGAATCTCATTCTTGTTGTTTTATCTTTGATCTTTGCATTTTGATATTTGCGTTCTTAAGCCTTCAGCCTTCAGACTTCAACCTAAAAACCTGCAACAACCTATTTTCTATTTCCCATTTCCTATTTCCCGACAATCTTCAGTCTTCAGCCTAAAACGTAAAACCTACAACTACGCGGGATCAAGTACAGCCCGCGTTGACGCCGGTCAGCCCGGAGGCGCTCTGAATCCGTTACGATTGAAGTGTAAAAGCCCCTTAACTCGTGTACTCGCGTATGATACTTGCCATGTCGGAGGCCATCGATTCGGATGGAGTCACCACCACTTCCCGGCCTGCGATGCTGGTGGAGTAGCGCTCCGCTTGTTGTGCCTTGATGTAGGCTTCTCGCATGCGGCTGCTCAACTTCTCCAGGCTGATGACAGAAAGGCCTTTCTCCTCCACGAGTGACTTGAAGTTGTGGATCTTGCCGTCGGCGTCCACCCAGGCCACCCCGAATTTCTTCGGCGGTTTTCCAATGAATGCATAAGCAGCTTTGTCAGTTGGAACAATCTCCAAGGGATCGGAAACGTCACTCACCAGCTTTTCCAGGGGTTGTTTCAACTCGTTGATCTGGGTGGCAGCGGGACTCGTTTCGCTCAGCGGGGGGTACTCTTTCTTTTTCAGGAAGGCGTCCAGAAAACCCATAAGCTCCTCCTCAAAATTGCCGGCGAGCCTGGAGGGCGAGCACCTGTCTTTCTTGTTCTTTTGTTTCCGCATCAAGCGGTTGTGCGTCACCGCAGGGCCGCCGGCGGATGATTGATGCGGAACATCGTCTCTATCTATAGCATGCATTCAGGGCCGTGTCAAGAAACGCTCTGCCCCCGACACACCGCCAACTCCTTGAAAACATGTAATTTCTCGCGAAGAAGGTCCGGGGTCGTGATGCCCTTCCGAAACTGGTACTGTAAGGAACATGGGACGCCCTCCGTCTAAGGAACATGATCGCACTTATGGACAATCATCACGATGGGAGGTGACTTATGGCACATCCAGCTACGATGACAAGACAAGATATGGTGAGCTCGGAAAGAGTGTCTCTGTTTGAGGCTCTTTCGGCCAATGCCCATTGGTTTATCCGTCTGGGGATGGCCGCAGTGGAGTTTCGTCCCTTCCGAAAGCCACCCCATGGGGGGTATGGAGTTCCAGGTCTTGCTGCTCCTGACTTCGCTCTATTTCCTCGTCAAGGGGAACTAACCCGAATGGCGTTCAAAAAGGCCCGCTTTCCCGCGGGCCTTTTTGTTTGGGGGCGGATCCTGCCTATCCGGCCTGCCTGCTTGACTTATTTCTGAACAATGCTATAAATAGAGTCCGAATTGGGTCTATCTGACCGGAGGATATTATTTCAGGAAAGGGGTGGGGCGGCGATGGACAAAGTGTACATATGCGAGGAATGCACCAACGAGATTCCCTTTACGGACGAAGGTCCGGGACAGTGCCAGTGCGGTGCCGATAAGGAGAACTGGATGGTGGCTGAGAAACCGGAGCGTCGTTGCGGCGGCGAATCAAAATAGGTTGCAGTTGTCCCCCTTTGGGAACCCCCTCTGTTGAGGCGGATTCGGCATCCGTGAAACCCTAGAGGAGGTGTAGTAGTGCTGGGGAACGTCTCTCGGCGGAAAAAAAAACTTGACACGGCTGGGTGCGATCTCTACTATATAACAAAATTTGAATATGTGTGAACCTTCGGGGCCGGGTGAAAATCCCGACCGGCGGTAACAGTCCGCGACTCCCTGGTACTTTACCAGGGACTGATCCGGTGCAATTCCGGAGCCGACAGTGAGAGTCTGGATGAGAGAAGGTGCACAGGCGATCTGTCTGTACGCTCAAATTGTGCCCGAAGTGTTCACGCGCTTCGGGTTTTTTTGTGCCCCTTCATGGGTTCCAATAGAAGAGTTTGGGGATCTTTTTAGGCATAAAAATGCCTTAAAAACAAAATTTTGCAACTTAAAGCTCACTTATGTTGTATTAGAGAATAGGTGAGGTATTGGCTGTCCTGTAGGCGCAGCGATCTTCGCAACGAGTGATCCATGAATGACAACGGCTACATGAAAATAGCCCTTCATCTGGCGGAGCAGGGAAGGGGACTCACGTCGCCCAACCCCATGGTCGGTGCTGTGGTTGTGAAGGACAACACCGTCATCGGCAAGGGGTATCACCGCAAGGCAGGAACGCCGCATGCGGAAATCCACGCCCTGAACGAAGCGGGGATGGGAGCCCACGGCAGCACGCTGTACGTAACGCTGGAGCCCTGTTCCCATCGGGGACGCACCCTGCCGTGCGCCGATTTCATCATCCGAAGCCGGGTGACCCGTGTCGTCTGTGCCATGCAGGACCCCAACCCCCAGGTGAATGGGAGCGGTATCCGGAAACTGCGGGAGGCCGGTATCCAGGTTGATGTGGGGGTTCTGGAAAACGAGGCCCGTGACCTGAATCGCTTCTTCATCAAATACATCACGGCGAAGGTGCCCTTTGTGATCCTCAAGGCGGCGGTCACGCTGGACGGGCGGATTGCGACGCAGACGGGAGACTCCAAATGGATCACCGGCAAGGCAGCCCGAGAACGGGGCCATCAACTGCGCAACGTCGTGGACGCCATCCTCGTTGGCGTTAACACGGTGCTGGCGGATGACCCGAGCCTCACCACCCGTCTGCCCGGTGGGGGGGGCAGGGACCCGGCCCGCATTGTCCTGGATACGCACCTGAGAACGCCGCTTGATGCCCGTATCATCAGGAACGATTCTCCTGCCAGGACCTTTATTTTCTCGGGACCCGATGTGCAGCCCGAGCGGATCCGAGCCTACCAGGAAAGGAACGTCACCGTGCTGGTGGCCCGCAAGGAGGCCTCACGGATTAAGTTCAAGCAGGTGTTGGAGGATCTGGGAAGGATGGAGATGACCAGCCTTCTCATCGAGGGCGGCGCCCAGGTGCATGCTTCAGCGCTCCGGGCGGGCGTGGTGGACCGCGTTCTTTTTTTCGTGGCCCCCAAGATCATCGGCGGCGGGAGCAAGGAGTGCATCGCAAATCTCCGGGTCCGGCGGCTCGCCGACGCGGTCCATCTCCAGTCCATCCGTACCGAGCAGATCGGTGACGATGTGATGATCCAGGGCGATGTGATCAAGCCGGACGGTCTCTCTTCACCGGTCTATGCAGAGCAAGATTCGGCGGAGCCCCGTTCCGTCTGAGGAGGCAGGATGTTTACAGGGATCATCGAGGAAATCGGCCGGATGCGGGTGGTGAAGTCGAGCGAAAAGAGCGCCCGGATGACCCTGGAGGCGCGCACGGTCCTGGAGGATGTCACTTTGGGGGACAGCATCGCGGTGAACGGCGTCTGCCTGACGGTCGTCGCCCATGATGGCGTCTCCTTTACGGCTGATATCTCTCCGGAGAGCCTGCGGGCGACTACGCTTGGGGAACTCAGACGGGGGGACCCGGTCAACCTGGAACGGGCCCTGCGGGCCGGCGGGCGTTTCGGTGGTCACATGGTCAGCGGCCACGTCGACGGGGTGGGTCGCATGACCGGTATGACGCAGGAAGGAAACGCCACGGTCATCGCTTTCTCGGCACCCCGGGAGATTCTGGAACTCTCCGTTCCCAAAGGATCGATTGCGGTCGACGGCATCAGCCTGACGATCAATGAACTCGACGCATCATCTTTTTCGGTCTCCATCATTCCGCACACCGGAGAGTGGACCACGCTCCTGCGCAAGCGGGTGGGGGATCGGGTCAATCTGGAAAGTGACATGATCGGCAAGTACGTTTACCGGTTTCTCAGCCGCCGGAAAAGAGAGGACGGGGGCGGCGAAACACCACTCAGCATGGACTTTTTGTCCGAACATGGGTTCGCGTAAGACGTCGGCCATCGGCTGCGGTCGCGCGAACCCACTCTAGCGAAAGAGGTTGCACATGCACAAAGAAATCCACACCATTGAAGAGGCCGTTGAGGACATCCGGAACGGAAAATTGGTCATTCTCGTCGACGATGAGGACCGGGAAAACGAGGGGGACCTTACCATGGCGGCCGAATGCGTCACTCCGGAGGCGATCAATTTCATGGCCAAGTACGGCCGGGGACTGATCTGTCTCTCGCTGACCCCTGAGAAGGTGGTCGAGCTGGATCTGCCCCAGATGGCCAAGGAGAACGAGGCCTCCTTTGGCACCGCCTTTACCGTTTCCATTGAAGCCCGCCACGGTGTGAGCACGGGGATCTCGGCGGCCGACCGGGCCACGACGATTCTCGCCGCCGTGCGGCGCGATGCCAAACCGCAAGACCTGGTCCGACCGGGGCATATCTTTCCCCTGCGGGCACGCGAAGGTGGCGTGCTGCAGCGGGCGGGCCAGACGGAAGGATCCGTCGATCTCGCGCGGATCGCCGGACTGCAGTCCGCCGGTGTCATTTGTGAAATCATGAACGACGACGGCACCATGGCCCGGATGCCCGAGCTGATCCCCTTTGCCAAAGAGCACGATCTTAAGATCGTTACCATTCAGGACCTCATCGCCTACCGGATGCGGACGGAATCCCTGGTCCGGCGCGCGGCCGAGGCGTCTCTACCCTCGGAGTACGGCGGCAATTTCCGCGTCGTGATCTACGAGAACGATGTGGACCAGAAGGAGCATGTGGCGCTCATCAAGGGGGAGATCGATCCCGACCGGGCGACGCTGGTCCGTGTCCATTCCGAGTGCCTCACCGGTGACGTGCTTGGCTCCAAGCGCTGCGACTGCGGCGATCAACTCCAGGCTGCCATGCACATGATCGAAGCGGAGGGCGCGGGTGTCCTGCTCTACATGCGGCAGGAGGGAAGGGGCATCGGCCTGGCCAACAAGATCAAGGCCTATGCCCTGCAGGATCAGGGACTCGACACGGTAGAGGCCAATGAGCAGCTTGGGTTCAAAGCGGACCTGCGGGACTACGGGGTTGGTGCGCAGATTCTCGTCGATCTGGGCATTCAGAAGATTCGCCTCCTGACCAACAATCCGAAAAAGATCGTTGGTCTCACAGGGTACGGACTGGAAGTGGTGGATCGGGTTTCCATCGAAACGGGCATGCACAAAAGCAACGTGAAATACCTGAAGACAAAGAAGGAAAAGATGGGCCATTTCCTGAAGCAGATTTGAATGCCAGGCGCTGCGCAGCAGGAACCGGGTCCGATAGACATTCTCGAGCCGAAAGCCGATCAAGGGAGGAGATATGCCACAGATTATTGAAGGTGAACTGCAGGCCAAGGGGTTTAAATTCGGAATCGTCACGAGCCGATTCAACGATTTTATTACGTCCAAACTGCTGGAGGGCTCTCTCGACGCCCTGAAACGCCACGGAGCTCAGGACAATGATATTGATGTCGTCAAGGTACCGGGGGCTTTTGAGATCCCCTTTGCCGCGAAGATGCTGGTGGATCGCAAGAAGTACGATGCCGTGATCTGCCTGGGAGCCGTGATCCGGGGAGCCACACCCCACTTTGATTATGTCGCGGCGGAAGCCAGCAAGGGAATTGCCGCCGTGGCCATGCAGGCGCCCATCCCGGTCATGTACGGTGTTCTGACCACCGACTCCATCGAGCAGGCCATCGAGCGGGCCGGCACCAAAGCGGGAAACAAGGGTGCGGAAGTCACCGTTGGCGCCATCGAGATGGTCAATCTTTTCCGTCGGCTTGGCAAGTAGGGGACGGTTCGGTACCATAGGGGTGCCATCGGTAAACGAAGGATTCCGGAAAGAAAGATCGTCAGACGGGATAGCGAGAAAACCATGGGGAAAAGACGACGAGGCAGGATCCTGGCTCTGCAACTCCTATATCAACATGAGATACGTCAAGAGGCGAAGGAGGTCCTGCTCAAGGAGTTCCGGGATTTTCACAAGAAATTGAACGAGGATATCCAGACTTTCACCGAGTCGGTTTTTCTTGGAACGGTGAAAGAGATGGGGAAGATCGACCGGGTTATTTCGGAACTGGCTGAAAACTGGAAACTGTCACGTCTCTCGGTGATCGACAAGAATATTCTGCGCCTCGCTATTTATGAGATCTCCTTCAGAGACGACATCCCGGAAAGTGTCTCCATGGATGAAGCCATCGAATTGGCGAAAGAGTACAGCGGCGATGACGCCGGGGCCTTCATTAACGGCATTCTCGATAGCGTTGTGAACAACAAGGAGGCATACCGGGAGATCCTCTTTCCTGCCTCTCCTCCCGTCGGGTAGAAATAAAGACCGAATTTTCCGCTTCAGATTTGCGTCTCTCCAACGAGGAGTGGGTCAGGGAAGTGCTGTCTGCCAGCGAGAATCAAGAGCAATTTACCGCCCGCCCCGTTAGAAACGTTTCTTGTTTCTAAGGGGGCAGAGATCCCCATTAGACGCTTCGCCTCTAACGGGGCAGGCGCAGAGAAAGGCTTTTCGGGTTAAAGGCTAAGATCAAATTCAAGACCCGGCTCACCACAGGGGCACGGAGAAAGGCACTTGTTCATGAAAGCAAAAGACCGTTTCACCACGAAGACACAAAGGGCACAAAGAAAGGCAATTCGCGTCAAAGGCAAATTCCTTCAGCCTTTTGAAGTTTCCGTCCTCTGTTGCGCGGTCCTCCGTCCTCTGGTTCTTATCCGTCCTCCGTCATCCGCTACTCTGTCCTCTGGCCTTTTCAGCGTTCTGCCTAAGGCCTGCAACAACCTATTTTCTATGTCTTATTTGCTACTTCCCGATGTCCGGGGGCGCAAAGGAAAGCGGAGGTCTTTTCCAGTTGCTATTTCCTAGTTCCTTTTTCCCGACCAAGGGGGAGGCGTAACCATTGCGTATTGCTGTATTTGCAGATGTCCACGGAAATCTGGAAGCCTTAACGGCGGTTCTTCAAGATATGGCCACCCGCGCACCGGAGCGGGTCCTCTTTCTGGGCGACGCGGTGGGCTATGGGCCTGATCCGAACGCGTGCGTGGAGAAGATCTTTGAGGTGGCCGACACGGTGGTGGCCGGCAATCATGACCACGGCGCGCTGGAGCTGACCTCCACGGCCCATTTCAACCCCTTTGCGCAGGGGGCGATCCTGTGGACCCAGAATGTTCTCACCGGGGAGAACCGTGAGCGCCTCCTCTCCATGCCGATGACGGCCCGTGAAGGGGAACTCTTTCTGGTCCACGCAACGCCCGAGCGGCCCGAGGCCTGGGCCTATCTCCTCTACGAGGAAGAGGCTCGCCGACAGCTTAAATTCTTTGAGGAAAAGGCCTGTCTCTACGGCCACACCCACCGCTCCCTCGGCTTTGTGGGGGACGGAAATAATGTGCGTCTGACGACCGAAAGGTTGTTGACTTTTCAGGACCAGTTTCGCTATATTGTCAACGTCGGCAGCGTGGGACAGCCGAGGGACAGCGATCCTGATGCCGCCTACTGTCTTTATGATACCCGTGAGAAAGTCCTTTCCTTCCATCGAGTACCGTATAATTACCGAATCACCCAGGAAAAGATGAGGGCAGCCGGTTTGCCCGCTTTCTTGATTCAACGCCTTCAAGTCGGCGTTTAGGGCTGCAGGCCAGAGAGATGATTAAACGCTACACCCGGCCCGAAATGGGCAAGGTCTGGGAACTGGATAACAAGTACAGCAAGTGGCTCATGGTGGAGATCCTGGCCTGTGAGGCCCACGCTGCGCAGGGGCGCGTCCCCAAGGCTGCGCTGGACCGGATTAGAGAAAAGGCCGCCTTCGACGTCCGGCGGATCGATGAGATCGAACGGACCGTCAAGCACGACGTAATCGCCTTTCTGACCAGTGTGGCCGAATATATCGGGAAGGACTCCGCCTACCTGCACATGGGGCTGACCTCCTCGGACGTGCTCGACACGGGCCTAGCGCTGCAAATCAAGGATGCCTCGGCCATTATTCGGGCCGACCTGCTCCGGATCCGCTCGGTGTTGAGAAACCGGGCCATGGAGCACAAAGAGACGGTGCAGATCGGCCGGTCCCATGGCATCCACGCGGAGCCGACCTCCTTCGGCCTCAAGCTCGCCCTTTGGTACGAAGAGATGGGACGGAATCTTCGCCGGTTCGATCAGGCCGTTGAAGCCGTTTCCTGCGGGATGATTTCCGGGGCCGTGGGGAATTTTGCCCAGATCGATCCCGACGTCGAGGCGTACGTCTGCAAGAAGGCGGGCCTGACGCCGGCCAACGTCAGCACCCAGGTCATTCAGCGGGATCGGCATGCCGAGTACCTGAATACCTTGGCTCTGATTGCGAGCACCATCGAGAAGATTTCGGTGGAGATCCGCCATCTGCAGCGCACCGAGGTGCGGGAGGCCGAAGAGTATTTCTCCGAGGGGCAGAAGGGCTCATCGGCCATGCCGCACAAGCGCAATCCCATTGCGTCGGAAAACCTCTCCGGGCTGGCCCGGCTGATCCGCTCCTATGCCATGGCCGCCCTGGAGAACAACGCCCTGTGGCACGAGCGAGACATCAGCCACTCTTCAGTGGAGCGGGTGATCTTTCCGGACAGCACCATTCTCATTGACTATATGCTCAACCGGCTCAGCACCGTGCTGGAGAAACTGATTGTCTATCCCGAGCGGATGCGCGAAAACATCGACCAAACCCACGGGCTGGTCTTTTCCCAGCGGGTACTGCTGGCCCTGGTCGCAAAGGGAATTCCCCGGGAAGACGCCTATGCCCTGGTGCAGCGCAATGCCATGAAGGCCTGGAACGAGGGTGCCGATTTTCGAAAGTGTCTCCTGGCGGACGCCGCCGTGGGGAAACAACTGAGTGCCGGCGAGATCGAGGACTGTTTTGATGTGCAGTACTATCTGAGGCATGTGGACGCTCTATTTCAGCGGGTGTTCGGCACCCAATAGCCGGGCCGCCTCGAGTGGGCCCCCACCGCGCAGCGAGCACGATGGAGGCGGCAGTGAAGATTGACATTTCAAAACTGAAACATCCCGACTATCGGGGATCCGTTCAGAACCTTTTCTTTTTGGCGGAGCATCCGGGGGTCATGGTCTGTGAAACGACCCCGGGGGGGTCGGTCTTCGATGTGGGAACGATCTTTTCGATTCCCGTGAGCGATCTTTGCCGCGCGGCCCTGCGCCACAAGATATACAACCTGCTCGCTTCCCCGTCGGATTGGGAGGCGGTACTCGGCGCCGACGACCTGCCCTCAGTCCTGGCATCCCTGGCGAACGATTCCCTGGCCCAAAAGTTCCGAACGGCCGGCGCGCACACGCACCATATGGGCCTGGTCGATGAAGAGAGCGGTGAGGTCTGCGCAATTGGAATGCCGGCGGCTCCGAGCCGCTACGTGGTCGTGAAGAAGTACACGGTGATGAAGCCGGAGCGTATATTTTTCAATGAGATACCGCTGTGGGACTACAGCGCGTTTTACCACGAAGACAAGTTCGTCATCCCGTTGGAGAACATCGTGCGCTTCGGTATGACGCCGGGGTCTTCGGTGTACCGGAAGTATCTTGCCCTGGAGGCATCGCAGCGCACGGCGTATGTTCAGGAACTGGGCCTTCGGGGGGACCTGCAGCCGTGGCAGACCTTTCCGGTGCCCATCATCGACTTTACCACCAAGTACGAGCCCGAGGACCGTAACCTGAGCCTGCAGGAGGCGCTCTACATTTCAGGCTGCGACGGGGGGACACTGCTTGACCTGAGGAAGATGGCGCTTCTCGGCGCCACCATGGTCTCGGCCTTTTTCCGTTCCGTGGGGCTTCAGCTGTGGGACTTGAAGTGGGAGATCGCCAAAGACGGCGAAGACCTCGTCTTTGTCGACACCATCGACACCGACTCGGTCCGGGTCACGCTCAGGCTCGACCACAAGGGGGACGTCTTCCAGGTGCACTTCAACAAGCAGGCCATGCGGGACTATTATAAGATCCGTCACGCCGACTGGTACGCCGCCCTGGGGCATGCAAAAAATGAAGCAAAGCAAAGCGGTAAGCCCTTTCATGAGCATCTGGAGTCGGGCGTCGTCCAGGGGCGCTATCCCCCCGTGCCCGAAGTGGAGGCCGACTTTCTGGGCATCCAGAGCGACAAATTCTCCGCGCTCCTCGACTACATCAGGGGAAAAGAAACAGCTGCGGAGACGGCGACCACCCTTCAACGGATTGCCCAAGAGGAGCTGCACTATTACGAACGGTCCGGTCAGTTCGAGGCGTTCTGCCGGTTCAACCGGGTGTAAATCTTTGAGGGTTCCCTGAAAGCAACGCAAGGAGCACAGATGAACAAGGCAAGAGTGTTTGTGACATTGAAAGAAGGCGTGCTTGATCCGCAGGGGACGACCGTCAAGCATGCACTGGACAGCCTCGGGTTTGCGGGCGTAGAGGATGTCCGGATCGGGAAGTTCATGGAGATCTCGCTGAAGGAGAGTTCCCCGGACAAAGCCAAGGAAATGGTGACGGCCATGTGCCGGAAGCTCCTGGCCAATACGGTCATCGAAGACTACCGGGTGGAAATCGAGTAACCGCTGATTCACAGGAAGAGGAACCATGAAGTTCGGCATCGTCGTTTTCCCGGGCTCTAATTGCGATCACGATTGCTATCATGTGACCCGACACGTGCTGGAGCAAGACGCCTCATTCATCTGGCACAAGGAAGAGCGGGTCTCCGGGTTTGACTGCCTCATCCTGCCCGGCGGCTTTTCCTATGGGGACTACCTCCGCACCGGGGCCATTGCCAAGTTCTCGCCGGTCATGGCGGCGGTGCGGGATTTCGCCGAGAACGGCGGCGCCGTCATCGGGATCTGCAACGGCTTTCAGATTCTCCTGGAGGCGGGGCTTCTTCCCGGTGCGATGAAGCGGAACGATTCGCTCAAATTCATATGTAAAGATGTGTGGTTACGCGTTGAGAGCTCATCGAATCTTTTTACGAGTCGGCTTGAAAAAGGGGAGGCCATTCGCGTCCCCATCGCGCATGCGGACGGCAACTATTACGTGGACGATGCAACCCTGAAGCAGTTGAACGAGAGCGGCCAGGTGGTCTTTCGTTACGCCGACAGCAGGGGATTGGTCGATCCGGAGCACAATCCCAACGGTTCGCGAGAGAACATCGCCGGCATTATCAATGAGAAGGGAAACGTGCTCGGCATGATGCCCCACCCGGAGCGATGCTCCGAGGCGATTTTGGGGAATGAGGATGGGCGGCGGATCTTCGAGTCGATCGTCAGTCGTTTCTAAATGCCCGGAAAAGCTTAACCGCGGAGAAAGGCGATTAGGGTTAAAGGCAAAGGCTGAAAACCTTTTTACCGCAGAGGACGCGGAGGACCCCATTAGACGCTTCGCCTCTAACGGGGCAGGCGCAGAGAAAGGCCTTTCGTGTTAAAGGCAAAACCAATCTCACCGGCTCCCCCGTTAGAAACGTTTCTTGTTTCTAATGGGGCAAAGGCACAAAGGACACAAAGGAAGAGCAACTTCTGGCTAAATGCAGGAACCAATTTCAACGTGACGTCGAGGGCTTGAAGGAGGGTTCGGGGTTTAATCTATTTCCTATTGGCGATTTTCTATATGCTGATCTGGGGGGCACGGAGGAGGATTCGGGGTTTTACCTATTTTCTATGTTCAATTTCCTATTTCCCTTGATCCTTCAACCTTCAACCTAGTATCTGTAACCTATACCTGAACTTTTATTATGCAAGAGCCTGAAATTACTAAACAATTGATTGCCGAACACGGGCTGACCGAGGAGGAGTATCAGCGCATTCTGGATATCCTCGGGCGGGAGCCGACCTTCACGGAGCTCGGAATCTTTTCGGTCATGT
>CALZGC010000218.1 GCA_945786985.1 uncultured Nitrospirota bacterium | reverse complement strand
TCAGGCAGGATGCCTGACCCAGTTTCCTTCATTGATTGCTATTTGAAGAAGAGGGGTATTCGCACCGCGTCATCCAACTCCCGTCTATCGCTGGGATTGTCCTTCTTTAAAATCAACGATCCCCAACTGCCGGCCACACTTTCGGGGAACTCCAGGGTTCCGGAAAAAGGAACGAATTCCTGCGTCATCCACGGGCCCTGAGCCGTGGCATATCCCTGGGCAACGGTCCTGCCTTGGGTATCTTTGATCAGAAGAGGAAAATCACCTTCAAAGAACCAGGTGCCCCAGGCCAGTCCTGTGACTTTGAGAGGAGAAGAAATTTGTGCGCCCGGCACCGGGGAATCGACCCGGATCAGGGGATTCGGGCAGTGTTCTCCTGGAGCCACTCTTATCAATTCCGTTGCAAGAAAGGCAGTCTCGTGGTCTGACCCGAAACCATCTTTGGGTGGCGCGGCGTTCATGCCGACGAGTGCCATGAGAATGGGGCGGTAAGGCAGCGAATCGGCTGACGCCCGCCGGTACTCTGCCATGATGTCGGGCAGGGCCGGCGATTCGCCCAACAGCCAGAGATTTCTGTTGTCCGAACAAGGAAGAAATGAGCGCACCTCGTGGCCTATGATCACCCAACCTTCCGCCACGGTTGCCCCGTCACCGGGCGTTGCAATCTCTTCCAGTTTTCCATCTTCGACCGAGAGATACTTGGTGACGCCGACTGTGGGTGGGGCGGTCATCGGGTCGTCGCGGCGCCGGTCGCTGTATGTAACAATGATGAGATGTTCTTTGATCGTGATATCTTCGGGAGCGATCCGATCGCCGAGAAATACCGCGCTGGTGCCCCGCCAGGCGCCTTCAGCATTGAGCGCCGCCGCAGCGTAATAGAAGATGCCGCTCCCGCCGCCGGTCTGCACCAAGACGAGGGCAGCATCTGTCTCCCCGTTTCCGTCCAGATCCCCGTACACCGGCTGACCAAAGACCCTGGTGATGGTTTTCGACGCCGCGCCGGGCAGAATCTCCGTTAATGCACGTCCATCGACCAGTCGCACCGCCTGCCCCTCGATGCGATACGTTGTGTTGCCGGGATCAGCTCGCTGTGACCTGGCCTCAGTTATTTGAGGGGGTGTTGACGAACCGGCACAGCCGGCCAGCGAGAGAAGAACCAGCAGGGCAGAGAGAAGCTGACTCGTCATCCTTATTCCATCACGATTGCAGTGTACGGTCCTACCTGACAGGAACAAGTTTCTCACCTGCATCAATGAATTCGATGCCCTCCCGGGGGATCACCGCCAGGGACATAGCCACCCGATCTTCAATCGGCAGGGCCGACATGGTCTCCATGGCCAGGATCTCCGCTACGCCGTTCTCCAGTTGCACCACTGCAATGCGGGTGCGATTATAGAAAGTAACGTTCCGAGAAAAAACCACCAGATTCATTTTGAAATCTATAGCGGGCACGCTTTCCCCTGGTTTGAACGACTGCCACAGGCCGGTGAAAGTCTCTGCGTCATCGATGTACCCGACGCGGCTGTTTTGCTGCTCCTCCGGCAGTTCCTGGAGACTTGAGACGGGGTAATCGCCGCTCCAGGTTTCGATGATTGCAATCTCCTTTGGTTTTTCACTTTCCTCTTTTTGTTTCTCCGGTATTAACATGGTGTCTCCCATCGCGCAGGCGAAGACGAACCCGGAGATCCAGATGGCACCTGCCACAAGCGCAAACTTCTGTTTAATAGATCCCATAATCGATTGCCTTTCCACAACCACAAGGATGGAAGCCCATCCCCCTGGGCATCCTGGGTAGCCAGAAATCTACCGTCCATAGATCAAAAAGACATCACCCGAAGAGGGTTAAGAATGGGGGATATTTACTTTCCTCCGTCCTCTGTCTTCCGTCCTCTGTCCTCCGTCGTCTGTCGTCTGTCGTCTGTCATCTGGTACTTCGTCCGTCCTCTGGTTTATACTGGGGAACTTTATGAAGGCTGGCTCCTGAACGGATAAACTTTGAGGATGACTGCCTTTTGATCCCCGGCTGTTCTTGTTTGTCTTGCCGGACAACAAGATCCGGCACAAACATATAAAGTTTGATTTCTTCATTACTTTAGCTATACTTAGCAAGAATTATGACGGTCTTGTTGTTTCGGACCACGGAGAAAGTTCTCTGGACCCGTTGTCCCATGTGCTTTTGAAGAATTGGGCATTTTCTGGTGAAAAAACAAATGGTTGACACCGCAGGCACTCTAAAGGCAGGAACGACCTTGACTGCCGGTGGCGGGCCGGCCCGTTATGGGAAGAGGGGCAGTTGAGATGTTTGGGATCCATTTTCGTGAACCTTTTGCAGCTCTCAGAGCATGAACAATGATTGGAAAGCCTGACAAAGCAAAATTGCTCAGACAGTGGTCCCGGTCAATGCACCTCTTTGGCCTGTTTGTCATGCTCTGGCTGCCTGTGGCCGTGCTCGCCCAAACGGGGCCGCACTCTGATGCGCTCTCTCAGGGGTACTTGCCCGGCACCGGCCTCACCGTGGATAAGCAACAGGTGTTCACCGATGATGATTGGGCATTTCTAAGTAGCCACGAGCTGAGTTGCGCCATGGCACCCAACTGGCCACCCATCAACATGTACGATCAGGACAAAAAGCTGGTGGGCATTGCCATAGACTACTGGGAACTTATCTCGAAGAACCTGAATATTGATATCCAGTGTGATGTTAAAGAAACTTACAGTGAGGTTTTGCAGGACATTAAAGCCCGGCAGGCCGACTTCATGCTGGCGACATCCATCACGGATGAACGAAAACACTATGCCCAATTTTCCAAGCCCTACGTCTCTTTCCCGATTGCAATCGCCACCACAATCGACAAAGGGTATATTCCCGACGAATCCGCGCTGACCGGAAAACGTGTGGCCGTTGGCCGTGGTTACAGTGCGTATCAGATTCTAAGGAAAGAGAGTCCCGGTATTCATTTTGTTGAAGTAGACAACACCGGTGCCGGAATGAAACTGCTGGCCAGGAATGAAGTCTTTGCCGTGGTGGACAACCTGCCTGTCCTGGCCCGGATCATTAATGACAACAACTACAAGAATATAAAAGTCTCCGGCACCACGAAGCACAATATCGACGTGAGATTGATGGTCAGGAATGATTACCCGCAGCTTGCGGTCATCTTCAACAAGGCCATTGACCTGATTTCCGAGGAGGATCGCCAAAGGATCTTGTCCCGATGGTTGGATCCCGATGTCGTCAGTGGATTCTCCATTGCCCTGGCAGAGGATGAAAAGAATTGGCTTGCCCAGAAACACACGGTTCGGGTGCGGACGGTTGATTGGGCACCCTACCTTATCGTCAGAGACAATGAGCCGCCGCAGGGGATTGCGGTCGAGTATCTTAAGTCGATCGAAAAACGTACTGGCATCAAATTCGAATATGAAGTAACCCATCAGCCGTTTGCCGAATTTCTCGAAAGTATGAAGCGGGGGCAAGGGCCCGACCTGACTCCGGTCCTTGTACGAACCCCGGAGCGTGAACAGAATCTTTCCTTCACCGAGAACTATATCTCCTCGCCTTATGTCATCTTTGCCCGTGAACAGGAAGACTTGATCATGGATATCAGCGCCCTGACTGGGAAGACGGTCGCAGTGCCCAAAGGGTTTGCCGTGC
>CALZGC010000217.1 GCA_945786985.1 uncultured Nitrospirota bacterium | reverse complement strand
TTTGTTACCCTGGTGATGCTGCTCGGCCTGGTGGTTATGGGGGCCATGGGGATCGAACTGCAGCGAATGTCCATCGCCTCCATGATCATCGCCCTCGGCATGCTGGTCGACAACGGCATCGTCGTGGCCGAGGACATCCGCACCCGCATCGGAATGGGGGCTGCGCCCAGGGAGGCGGCGCTGCTGGCCGGAAAGACCCTTTCCCTCCCCCTGCTGACCAGCACCCTCACCACGGTCCTGGCTTTCACCCCCATGCTGCTGATGATCGGCTCATCGGGCGATTATATTCTCTCTTTGGGACAGGTGGTCACCATCCTGCTGCTCGGGTCGTGGTTTCTATCCATGTACCTCACCCCGTCTTCCTGCACCTGGTTTCTGAAGCCCGCCCCGACCGGCAAGAATGACGGGGCAGAAGCCACTGACCCCTATGGGGGAAAATTCTACCGCATCTACCGCGACCTTCTGGAAGCGGCGCTGAGCAAGCGTACACTGGTCATCGGCATCGTCCTTGGCACTCTGGCACTGAGCCTCTATGGATTCACCCTGATTCCCAAGGTGTTTTTTCCGCCCGGCGACCGCAATCAGTACCTGGCCTACCTTGACTTTCCGGCCGGCACGCGCATCGACCAGACCGAAGCCACGGTCAAGGAAATCAGCAACTGGCTGCAGGATAAGTCGGCCAATCCGGAAATCACCGGCACCGTGGCCTATGTCGGCAGCGGCGGCCCCCGGTTCTTCCTCTCCCTTTCCCCTTCCGACCCCGATCCTCACACGGCTTTCATCATCATCAATACCGAAAGCGACGACCAGGTTCCGACTCTTGTCAGGCGCACCCGCGACTACCTGCTGGCCAACCAGCCCAACGTGCGGGGCCGGGTCAAGGGTATGTGGCTTGGCGCGAGCGAAGTGGGAAGCTTCGAAGTTCGGTTGAGCGGCCCGGATGCTGACACCCTGATGACCCGGGCCCAACAGATCATAGACGGCATGCGGGCCATACCGGGCACCATCGATATCTGGCAGGACTGGAACAACCCGGTGGTTAAGCTTGTTGTCGATGTCGACCAGGCCCGGGCCCGCCGTGCCGGTCTGACCTCGCTGGAGGTCGCCGACTCCCTCGATACTTTCATCGACGGAAGTAATATCACCGATTTCCGGACCGGGGACACCGTGGTGCCGGTGGTTGTCCGCGGTGTCGAGAAGGAAAGAAAGGATCTCGCCTACATTCCCGGCCTCGGGGTCTATTCGAATACCAATCGGAACAACGTGCCCCTTTCCCAGATTACCAGTATCTACGGGGTGGGCGAGTATAACCAGATCCATCGATACAACCAGGAACGAACCATCACCGTCAGCGCCAAGCACCAGATCATGCCTTCCGGCGAACTGTTCCAGGCTCTCATGCCCACCCTGGACGGCCTGAATCTGCCCCCCGGCTACTGGTGGGAGGTCGGCGCCGAACTGGAAGATTCCGCTGAAGCCCAACAGAAACTCTTGATCTGGTTTCCGCCCTGTTTTCTGCTGATTATCGCCCTGCTGATCTGGCAGTTCAATTCCTTCCGCCGGGCCGGGATCATCATGATCACCATCCCGCTGATTCTCATCGGGGCGGTGATCGGCATGATGGTCATGCGGGCCGATTTCGGTTTTATGGTCATTCTCGGCCTGCTGAGTTTGATGGGCACCATCATCAATAATGGCATCGTCCTGATCGACAAAATCGAGTCGAATCGCCAGGAAGGCATGGCAGATTACGAGGCCATGGTTGGAGCGGCCATATCCCGTTTCAGGCCCATCCTGATGTCGGTGACCACCACGGTTCTGGGCCTTTTGCCGCTCATCATTTCCCGCGATCCCCTTTTTTACGGCCTGGCCTGCGTCATGGCCTGGGGTCTGGCCATCGGCACCGTCTTCACCCTCGGTGTGGTCCCGGTACTCTACTCCCTGTTCTTCAAGGTCGCGGTGCCGGCCCGGGTTTAAAGTGCGGAGAGCTGATTTACATGACTTGCAAAGGAACCACAGGTTCCGAACCACAAAATCCCCCTCAATCCCCCTTTAAAAAGGGGGAAACAAGGTTATCCCCCCCTTTGGTAAAGGGGGGCAGGGGGGGATTTTGTCAATTTGCGTCACTAAACGATTTTTCAGCCTGACGGGCTGACTTCTCCCCTGGTAATTACCTGTGAGGTAACCATGGAAAGATTAGTTTCTACATTGGTGCTGCCCCTGTTAGCTCTAACTGCTCTCCTCGCCGGCGGCTGCACCATGCTGGGCCCCGATTTCGTCCGACCCGAGGCGCCCGTAGCCGATCATTGGATCGACCCGGAAAGTCCTATGATCAAGCATGGTGGTGAGGATTACAGTAGCTGGTGGAAAGTGTTCAACGATCCGACGCTCGATGCTCTCATCCAGAGTGCCTATAACCAGAACCTGACGCTGCAGATCGCCGGTCTCCGGGTGTTAGAGGCGAGGGCCGTCCTCGGCGTTGTCACCGGAAACCTCTATCCCCAAACCCAACAGGCCTCCGCCGATTATGCCCAGATCGGGCTGAGCAAGAACAGTCCCAACTTTGCACCCGGTATTGACCGGTTTTTCGGTCAGGCTTCGATGGGATTCGATGCCGCCTGGGAACTCGATTTCTGGGGTCGTTTCCGCCGTGGTGTCGAAAGCGCCGACGCCAACTTCGTGGCCGGTATCGCCGGCTATGACGACGTCCTGGTCACCCTGACCGCCGAGGTAGCCAGAAGCTACATTCTTATCCGCACCCTGAAGGAACGGATCTTCCTGGCCCAGGCGAATGTCAAGATCCAACAGGAATCCCTCCGAATTGCAACGGTCCAATTCGATAACGGGGCCGTCACCGAACTCGATGTCCAGCAAGCCAAATCGCTGCTGCGCAACACCCAGGCCCTCATTCCCCAGCTTCAGACCTCTCTGCGCCAGGCTCAGAATGCGCTGAGCGTCCTGCTCGGCATGCCGCCCCAGGATCTCGGGACCGTTCTGGCCGGCAATGGGCAAATCCCTACCGCCCCTAGCGAGGTCGCCATCGGGGTCCCGGCAGAACTGCTGCGCCGGCGGCCGGACATCAAGGAGGCCGAGCTGCTGGCCGCCTCCCAAAGCTCCCAAATAGGCATCGCCAAAGCCGATCTTTATCCCAGTTTCACCCTTTTCGGTACCGTTGGCCTGAGTTCGGCAAATACCGGCCGTTCGAACGTCAGCGACCTGTTCGACGACGAGAGCATCACGTTTGACGCCGGCCCATCTTTCCGCTGGAACCTGTTCAACTACGGCCGGCTGAAGAACATCGTCCGCATCGAAGACGCCCGTTTCGAACAGCTGCTGATCAACTACCAGAATGTGGTTCTTCAAGCTGCCCGGGAGGTCGAGGATGCCTTGGTCGGCTTCGTCCGTTCCGGAGAGGGAGCCGATTTTCTGGAGGAGAGTGTCGAGGCGGCTAAGCGCGCTTCGGAGCTTGCCATGATCCAGTACCGCGAAGGCGTTGTCGACTATCAACGGGTTCTCGACACCGACCGTTTTCTCACCGAGCAGCAGGACAGCTACACCGCTACCCGGGGGGATATCGCCCTGAACCTCATTGCCCTGTACAAGGCTTTAGGCGGCGGCTGGGAGATGCGGCTCGGAAAGGACGTTGTCCCAGCGTCTGTCAAAGAGGAGATGGATCAGAGAACGGACTGGGGAGGCCTGCTTGAAACGAGCGAATCGGGACCAGCCTCGGTAGAGCCACCAGAAGATTTATGGAGAGCTCCCGACTGGTAAGAGTGCAAGAACCTGGAAAGGGGACAGTAGCCTATGTCCCCTTTTTGATTTGTCCTTTCTGATTCCCCACGTATCCAGGGGACCATGCGCTTGGGCGGGAGAAGCAGGGAAGGGCAGGGGGTTCCCTTTTTGTCCTTGTTTCAGTTAGATGGCGAAAAAAGGGAAGACAGTATTCTATCTGTACCGCTTTAGGGCCTCTAAGTACACTTCCTCATCTCTTCTGAATCCAACTTTGACAACGTAAACCAGGATCTCTTTTTTCTTTATTTCATAAACAACTCTGTATTGTCCGACCCTCAACTTCCACAATCCCTTGAGGCCGCCTCGAAGAGGTGCGCCAAAACCTTCAGGGTCCCTTGTCAATTTATTTCTTATTGCCTTGATGATCTCTTGCTGATCGGTTTTGTCTATCTTCCTGAAATCTTCTTCAAAGACAAGTTCATCGATCAGAACGGTGTACATTATCTGATCCCCACTTTTTTCTCCGCCTCATCCAGGGGGATGGCCTTCTTGCCTTTTCTTTTCAGACGCTCCTTGGCAATCGTCCCCAAGACAAAATCCTCAACCTCCTCAAGCAGCTTCTGCATGTGCTCATATTCTTCATAGTCGATGATCACGCCCAGAGGTTTGTTTCTCTTGGTGAGAATCACACGGTATTTCTTGATCTTTTTCATGACCTCAGAGGCCTTATTCCTCAGTTCGGCGATGCCAACCAGGGCTGTGTCTTCCTTCACAGTAATCAATTAAACCACCTCCTTAAATTGTGCATTGAATTGTACATTTAAAATGATCATTTGTCAACCCATAAGAGGACAAATACTGGCTTTGTGTCCTGAACAGCTCCTACCCATGACGAGGAGAGGGCGCGTGCACGGGTCCTGGGCTCCGCTAGACCGGCGCCATGTAGAGGACTACATTTTTGCTCATGTCCCGCAGGGTGGCCACCTTGCCGAGCTGTTTCTGGAATTTGGGATAGTTCTCGGGGGGGCGGGGGTGAGTCTATGCCTTTGTCTCAAACAATCCGTACAAGAGACTAATGGTGTTTGGCGGCGCAGTTGCGGCAGTAGCCGTAATACTCGAGCCGTGTGTCGTGTGTCCTAAATCCCGTCTGCTCTGCAATTTTCTCGGCTGAAATGTGAAGCGTCTCTACAAAATCTTCGATACGGCCGCACCCCGCACAAACAAGATTCACATGATTTGCGATGTTGGCGTCGTAGCGGTTTTCCCGTTCGTCGAACTCGAGTTCTTTGATCAACTGCAGTTCCTTCAGAAGGGAAAGGGTCAGGTAGACGGTGGAGAGGCTGATCTTGGGGTTCTTCTTTCTGGCCTGTCTGTAGATTGCCATGGCGCCCGGATGGCTCCGATCGTGGGCCAGGATGTCCACGATCTCCTCCCGCTGCGGCGTGACTTTGAATCCCAGATCGCGCAGCGATTGAACAATATGATCCCGGTTTCTTTCGGAGTCGTAGGGCGGCATGTTCATTCGTAATAATTCCTAATTAGGATAAAAGCCTACCAACGCATCTGCCGACTGTCAAGTGGTGCCGCTCTTCTTTGGGGGATCGAAAGGTGATCGTCGCTTCGGACGATATGCGAATGATTCGGCGGCTGGTGGTTTCCCTGCATCCGTTTGAACGGCTGTATGTCGTCCTCGTTGCATCTTCGGGACCGTCCGCGGTTGTTGGCCTTCACGTTTATGAAGGATTGACTGATCAGTTGGCAGCCGGGATCAAAACCAGATCAAAACTCGCTTCTTCCGTTCCCGGTTTCGGGTAGTGCTGTGTGATCAGCGCCTGGAAACCCTCGGCGGAGACCCGGATATGGATGTGCGGCGGGCGGCCGTAATAGGGTCTGGGGGGATTGCTTTCAAACCGGTAACGTCCGGCGCTGTCTGCGTAGACGGTGGCCCGATAATCATCGTGGTAGCCGCCATCGGGGCCGGTCAGCCAGAATTCGATTTTCGCCTGCGGGATGGGCGAACATTCTTTTGAGGATCTGACGGCGCCGCTGAGCAGATATCCCTGGCCGACGCTGGCGCGCTCAGGGGCATCCGGTTTGTAGAAGGGCCCCAGCATATCGGGCCGGGTGGGCCGGCAGTCGGCCGCCGTCGTACAGGAGAGACTAGGGGGCAGCAAGAGAGACCCCATGATGATCAGCACCGCGACAAGGATGGGTGGCTTCGTGGTTTCCATCTCCAGAACGTCTCCGCCGTAATTGCATGCTACGTATTAATAGAACCGCTCTTTCCGGTCCGTGTCAACCGATCAGATTATTTCCTAAGGTGCCGTTTCTGGCGAGATGAAAGGCTTTTCTTTTGAGGAGAGGGGCGTCTGCTGACGTAATACTCCGTACAGGAGTGGCATCACAACTTATTGTTATTACAATAACTTTGGCTTTTTGGTTAGTACTTTTACGTCACTAACTTTTGACGCAAGAGTACTTACAGCGCATACATACGACGTAAGAGTCCTTACGGCGAATATGTGATATTTCAGACCTCTTGGTATCGACTTTTATCCTTTCCTTACACAATTTCACTTAAGTAGAATTAAAGAATTTCCGATAAATAAAAGTGTTCCACTCTGAATGAAACAGGGAAAAATACTTAATGAGGAGATAGAAACATGAAAGAAATTACCGTCTCAGCGTTTATCGCTCTCATCGCGTTTGCACTTGCAGGAGAAACATTGGCAAATGAAATCGTATTTGCTGGCTCAACCACAGTACAGAAAAGAGTTCTGGAACCTGCAAAGGACGGTATAAAGACAGCCACTGGATTTGATATAAATGTTCGCGGGATTGGTTCTGGTGGCGGATTCAAGGAACTCATTGATGGCACGATTGTGGCATCCGTTGCATCCAGCCCACTTAATTCCCTTTTGAAGAAGCAGGGCCTTCCTGAAGACGGCACCTATCAGGAGCATATGATTATTGAAGATGTTATCGTTCCCATAGTACATAAGTCAAATCCTGTAAAGGAACTTACTTGGGAACAGCTATCGGACATCCACACCGGGAAGATTACAAACTGGAAAGAAGTCGGCGGCCCCGACCAGAAAATTATTGTGGTAACCTCTCATGAAGGATCGGCAACAAGAGCTGTGTTTCAGAAAAAAGTTATGAAAAAGGCGGATTATGTAAATAATGCCAGAACTGTTAAATCCACGAGGCAAGAACTAAATCTTGTTGCAAAATATAAGGGTGGTATCGGAGCTGTATCAAAAGGGTTTGTCGACATGAACCCTGGCAGAGTATCTGTAGTTAGCACGAAAGAAATCTCCAGACCACTGAGCATAATAACAAAAGGCAATCCGAATTCCGAGGTCAAGTCTATTATCGACTATCTCAAAACACCTGAAGCAAAGAAATTATATAAATAACATTTATAGCCGGTACAAGCAGAATCCGTACCGGCTGTCTTACAAGGTTGCGGTCCATGAACTTAAATATGAAATTAAGGGTAAAGACACTATGGATACCTGTGGTCATAGTCGTGATCAGCTACATTATTATCGGTTTTATGTTTTCCACACTCTTTTTTGCCAATTCGCAGGAATCACTCAATGCAGAGTTAACCAAGCTGATAGAAAGTCAGAGAAGGCAGCTTAAGACCGGTCTTTCGCTTTTGACTTCATCTCAGGTTCCTG
Source organism: uncultured Nitrospirota bacterium (assembly GCA_945786985.1). Taxonomy (GTDB): domain Bacteria; phylum CG2-30-53-67; class CG2-30-53-67; order CG2-30-53-67; family CG2-30-53-67; genus CALZGC01. The sequence continues at coordinate 845 of CALZGC010000217.1, read as the reverse complement.
CAGACGCCTTTTTTGGTCTTGAAGCAGATGATGATGAGATGGCAAAAGATGTAGAGAGTCAGGTGGAGTCAATGGGCCTAGACGGAATTTATTTCACAGACCTGCATGGCCGGATTATGTATCCGAAGAATGCGAATTTACCTGAAGACTTCATTTCTGAACTTGACAAGGCAACAAAAGAACGAGGGGTCACTGAGATAATGTATCACACCGGAAGGATGCTTGGTTTTGCACCGATTATCGATGTAGACACCCCAAGGGGGTTTCTTGTTTTTGGCATTAACGTTCCAGAAGAACTTGCCTCGATTGCCAGCGCAATCATAGGCGCTCGTATTAATGCGGCTGATGGGAAACCAGACGCAAGAGTTTCCGAACGCCTCAAAAACGTGTATGATTCTGCACAGGTCAACGCTAGTAGTTTTTTCAAGAAAATGCTGTTTAGAACAATAGCCGTTCTTTTGACTACCCTTTCGCTGATTACATTCATTCTGAACTCATCTTCACGCAACATCATGCAGCCGATCCAGAAGCTGCTTGAGGCATTTGAAAAACAGGCAGAGGGCGATCTTACACAGGAGGTTCACGTTAAATCAAAAGATGAGATCTCACAGTTAACACAGACGTTTAATTTAACGAACAAAAAGCTAAATGAGATTCTCCTTGACGTAACTACCTCGGCTGACTCACTCGCTGTTTCAGCATCTCAACTGTTCGGGGTCTCTCAAGATATTGCTGCCAATGCATCCGACCAGTCTTCAAAAAGTGATCAGGCAGCAGCATCAATGGAAGAGCTGAATTGTTCATTTTTACAGGTGGCACAAAACACGTCCGTCGCCGCTGCTTCT
>CALZGC010000216.1 GCA_945786985.1 uncultured Nitrospirota bacterium | reverse complement strand
AGGATTCAAGGGGTCGAGGGTTCGAGTGAGTAAAAGCTAGGGGAGGGTTCAAAGGAGTCGATGGTTCAAGGGTTCTGGTTCTTGTTGGCCTTTCACTGGACCCCTTGAACCCTCGGATCCTTGAACCCTTAGGTCTCTTATGTCTTTTAAGTTCAACAACGTGGTCATCATCGGTGTCGGCTTGATCGGGGGTTCCCTGGGACTGGCGGGCAAAGCGCGGGGCCTTTTCGGTGAAGTGGTCGGCGTCGGGCGCAACCGGCCGAATCTGGAGACGGCACGCAGGCTGGGGGCGGTGGACCGCTACACCCACGATCCGCGGGATGTCTGCCGCAAGGCCGATCTGGTGGTGTTGGCCACCCCGGTGGAGTCCATCGTCTCCATCGGGCTCGAGATTGCACCCTACCTGCGGCCGGGAGCCATTCTCACCGACGGGGGAAGCGTCAAGGAGACCCTGGTATCAGCGCTGGACGCGGCCATGCCGGACGGTATCCGGTTCGTGGGCGCGCATCCCATCGCGGGGAGCGAGGCATCGGGCGCGGTGGCGGCCCGGGCGGATCTCTTTGAAGGGGCCCGGACCATCCTGACCCCGACGGAGAAGACCGATGCCGATGCCCTGAAACAGATGCATCTCCTGTGGGAGGCTGTCGGCTCGGAAGTCATAGAGATGAAGACCGTGGAACATGACGTCATCCTGGCCGGGGTGAGCCATTTGCCGCACGTGATCGCCTACGCGCTCGTGAGCACCCTGGCCGATATGGCGAAAGAACGGGAGGACATTGCCTCCTATGCCGCAGGCGGTTTCAAGGATATCACCCGCATTGCTTCGAGCCATTCCGAAATGTGGGTGGACATCTGCAAAATGAACAAGAAGAACATGGTGGAGATGATCGAGCGGTATCAGAAAGTGCTGGAGGACATCAAGCTTCAGATTCAGAGAAATCAGTTCGAAAAGTTGGGCCAGACCTTTGCGGACGCACGAGAATTTCGAAACAAGCTGGGTCCTTCGATCGACTAGCGAGCCTGGGCACGGGTTGAGGGAAGCGGGATATGGAACAGCTGTCAGTCAAGCCCTGCAAGGGCCTTCGGGGAGAGATCGCCGTTCCGGGGGATAAGTCGATCTCCCATCGCGCCGTGATCCTGGGCGCCATCGCTGAGGGCCCAACCGAAATCCGCGGGCTTCTTCGGGGCGCGGACACCCTGAACACGGTGAAGGCCTTCAGGCAGATGGGTGTGGCCGTGGAGGATGGCGGAGACCGCCTCGTGATCGAAGGGACGGCGCGGCGCGGTCTGCAGGAGCCCCGTGATCTGCTCGATATGGGGAATTCCGGCACGGGGATGCGATTGCTGGCGGGTCTGCTGGCGGGTCAGGATTTCTTCTCGGTTCTCACCGGGGACGTCTACCTTCGCCAGCGGCCCATGCGGCGCGTCACAAGGCCGCTGCGCGCCATGGGCGCAACCATCCTGGGAAGGGAAGGCGGCCGTTTCGCCCCGCTGGCCATTCGAGGCGGGAAATTGGCCGGGATCGATCATATCTCCCCGGTTTCCAGCGCCCAGGTCAAGTCGGCCGTTCTGCTGGCCGGTCTGCATGCGCAGGGGCGCACGTCGGTGACTGAGCCGTACCCCTCCCGGGATCACACGGAGCGGATGCTGCGCCAGTTCGGAGGCCGGATTGAGACCGTGGGAACTACCGTCACGGTAGACGGCGGGCAGCGCCTCTCGGGGTGTGCCATCGATGTGCCCGCGGACTTCTCTTCGGCGGCTTTTTTCACGGTGGCCGCCCTGATCGTGAAAAAATCGGACCTGCTCCTTCGGGGCGTCGGCGTGAATCCGACCCGCACGGGGTTGCTCCCTATTCTGCAGCGGATGGGAGCCCGGATCGAGGTGGCCCCCCGGGGAGAGGGTGAAGAGCCCATGGCGGACCTTCACGTCGTTTCGTCCCCGCTGCGGGGAACGACGGTGACGCCCGACGAGGTGCCCGCAGCCATTGACGAGTTTCCCATTCTCTGTGTGGCCGCCGCCTTCGCCGAGGGCGAGACCACCCTCACGGGTGCGTCGGAACTCCGTGTCAAGGAGACCGACCGGATCCGGGCCATGCGGGAAAACCTCCAGGCCCTCGGGGCAGACGTGTCTGAGCGGGATGACGGACTGGTCATCCGGGGAGGTGTGCCGCTGCGGGGCGCGCGGTGTAACAGCTTCGGGGACCACCGTATCGCCATGGCCATGGCCGTTGCAGGGCTGTGCTGCGCGGGCGAGACCGTTGTCGAGGACACGGCCTGCATCGGTACTTCCTTTCCCGGGTTCCGGAAGATTCTGGAGAGTGCAATCCGGTGAGCAGAATCAGACGAGGACCGCTTGTGACCATCGACGGGCCTTCCGGTGCCGGCAAGAGCACGGTGGCCAAGTGCGTGGCCGCGCGGCTCGGATTCACCTACATCGACACCGGCGCCATGTACCGGGGGATCGGTTGGCTGGCCCGCGAACGGGGGGTTCCCTTTCGGGAAGGCCCGGAGTTGGACGCGCTGCTGCAGGATGCCAGCCTGGCCTTTGAGGAGCACCATGATACCACGCGCCTCATTGTAAACGGCGAAGACGTGACGGAACGTATCCGTAGCGCCGAGATGGGCATGGTGGCCTCGGACATCTCCGCCATTCCGTCGGTGAGACACTGGCTGTCCGCGCTGCAGCGAAGCCTCGGGGAGCGGGGCAATACCGTCCTGGAAGGACGTGACATGGGGACGGTGGTCTTCCCCGATGCCGACGTGAAGCTCTTTCTCACGGCTTCCCTGGAGGCTCGCGGCGGACGACGTGCCGCCGAACTGTGCGCGCGGGGCGAAGCGGTGGCCCTGTCGAAGATCGTCGAAGATCTTGCCCGCCGTGACCGGAACGATTCCAGCCGCGAGATTGCACCGCTGCGCAAGGCCGATGACGCCATCGAGATCGACACCTCGGCCTTGACGGTGGCGGAAGTGGTCGACCGGGTGATGCAGGCCGTCGAGCGCCGCCGCGGCGGCAGGGTGTAACGGGCCTATGGAAATCATTGTGGCCGAAAAGGCCGGTTTTTGTTTCGGTGTGAAACGGGCCATCCAGACGGCCTACGACACAGCCCATGAGACGGAGGGGGAAGTGGCCACCCTCGGTCCTCTGATCCACAACCCCCAGGTGGTTTCTCGTCTGAAGGAGATGAAGGTCCGTCCCGTAGAGGGGCTCGATGAGTTGAGGGGCGACACCTTGATCATCCGCTCCCACGGGGTTCCCAAAGAGGTGATCGACGATGCCGAAGGGCGCGGCCTCCGGGTGATCAATGCCACGTGCCCCTTCGTCAAGAAAGCACAGAACTATGCGAGCCTGCTCCAGGAAGAGGGGTACCGGGTGGTGATCGTAGGCGACAAGCGGCACCCCGAAGTGCGAGGAATCCTTGCCTATGCGGTGGGCTCCGCCCTGGTGGCCGAAGACGCCAAGGATCTTGACGTCCTGGGGAAGGTCGCGCGCATCGGAGTGGTGGCCCAGACGACGACCACGCTGGAGCGGTTCCAGCGGGTTGTGGGACGATGTCTTGAGTTGGCCGGCGAGGTCAAGGTCTTCAACACAATTTGTGATGCCACCAGCATTCGACAGCAGGAGGCCCAGGAGATCGCCCGGAAGGTGGATGTCATGCTGGTTCTGGGCGGAAAGAACAGCGGCAATACCACCCGGCTCTCGGAGCTTTGCCGGGAAACAGGCACCCCGACCCATCATATCGAAACGGCAGCCGAGATCGATCCTATCTGGGTGAGCGCGGCCGGGAAAGTGGGGATTACGGCCGGTGCATCCACGCCGCAGTGGATTATCGCCGATGTGGTCACTTTTCTGAGAAGGCTCGGCGGCGAGGGGCCATGAGGGCGCAGGCGGCCGTCGCCGGATGGGGGAGGACAAACCAGATTATTGGGAATCCCCCGATAGATTCCTATTGACAAAGGCGGCGGAAAGGTTCTATTTTTAAAAACTTAGGTTGCGCCGAGAACACCCGGTGAGCCATTTCCCGCCAGGTTTTTGGCGGGGGCGAGAGAGGGGGGCCCTCTCCGCAAAAATGCCAGGAGGTTTTAACAACATTATGAATGAACAGATCGACGAAAATGTGGAGGCCCATGAGGTCAGCGAGCAGCAGGGCGACGTGAACGAGGCACAGGACGTGAACGAGGCACAGAACGATGAGCTTTTGAGCCAGGAGGATATGTCGCAGCTCTATGAGCAGACGTTCAAGAACACCAAGCAAGGCGCGGTCGTCAAAGGGAAGGTCCTGAAGGTGACGAAGGACTTCGTCGTGGTGGACGTCGGCTTCAAGTCGGAGGGGATGATTCCCGCCCACGAGTTCGCCCACCACGGGACCCCCAAGGTTCAGGAGGGGGATGAAGTCGAGGTGCTGCTGGAGCAGGTTGAAGACGGCGAGGGCCAGATCGTTCTCTCCAAGGAGAAGGCCGAACGGATCCGGGTCTGGGAGCAGATCTCCAGAGCAGCGTCAGAGGACAAGCCGATCGAAGGCGTTGTCGTTTCGCGGATTAAGGGGGGGCTTTCGGTCGATGTGGGGATCCGGGCGTTTCTGCCGGGCTCCCAGGTGGATATCCACCCGGTGCGGAACCTGGACAAATATATCGGGCAGAAGCTCCAGATGCGTATCATCAAGATGAACCAGAAGCGGGGCAATATCGTTCTGTCCCGCCGGGTGCTGCTGGAGGAGGAACGGAAAGTACTGAAGGCGGAGACCCTGCAGAATCTGCAGGAAGGAAAGGCCCTGAAGGGGATTGTCAAAAACCTGACCGAATACGGGGCTTTCATCGACCTGGGTGGGATCGACGGCCTGCTGCACATCACGGACATGTCGTGGGGGCGGGTGCATCATCCGTCGGAGCTCTTTTCGCTGGGAGATGACGTGGAAGTGGTCGTCCTGAAGTTCGACCGGGAGCGGGAGCGGGTCTCCCTGGGCTACAAGCAGAAGACACCCGATCCGTGGACCCGGGTCGGAGACAAGTATCCCGTGGGCAGCCGGGTGCAGGGTAAGGTGGTGAGCCTGACTGATTACGGTGCGTTCGTGGAACTTGAACAAGGGGTAGAAGGGTTGGTGCACGTCACCGAGATGTCGTGGACCCAGAAGGTCCGAAATCCCTCGAAGCTGGTATCCCAGGGGGATATCGTGGAGACCGTGGTTTTGAACATCGACCTCAAGAACAAGCGGATCTCCCTCGGCATGAAACAGGTTGAAGGGAACCCCTGGGACGTCATCGAAGACAAGTACCCCGTGGGGAGCTCTATCCGGGGGCAAGTTCGGAATATGACCGACTTCGGCGCCTTCGTCGGGTTGGATGAAGGGATCGACGGGCTGGTGCACATTTCGGACATGTCCTGGACCCGTCGTATCAAACATCCCTCGGAAATCCTGAAGAAAGGCGAAGAGGTCGAGGCGGTGGTCCTTCACGTAGACAAGGCCAAGGAGCGCCTCTCCCTCGGTCTGAAACAGCTCTCGCCCGATCCATGGATCGGCATCGGCGACAAGTTCCCCATGGAGGCCGTGGTGACGGGCAAGGTGGTCAAGATCACCGATTTCGGTGTCTTCGTAGCTCTGGACAATGGGGTCGAAGGCCTGATCCGAAATACCGATGCCGCGCTCGATCCGGCCAGCAAGATCGAGAACGTGCTGGCCATCAACAGCGACATCAAAGCTGTCGTCATCAAGATCGATGAAGAGGAGCGCAAGATCGGCCTCTCCATAAAGAAGTACCTGGAAAGCCTGGAAGACGATGAACTGAAGAAATACCTCTCGGAGCAGGAGGCCATGCGCACGACCATGGGAGAGCTTCTGACGGAGCAGGGCGGGGAGATGCCGTCGGGCGACACGTCACCGGAGTCTTCCGAATCGTCCAAGGCCCCCGATGCTTCCAAGGCCCCCGATGCTTCCGAGGCCCCCGGTGCTTCCGAGGCCCCCGGTGCTTCCGAGGCGGAGAACGGCTGAGCCGGTGAGCCTCACCCGTTGGTGCGCCCCTTTCCTGAAAACACTCCCGACGCGCAGGTGGCGGGAGCGCAACGCCGCCGGGACGGGAGGGATGTGAGATGACCAGAGTTCCCCGAGATGCTGCTTCCCGCTTCCTGATCTTTCTTGCCGGTCTCTGTACTTTCGTATTCGTCGCCGTGTTCCTGCTCACCCGAATGCTCGGTGGAGGGGGCGGCCCGGTTGGCCTCTCCGGCGACAAGGTCGGCGTCCTGGAGATCCGCGGGATCATCGTCGATTCCCGGCAGGTCCTGGAATCCCTCAAGCGTTTTGCCGAGGATCGTCAGATCAAAGGAATCCTGGTGCGCATCGACAGCCCGGGCGGTGCCGTGGCACCCTCCCAGGAAATCTATCGCGAGCTGACCAGAATCCACAAAGAGGGTAAGAAGAAGATCGTGGCTTCCTTCGGCAATGTGGCGGCCTCCGGCGGCTATTACATTGCGGCGGCGGCGGACAAAATCGTTTCCAATCCCGGAACGATTACGGGCAGTATCGGCGTCATCATGGAACTCTCCAATGTCCAGGAGCTTCTGGACAAAATAGGTGTTGAATCCTACGTGATCAAGAGCGGCGAGCTGAAAGATATCGGTTCCATGACCCGCCCCATGACGGAGCGCGAAAAGCAGGTGCTCCAGAGTGTGATTGATGACGTCTACATGCAATTCGTGGAGCATGTCGCCGAAGGGCGCGGGATGGCGGTGGAAAAGGTGAAGCTCATTGCCAACGGCAGCATCTTTTCCGGCAGGCAGGCGCTGGGTCTTGGCCTGGTGGACGAACTGGGCACCTTCCAGGATGCCGTCGATCTGATCACCGAACTGGCCGGCATAGAAGGCAAACCGCGGCTCGTGTATGACCAGCGGGAACGGCTCGGTTGGATCGACTACGTGGTTAACCGCGCTGCTCGGGGCATTTCACAGATCCGAAGAGATCACAACCAGTGGGGCGTCTTCTACCTCATGCAATAGCGGCCTGTTTCCGAAATACCCTGTTATTCAAGTCGCGCAGGGGGGCTCCGCATCGTTGCGCCCCCTGCCGCGTCTCACCTTACCGCAAAGAGGATGCCTCGGTCACGCGCCTTGGTCAGACCGCTTGGCGGCACTCTCGGCGTGTGACGTTGTCTCGGAAGCGGGCCCCGAACCCAGCCTGATAGACCTGCCTCTCGACCATCCAAGAACCGACTACTTCCGGGGCCACCTGAGAGCATATTTCCCAGGCCCAATGAAAATCAGTGACAGGAAGACGATGCCGTCCTCCAGCGCATGGGAGTAGACTTGAAAGGGATCCCCCTTGGTCACGTGCATATTGAGGGCGACCGCCATGGTGACGGCCAGAAGGAAACAGGCCGGGCGGAAAAAGAGACCGAGCATGATCAACAGCCCGCCCACCGCTTCGGAGAGCGCCGCCGAGAGCCCCCACAGCGTCGGTGCAAACGTGACCCCCAGATTTGCCATGGCCCCCCCCAGGGCCTTCCATTTCTCCGGCCCGCCAATGAGCTTCGGCGTTCCGTGGATGATGAAGGCTGCGCCGAGCCCGATCCGAAGCAACAGCAGGCCCGCGTCTCTGTATCTGTCCAGAAAGCTGAACATAGGCCCTCGCCCGGGAAGCGGTTCTAATCCTTACCGACGCCGAGGCTTTCTTCCTCTTTCTTCTCTTCCTTTCTCTCTTCTGCCGCCTTCGCGGCTTCGGCCTCTGCAGCCTGGCGTCGGCCCTCGTATTCCTCGCTGATCCGCTTCATCTCTTCCTGGAGCTTGATCACTTCCTCGTGGAACTTGTCCGCTTCCTGAAAAATTCCGTTAATGGTCTCGTCCTGAAACGCATTGTCCAGACCCTGTTCAGCGCGGAGCGTGAAGATCCGGTTGCCGAGCTGCGCCATGACGGCATCCATGTCCCGCTTGAGGGAGGTAATCTTCATGTTCAACCGCGTGAGCTTAGTCTTCTCCTCGGCTTTCCAGGTTGCCTTTGAAGTGCCCGCCTTCAGCGTCTGATAGGCATCATCCAGCCCTTTCTTGACTTTTTCAAACATCCTGACACCTCCTCGTCAACGGATTATAAACCTTGTCCCTTACTATAGCCGATGTCCTTATTTTTGCAACCGGTGCGGCGGGTTACGAGAGCGGGTTTCCGGTGACAATTCCTGTCACCTTCGTCCGCACGGAGTCACCAATCGGACAATTTTGGCAGATTCTTGGCGCGCTCCCTATCGTGCGAAAGAGCCATGAAGTGAAAAAAATCAATGAATACATAATGATAAACTCTCATAACCTGGCTTGGTATGCCGTTTGCAGCAGCGTCTCCCTGAACCCCCACCGTATTGGCAAACAACAAGGGAAAGAAGCCATTCACACAACCCGTTCCGAAACGAGGTGGCCCATGCAAACGTGCGTTCTGGAGCAAGCCGAGCATTTCCTGGAGGTGACCAAGCATATCTTTAAAACCCGAGATTTCTGTTTCTCCACCGCGTTCATAGTGGGGGACGGGATCGAGGTCATCCGCCTCGACCTCTCCACGGAGGAGAAGAAGGAGGCGTATGCCGGTCTGGTGAAGAAGCGTTACCACGAAACCGATGCCCACCACCTCATTGTTATCCAGATGGCGGAGGTCACTTCGCTCTCCCCGGAGCAGCTGCAGGAGATGGTTCAGGACCCGGAGGGGGATTTCGCTTTGGAGGACCAGACCCGAGACGCCCTGCTGGTCTTCATCAGCACCCGGGAGGAGGGGGTGGTCTGGCAGATTCCCTTCATGTGTGACGGGGGAGAAATCGTTTTTGACGAGAGAGAAGTGATGCCGAGCATTGTCTCCGAGTACTGGATGATCAACCGCAACCGCCATCTGGCCGGCAGTTTGAACTGACGTAGCGCCGTCGGCCCAGTCCCTGAGTGGTCCTGTTCGTAAATAGTGTGACGTATCGAGTATCTTTTAGCCCGGTCTCCTCAAGGCGCTCGACTCGCGCGTCCCCCCCTGCGGTAGGTTACAAGGAACAAATCCCAAGAGACCTTCATGTATAAACCGCCGCTGGCGGCATGAATCAGAGTGAAGCGCGAGGAGGGCCCGGTTCAGGAAGTCCTTCTCCGGGGAAAAAACAACGCAGAGGAGGGCGCGCTACGGCACTCGAATGCCACCGTATTTGGGCTAGGTCTTTTGCGCACAGGGGATGCAGATCCGCTGCCCGTTCTTCTCCTTCAGGCGTGGTGCCATAGCCTTTTCACCGCAGGTGTCGCAGCGCGCACTGGGGTAGATCCTTGCTTTCGAAGGGGGTGCCGCATCCACCGGACGCACGGCAAGAAGCTCTGCTTCGGGCGCCGACAGGATGGCCTGCACCTTGCGCTGCTTGAGGGCTTTGATCTGCTCCACCAGCGTCCCCGTTCTGTCCCCCGCCTGGAATCGATCCCAGAGTGCCCGCTCCTCCGGCGGCTCCTCCCGGCGGTAGTCCACACTGATGCGGACGGCCTTGCCGGAGGCCCTGTGAAAGAACGTATAGACCTGCTTGCCGTAATCGCGGAATATCAGATTGCCCTTGCCGAAGGTGCAGCCCGTGAGTACCTGCACAGCGTCGACGGCACAGGAGTCGTTCTCCACCACCGCGACCAGTTCTTCATCGACCGCACGATCCCCAAGGTGTTTCAGGGCGGCCTCAGCGGCCCGGTATCCGTAGGCCAGGCCCGGACAGATATGCCCGTGAAACGCAGCAATTTTTTTCATTGTGTCGTTCACAGTCATGTCACACACTCCTCTCCTTTTTGCACCTACCATAGCACAGGTTGAAAGAAAAGAATATGGCCGGGCCATTTCTGTTGACAGCCCCCGGCCCGGTTGTTATCATCCCCCGGTCTCCGGGACGCCGGACGCATTGCGGCGTGCCGAGGCGCCGCCCGAAACGCCCATCCCGGTTCCCCGGCCATTCCATTGCGCGCGCACCAGGGGCCCACGGAGGAAGCGGCGCCGATCCATCGAATTGTGATGACATGATCCGGACAGAGGACCTCACAAAGCGCTTCGGGCAGCTGACGGCCGTGGACCGTCTGAAGCTCTCCATCGGCCACGGCGAGATCTTCGGTCTCCTCGGACCGAATGGCGCGGGCAAAACCACCACGATCCGCATGCTGACGACCCTCGCTAAGATCACGGCCGGGCGCGCATGGGTCCGGGGACACGATGTGGCGAAAGCGCCCTTGGCGGTGAAGCGAGTCATCGGTGTGGCTCCCCAGGGACTGAACCTCGAGATAGAGCTGACGGCAGTTGAGAACCTCGACTATCACGGCAGGCTCCACGGGATGCCCCGGCACGAGAGACGGGCGCGGGCCTCGGAGTTGCTCGTTTTTGTCGATCTCTCAGGGAAGAAGGATGTTCCGGTCGATCAGTTCTCTGGGGGCATGAAGCGGCGTCTGCTGATCGCCCGGGCCCTCATGCATCGCCCGCAGATCCTCTTTCTCGATGAGCCGACGGTGGGCCTGGATCCCCAGATTCGCAGAAAGATATGGGGGCTGATCCAGGCGCTTAAATCACAGGGGGTTACCGTGTTGCTGACCACCCACTATATCGAGGAGGCCGAGGCGCTTTGCGACCGTGTCGGCATTCTGCGAAAGGGACGCCTCATTGCCCTCGATGCGCCGGCCGGTCTGATGGAGAACGTCGGTAAGTACGCCGTTGAGGCGGAGGGACAAAACGGGATGGACATCCGCTTTTTCAAGGAGCGGGCGGAGGCGGTATCCTATGCGGGCGGCATCCGCCGGGACGTGACCATCCGAAAGACCAATCTGGAGGACGTCTTTCTGAGTCTAACCGGGGAGAAGATCGGCGAGTAGGGTTGTCCCGTGAAAGGTGCGAAATGAGTCCCCCGGGTTTCTATACCATTTTCTGGCGGGAGATGCTCTCTGTCCGAAAGAAGCCCCTGAAGTTTCTGGCGGGGAGCCTGATCATGCCCGTGCTCTACCTCATCACCTTCGGGTGGGGACTGGGTCGCGGGATGCGGGTGCAGGGGCTGGACTATCTGCTGTTCGTGCTCCCCGGGATCATTGCGCTCTCGGCCATGAACAACAGCTTCTCCGGGGTTGCGGTGACCCTAAACATCAGCAAACTCTACTACCGCACCATTGAGGAGATTCTCGTCTCGCCCGTGGGGCCCTGGTCCATTGCGCTGGGTCGGGTCCTGGCGGGATGTTTCAAGGGGCTCTTCTCCGCCGGGATGCTCATGCTCATCAGTCTATTTCTGGACGCAGGGGTTCGCTACAGTGTCCCGTTCCTTTTGGTGCTCTTTCTCACCTGCTTGGTCTTTGCCTCCCTCGGGGTGCTGGCGGGCATGCTGGCTCGCTCCCATGAAGACATGACCAACTTCACGAGCTTTATCGTCCTCCCCATGGCTTTTCTCTCGGGGACCTTCTTCCCGCCGGAACAGATGCCGGAGCCCTTCGCATCGCTCATCATGATCTACCCGCTGACGCACGCCGCCGTTTCCCTGCGCAGCCTGACCGCGGGCGCGGGGGTGCCCTTGATCTCTCTGACCGTTATGGTTGCCTATGCGGGGCTCTTTTTCTACCTCGGCGGACGGGCCATCAAGACGATGGAGCTGTGACAGAGAGAAGCGGTGCCCCGGATGTTCTAGGCCCCGCGGGCAGATCCGTCCAATTCCACCAGGATATTGCTGAGGAGGGTGTCGTGATGGCGCAGTGTGATTAGGTACCCGGCCGGGGGAAGGGGAGGGGTGTGGTAGGTCCATCGGACGAAGTGCCCCTCGGAAAACAGGGTGCCGTTTCGCCGGAGGACCACGGCGATCTGATCGGAAGCTCCTTGAAAAGCAAGATCCGAGATGGAGAGATAGACCCGTAACTGCCGGTCGGGACCGGCCTCGAAGTTGACGTTGAGCGTTCCCCACGGTGGTCTCTGCAGGCTGTTGGCTAAGGTTCCCATGGGGATGAGTCCTTCGGAGGCGGCGGGGTTCACCTGCGATTCCCCTTGAGCAGCCTCAGTCCTCAGGCTCTGCTGCAGCAGTGGCGGGAGGGCATAGCGCCCCAATCTGGCCGGGGTGTGCAGAACTTCGAGACCTTGCTCTGTCCAGGAAAAATGGAAACGGATTTGAGCGGGCCCTTCCCCCCGGGCTCCGGCGGGGTTGCGCGGCGGCATAAGGGCTAACTCGTAACGGTGGCGCCGTGATTCTGGTACTTGAGCATGAAGGCGACGATCACCCGCATTGCTTCGACGGCGTGATCCTCGATCATTTCTTCGGTTCGGTGGACGTCGCCGAAGCGGCTAGTGAGGAAGCGGTCCAGGAGTCCCTGTTCGCCGGAGATCATCATCTTGGAGAAGGGGCCGATGTGCCGCGAGAGGATATGGTGCAGGGGGATAACGATGCGCCGGTAGGTTTTGATGAGGGCCTCCCCATCGACGGGATCGATGAAGGCCTCGTCGATGAAGGCCTGCACGTATCGTTCGAAGGGGAGCTGCCGCCGGTCTGTCTTCAGCGGGGGCACGGGTAGGCCGGAATCGTCCCCGTTCGCGTCTTTTCGCTTTTCATGAAAGATGACCAGATCGTGTATGAACATTTCGAGCAGCGAAAAAGAGATGCTGAGGGCCCCCAGAATGATACCGGTCTCCAACGAGCGGGTAATGCCGGAGATCAGGTATCCGGCTGAGCCGTCCTTCAGGCCCATCCGAAGCTTCTCATACTGTTTGCCGAGATTGCGGATCTCGGATACCTTCTGTGGTTCGAACTGTTCTTCCAGGGCACGGATCGTCATATTTTTCTCGCAGGAAAGGGTAATGATTGTTCTTTATATCACAGAATGGAAAGAGAACCAAGGAAATAGTGCCGGACGAACCGGCCGAAATGGGCCAGTGTCCAGGGGGAGGGAACCGGGGCCGCCTATCTTTTCTTCGCTTTCAGGGCCGGTCTGGCCGTCGGCAGGGATCCGTTGTGGCCGCGGATGCGCGCTGGTTCCCGGTTGGGAGTAATGTCGATCGTCTGAATGACTGCCTGGGGGCTGAGGTCCAGGGTGAAGGGATCCTGCGTCGGAAGCCGGTCTTCGGTGCCCCGGATTCGGAGGGTAAAGAAGACTGTTTGTCCTTCGCGTCCGACCTCGAGAAGTTCATGACCCAACCGGTTGCACATGTGCTCCATCTCCCATGGCATCTCCAGATCGGTGCTTCTCAGGATGATCTGCTGTCCGGGCATCATCCTGTCCACCAGAGCGCGCACCACGCAGACTTTCGGCAGCATGATGGGGCCGATGAGATCGATCTCCGGTATTAGACCGTCCTTGTGACGAACGAGCCTCGCCCTCTGATATAGAAAACCGATCAGGTTGTCCAGTCTGTATCCCATGATGCAGCCGGTCCTTTCGGGGTGTCCTGTCTTTCACCGCACTTGCGCACGGAGATACCCCTCTGCGTCGGCATTTTCTGTGTCTTCTGATAAGGTTACGTTCAGGATAGCACGATTTCCGGGACACGTAAAACGACAGCGGGAAGGGGCATGCCGCCGCACGGTTCGGAGGAGGATAAGACACGTAATTTCTAATGAATTATATGATAAATATCAGTAAGTTACGAATTATACCTCACCTGAAACATTAGGCTCTGTTCGGAGATCGGCCTGTCTTTCTCCGCGCCCTTTTTACCGGCTGTGCTATGATATTGGCAGAGACGAAAGAGGAGGGGACCCCGATGACATCCGTTCGGTCCACCGGTTGGGTTCGCTGATTTGATGGGCGTTCCGCAAAGATGGGGGCGCGGAGAAGGAGTGGCGATGGATCTGAACCTGCTGATACAGACGGCCGTTGCCTTTGTCCAGGCAAATCTCGCCGCTTGCGCCGTGCTGGCGGTACTGTTCGGTATTCTGCTGTTTCGAAGTCCCAAACTCGCCTTGGGCGTTTTCGGTATCACGATGCTGCTGGCGGGTGTGTTTCTCCTGATTTCCGATGTGGCCACATCGGGGGTAAACTACAAGACCAAAGCGATCAGCCGTTCCGCACCCGGAGAGCGCTGAAGCAGGCCGCGGGCTGCGAAGCGGGGGTTCTCGGCCGGGCATGGCCTCCATTTACACGTATTTCAGACCGACCAGAAACAGGGGAACGTCCGGTTCCGGCTGAATGCTCCATACCACAACCCCTTCCTCTCCCACCGTGTGTCCTTCCGGCGGCTTTTCATCGTGATCGCACTTCAGTTTCAGTCTCGTTCCGACCGGGAGTCTTTCGATCGTTTCAAACCGGATCCCCCGGTCGCTGATGTCCATGACCGTGGCGTCCC
This sequence comes from uncultured Nitrospirota bacterium, assembly GCA_945786985.1. Taxonomy (GTDB): domain Bacteria; phylum CG2-30-53-67; class CG2-30-53-67; order CG2-30-53-67; family CG2-30-53-67; genus CALZGC01. The sequence continues at coordinate 125 of CALZGC010000216.1, read as the reverse complement.
GGCCTTCTTCGCCGACACGGTCCTCTTCGCGAGCATAGTGCAACGAGAACAAAACATTCTTCCTCTTAACTTTGCGGTTTTCCATGCCGCACCCCCGTTCTGAACGATCCCTGAAAACAGGCGGT
>CALZGC010000215.1 GCA_945786985.1 uncultured Nitrospirota bacterium | reverse complement strand
GGCCAAAAAGGCGGATATGCCTAAACCCTACTTTGTCCATGGAAGCCAAAATGAAGAGAAAGATGAAGAGGAAGATGAAGGGAGATAGTTTGATGATCAAGAAGGCGGTATCTATCTGTATAGCTGCTATATTCTTAGCGGTCATCTCTCCTGAATCCTCATACTCCCAGGGTGAGCCTGAATTCAGAAAATCACAGTTTTTCTGCGGTTACTGCCATATACTGACCTATCCCAAAATCGTCAAAAAGGCACACGCGTCATGGAAAGCGGGTAAACACAAGGAGGTTCCCTGCGCGCAATGTCACTATCCTCCGGAAAAATATGGCATTAAGATGAGCGAACACCGGAAAATCCCTGCAGATGAAGGGGCCGCCGAAAGGGGAAAATCGGAAATCGATCAGATGAAGACAGAGCTGGAGGTCGTGTCAAGACTGGTGACGATCCTTAACATGGATGACTCAACGATTCTTAGAAGACCGAAGATAGATGACAACAGCTGCACAACCTCCAAATGTCATCCGAAGACCGGTGGTGAGGACAAAAAAAGCGAGTACTGGGAAAAGAAGATCAAGTACGCGGAATACGAAAAAGACGATAAATCAAAGGGGGTCGTTAACTTTGTCCATAAAGGACATTATGACAAGACGAAGTGGGTCAAAGGCGATGTGATGCACTGTGCGACCTGTCATCAACGGGAGACCGAAAAGAAGCATTTCGAGGTATCAAAAGATAGCTGCAACCTCTGCCACTTTGGAAATAAGAAGTTCAACGAAGGCCTTTCCAAATGCGACCTGTGTCACGAGATCCCGACAAAACCGCTTCAGAAACAGAAGACTGAAAAGGCTGAGAAGAAGGCTGGGGAGGAGGAAGAGAAGCCCATCACTCATAAAACACTCGAAGAGGCGAAGGTGCCGTGCTGGAGCTGTCATCTTGGAAACATAAACGGTCAGGGTACGGTGAGTCAGGTCAAGTGTCTGAACTGCCATGACGGTGAAAAGGAATTGATGGAGAAGGCGGGAAAACTGGAACCCATGCACAAGGCGCATGTTGCTGAGAAGAACGCCCGCTGTTTCGAGTGCCATGAGCCAATAGAACATAAGAAGGATACGACTTACCTCAAGGTGGCAGTGGAGGATTGCTCAGCGTGCCATCGAAATACACACATCTTGCAGCAAAAGCTTCTGGCAGGCAATGCCCTGGAAGATGTCGAGACCACACCTGCCCTGATGCATGACGTAAAAACAAATTGCCTGGGCTGCCATATGAAGTTTGAGCACGACGAAAAGGGCGCGGAAGTGAAAAGGGCGGGCCACAAGGCATGTGTCGACTGCCATACAAAACGCCATGAATCAATGCTCAAAGAGTGGAAAGATAAAATTAAGGAAGAAGTGGACGCCGTCGAGGAAGTGGAGCAGGAGGCAAAGGATGCCATTGAGAAGGCTGAGGGCAAGGTCCCTGATCAAAAGATGAAAAAAGTGATGGACCTATTTAAGAAGGGGCAGGATACCCTGAACGTTGTGAGAAACGGGAACGGGGCTCACAACAAGAAGTACTCGATCATACTCATTGACGTTGCCTTTGGCAACTTTGAAGACGCTATTGATGCTCTAGAAGGAGGTGATGAATAATCGCATCATGAATGGAGTGCGGGGAGTGGTTGACTCGCCGGAAAAGGGGGGTCAATCAATTTTAGTAACAGTATCTGAGCTTGCGGAAGGAGGTTGTTATGAGTGAGAAGTACTCTAAGTCCAGGCGCGATGTGTTGAAAGGCGCCGGCGCTGTTGCCCTCGGAGTGGCTGCTACAAGTGTCCTTCCAGTCTCTGAGGTATCGGCTGCCAAAAAGGCAAAAGAGAGGTGGGCCTTTGTCGTCGATCTCAGGAGGTGCGTCGGTTGCAGGACATGTACCGTTTCCTGCAAGTCGGAATTCAACGTGCCTCTCGGAAGGTGGCGCGCGGTCATCAAGACAGTGGATTGGGGAACGTTTCCCAAGAACCGGAGGGCTTTCGTGCCAAGGCTCTGTAACCACTGCGCAGGAGAGGTGGGAACAAAGGGACAAGAATCGGATGTTCCACCATGCGTGGAGATGTGTCCTGAAGCGAAGAGCGGAAAGAGGATGACAATGGACGGGGTACGCTACAGGACCGGCGCCACCTATAAGCGTCCCGACGGCATGATTCTCTTCGACAACTCGCTCTGCATCGGCTGTTACAAGTGTCTCAAGGCATGTCCCTATGGTGTGAGATATATCGATCCCTCGGTAAAGCTGGACAAGCCGAACAAGGAAGCTGATGAGGGAATCGGCAAGTGTACCTTCTGCGATCATCGTGTTGACCAGGGCATTGAACCGTCCTGTGTGCAGGGTTGCCCGCACGGTACCCGGACATTCGGTGACATGAACGACCCGAACAGCAAGGTCTCGAAACTGATCAAGGAGTTCAATCTGGACAAGAGCCGAAAGAAGACCACACTCCTGCCCGATGAAAAAACGGCACCGCACGTGTTCTATATTGACCCTGACGGAATCCTGAGTCACTACACATTTGATCACAAGGACCAGGCTAAGAGGGAGGCAGAATATCGGGACAGGATCTTATAGGCTCCAGGGAACGTATGGCAACTTCTTGAAAAGTAAGGGGGTAAAAATGTCAACAATCACGCGACGTAACTTTATGAAATTTGCTGCTGCCAGCGGAGCGGTTCTGGCGGCAGGCAAGGGTTTTGAGTCTGAGGCCCTTGCAGGAACCGTAGCAACGCAGACCGGCAGGGATTTCTCGCCGGCAACCGGCAAGGAGCGCAAGGCGATCCCCTCAGCCTGCTGGCAGTGTGTGAGCAGGGACTCCATGATCGGCTTTGTGGAGGACGGGAGGCTCGTCAAACTCGAAGGCCACCCGAAATCCATTAGAGGCCAGGGGCACATCTGCGCCAGGGGGCAGGGGGGTCTTACTTCGGTCTATGACCCGGACAGGATCCTGTACCCCATGAGGAGAACCGGGCCCCGCGGCTCGGGCAAATGGAAGAGGATATCCTGGGACGAGGCGATTTCCGAGCTGACAGGGAGGATCAAGAAACTTCGGGATGCCGGACATCCTGAGAAGTTCCTTTTCCATTACGGAAGGATGAAGGCAAGCTCCGGCAAGCTCATCGGCGGTTTGGTCAAAGCCACGGGCACAGGCTCGATCGGCAACCATACCGGTGTCTGTGAGTCCGCCAAGTGGACAGCTCAGGAGATGACCTGGGGCGGACACTTTGACAACTGGGATATTGATCACACCAAATACATGCTCATTATGGGAAGCAACATCCTGGAGACCCACACGAACCATATGTCCGTTGCCCACAGGATCATGCATGCAAAGATTGACCGCGGCGTCCCGATGAAGACCTTTGATGTGAGGATGTCCAACACCGCTGCAAAGTCCGATGAATGGATACCGATCAAACAGGGTACCGACATGGCAGTCGTGCTCGCCATGACAAAGGTGGTTCTTGACAAGGGCCTCTACAAGGGAGACGGCGAGGAGTTCCTGAAATTTTGCAAGTGCACGCCGAAACACGATGACACGGTCGCAAACAAGATAGCGGCGCTGAAGAAGCACTACGCCAACTATACCCCTGCGTGGGCAGAGAAGATCAGCGGTGTGCCGGCCTCAACGATCGAGAAAATTGCCGTCGAATTTGCGACGACGAAACCAGCGGTCCTGATCGCATACAGGGGGGCTGTCACAAACTATAACGGATGCGACTCTGAACGGGCCCGCCAGGTTCTCTCGTCCTTAACAGGGAATGTCGATGCCCCTGGAACCAATTGCAAGGCGGTTGGAGCCGGATGGAAGTCCGCAAAAGTCCCGAAGGCCAAAACAAAGAAGGTGAAAGACATCTTTGACGGCGCGCCAAAGGGTGAGCCCGAGTCTTACCCCTTCCCGACGCACCATGCGAGCCATCAGGTGCTGTCCAGGATCAAGGCAAAGGGTCCCGGCACGTTTGATCTGGCCGTCTGGTACTGTTACACGCCTTATTTCGCCAACGGCAACTGGGCTGAGAATGAAGCTGTTCTGAAAGACGAAAGCCTGCTTCCCTTTGTGATCTCCTGCGACACGTCCTATGGTGATTCCACGCATTTTGCAGACATGATCCTTCCGGACGCAACCTATCTGGAGAGGTTTGACTGGGAAGACATGGTCGATCCGACTCAGACCGGTGAGTACTACATCCGGCAGGCCCTCGTGAAACCCCTGGGCGAAGCACGGGATTTCGGAGATGTCATGATTGAGGTCGTCAATCGCCTCGGTATGAAGACGAATTACAAGACCAAGGAAGAGTACGTGCAGCAGTCCGTGGACATGACCCCCGGGGTCAAAGAGGCAGGCGGTTGGGCGTACATGGCCAAGGAGGGTGTCTGGAACGCGGGCAAGACGCATTACTTCTCCTACAAGGAGGTGATTCTGGACCCGAAGAAACAGGTCTGCAAGGTAGGCGGGTCCGTCTATGAAGACCTGAAGGACCCGGAAGCGATCTGTTCGTACTTCGGTGACGATGTCCTCTTTGACAATCTGGCCGGCGTCTGGTGGCATTGGAAGGCATCCAAGGCCCATAGCGAAGACGAGGCCAAGCAGAAGGGCTACTACGGTACGAAGTATGCGTACAAGGGCTATGTGGCCACGAAGATGGGAGACATCGCCTACAAGGGATTCGGGCCCGACAAGGTCAACAAGTCCGGCTACATGGAACTCTGGTCACAGATTCTCGTGGATGCAGGGTACAATGCCCTTCCCGAGTGGATGCCGGCACCGAATCAGAAGAACATGGGTTCGGATGATATGCATCTTACCACCTACAAGGTCTGCGTTCAGACCCATTCACGTACCCAGAACAACAAGTGGCTGACGGAGATCTACCCGAACAACCATGCCTGGATCAACCCGAAGGATGCAGGCAAGAGGGGAATCAGTGACGGCGATAAGATCAAGGTCAAGTCCCCGATCGCTGAGATGACGTCCTATGCGCACGTGACAGAGAACGCACAGCCGGGGCATATCCACATAGCCCATCATATGGGACACATCCAGTACGGTAGGTATGCGTCCGGGAACAAGGCACCTGAGGGCAGGAGTGATCCGGATGACAAGAACATCCACTGGAAGTGGCACGGCTCGCACCCCAACCAGGTCATCCCGAACTGGGGGGACCGTCTCAGCGGATTCCAGCGTTGGAACGATACGGTCGTGACGGTTAAGAAGGCTTAACGGATGGACAGTGCGATGAACGCCAAGAACAAGAAGAGTGTTGCACTGGCTGATCAGAGGATCAATGTTTATGGGTTTCTGGCCGGTATCTACCGGCAGGAACTTGTCCCAGACCTCCTGAGTCAGATAAGGACGCCGCCGTTCCGGGGCGTCCTGTCTGACCTGGGGGCGAATTTAGGCGATGAGTTCTTCGCCCGAAAAGATGAAGATATGATCGAAGACCTTGCGGTGGAGTACACAAGGCTTTTCATGGGCCCCGGGAAACACATTCCTCCTTATGAATCGATCCATCATGAAAGAAGAACTGATGGGGACTGGGGGAAGTTCTGGGGCGCTTCTACCGTTGAGGTAAAGAAGTTCATTGAAACGGCGGGACTTCAATACAAAGATGATTTTGCCGCACTGCCCGACCATATCTCGGTCGAATTTGAGTTCATGCAGAAAGTGATTGAAAGAGAAAGGGACGCGTGGGCAGAAGGGGACCGTGACAAGGCGCTGTACTGTTTGAAGATGGAGAAGATGTTCATTGACGATCATCTCATAAAATGGGTCCCCCGGTTCTGCAGTGAGGTCGTTTCTAACGCTGAGCTGTCGTTCTACCGGGAAATAGCAAAAATTACCGGGAACTTCATCGAATTCGAGAAAGAAAATATCGACGCGTATATTTCTGACGCCTAAGGGTTCGCTCAAAAATAGATTCACAGAATTCACGCCCGTATTTGGGTCAGATTTTGTTGCGCCGATTGAGCAAGACCGCAGGACTAGCAGCGCTAATTCGAGGATTTTGCGATTGAGACGCGACGAAAGATGGCCCGAAGACGGGATGCGAAAATGTGAATGTATTTCTGAGCGAGCCCTAAGCCAAGATTGTGGTGAGGAGATAACGCGCTGAAAACGATATCCTTTTGTAGAGATTGAGTGGTGCGTCACCGACGTGCTTCGGTCGGTCACGGCCTCTAGCCTCGGGCACCTGATGACGTGACGCGGTTTGCGATCAGGAACCCGGGCGGGCATGACGTCCACTATGGCTATCCGGTTCTGCCCGGGGCCATGGTTCGCGTGGCCTATGGGCGGGCGCCGGGCTTGGGCTGGATGTGCCTGCATTGCGAAAAATGCTGGTTACCGGTCTGTCCCTTCGGCAAATGAAGGGGGCACGGCAGGCCCCCGCGAAAACGACATGCCAGAGGAGATGAAATCCCGATGAATTTATGGAGGCTGCTGACGATGGCGGTCTTGGCGGTGAGCGTTGGCCTGGGATGCGCGACCAACGGACCGTCAAGCTCGGGAGATATCCCGAGAATGACAAAGGAGCAGCTCAAGGCGAGGCTGGGGGATGCTGCTCTGACGATCGTGGACGTCCGTATTCCGAAGGACTACGACAACAGCGTGCGAAAGATCAGAGGGGCTGTCCGGGAGAATCCCATGGACGTGAACTTCTGGTCGCCCTACCCGAAGGACAGGGAAATCGTAATGTACTGTGCCTGACCCGACGAGGATACGAGTGTCCGTGTGGCACTCGAGCTCAAAGAACTCGGGTACGAAAAGGTATATGCCCTGAAAGGCGGCTGGAAGGAATGGGAGGCTTCGGGTTATCCCATGGACGAAAAATGACCGCGCGTCACCCGGCTTCGTCCGCCCGTGGCAATGGTGATGCGTGGAGACCCGACAGCTGAGGCCCGTTGAGTGGATTGAGGCGGATGAGGATCGATTATGGAAGTTCATTCACGAGGGATCGGAAACGTATGCCGAAGAACAAGGCATAACTCCCCGTGATCGGGACACCAAGCACCTTCGCCAATTAAGCCGACACATTTACCTAGCCGAGGGGGTGCCCCAGAAGAGAATAATATAGAAAACACGACGAGACAGGCAGGATGAAGAAACATCGGTACAGCAATGAATTTAAGCTGACGGCGGTGAAGATGGCCAATCATCCTGACATCCAGACCCAGGATGTGGCCACTGCTTTGCATATTCACCCGGTTACGCTTTCGCGCTGGAAGAAGGAATTTCGTGAAGGGAAATTTAAGGGGAAGGCACACTCCGATGTCAAAGCGATCACAGAGATTGAGAGTGCTGTGGCCGAATATCAGCGGATACGGCTGTTGGAGAAGGCCTTAAGGAAGGCCAAGATGGAGAATGACCTTTTGAAGAAAGCGATCGATCTCAATTTGGAATGACCCCAAAAGACCGCATAAAATGACAGGCTACTTTTTTCACACGCCCTCTTGACCAATTCTTCTTGTTCTGCTATACAACAGACCTTAAATGGGGACAGGTGGAGATGCTCCCCTTTTTGCATTCCGGAGCGCCCAGAAGGGGACCTTGTCCCCTTTTTGCTTTTTGATGGTTTATAAGGGATTTGGTTGATGTCGGAGAAGATTCGTAACATAGCCATTATCGCTCACGTCGACCACGGCAAGACCACTCTGGTCGATGCCATGCTGATTCAGTCCGGGGTGTTTCGGGAGAATCAGGCGATCACCGAACGGGTGATGGACAGTAGCGACCTGGAAAAGGAGCGGGGGATCACCATTTTGTCGAAAAATCTCTCGGTCCAGCATGGCGATCTGAAAATCAATATTGTCGATACTCCGGGCCACGCCGACTTCGGCGGCGAGGTGGAGCGGATTCTGAAAATGGTCGATTCGGTGCTGCTGCTGGTTGATGCCTTCGACGGCCCCATGCCGCAGACCCGTTTCGTGCTGAAGAAGTCTCTCGACATCGGTCTGAAGCCGATCGTGGTCATCAACAAGATCGACCGTCCCGGTGCCCGGCCGGAAGCCGTGGTCGATATGGTCTTCGACCTTTTCTGTGAACTGAACGCCAACGAGGATCAGCTCGATTTCCCGATCGTCTACGCTAGTGCCAAAAACGGCATCGCCAAGAATGACTTGGAGGATGAGTCGGACAATCTGGAGCCGTTGTTCCGGATGATCCGCAGGCGGGTCGATCCGCCGCAGGTCGACGTCGATGCGCCCTTCCAGCTTCTCGTCACCCATATCGCTTACAACAAGTTTATCGGCCGGATCGCCACCGGCAAAATCTTCAACGGCCGGGTCAAGTCGGGGGAGACGGTTGCCTGGATCGATAAGGAGGGTAGCGTCAAGAACGGCCGGATCACCAAGCTGCTCGGCTATCAGGGGCTGCAGCAGATCGAAATCGAAGAGGCGTTGGCAGGGGATATCGTCACGATCGCCGGGTTCGAGGAATTGGGGATCGGCGAAACCCTGGCCTGCGCCGAGACTCCTCAGGCCCTTCCCTATATGGCGATCGACGAGCCGACCCTGTCGATGAACTTCATGGTCAGCAACTCCCCCTTTGCGGGTCGGGAAGGGAAGTTGGTCACCTCGCGGAATATCCGCGAGCGGTTGATGACGGAGCTGCGCACCAACGTTTCACTGCGTGTCGAAGAGACCGACAGCACCGACAACTTCAAGGTCTCCGGGCGCGGCGAACTGCACCTGTCGATCCTGATCGAGAACATGCGCCGTGAAGGCTTCGAGATGTCCGTTTCCAAGCCGGAGGTCATCTTCCGTGAAATCGACGGTCAGCGATGCGAACCGATGGAATACTTGTCGATCGATGTGCCGGAAGAGTATCAGGGAACGGTGATCGAAAAGCTCGGCACCCGTAAAGCCGAGATGGTTTCGATGCAGCCGTTCAACGGCACCAACCGGATCGAGTTTATTATCCCCGCCCGTGGTCTGATTGGTTTCCGGACCGAGTTCTTGACCGAAACCCGCGGCACCGGGCTCATGAATCACACCTTTCATGAGTACGCGCCCTATAAGGGGCCGATCACCGGCCGAAAGAACGGGGTGCTGATTTCCATGGACGCCGGCAAGTCGGTTGCCTATTCATTGTTCAACCTGCAGGATCGCGGCACCCTGTTTATAGGCCCCGGCATTGAGGTCTACGAGGGGATGATCATCGGCCAGCATTCCAAGGAGAACGATCTGGTGATCAATGCCTGTAAAGGGAAGAAGCTGACCAACGTACGTGCTTCAGGCAGCGACGAGGCCGTCCGGCTGACGCCGGCGACCATTCTGTCGCTGGAACAAGCGCTGGAGTATATCGATGATGACGAGCTGGTCGAGGTAACGCCGAAATCAATCCGTCTGCGGAAGAAATATCTCGACGCCAACGAGCGGAAGAAGAGGGAGAGGAAGCAGAAGTAGATCAGTCGGGGCGACGCACGGGTCGCCCTTGATGATACTGGATTGAAACGGGCGACACGTGTGTCTCCCCGGGAACCTCCAGGGGATGCCCAAGCACCCGCTGGCCCGAATATGGCACGGGTGATCGTCATGAGAGGCCCCAGAGGTGCTAGAGGCGCCACAGGCAAGGCGCAGAACATTTTCTGTAACGCCGCATGTGGCGGGCTATCCGTCTTCGCAGAATGCTACGCCGTGACAAGTCCGGCCTCGTAATAGATTGACTCAGGCAATATTCGGGCTAAAGACCTTGACTCTAATGGAGGCCTGAGCCTTTGGAAGTTTCATGGCGGTGACGCCGAGACGGTTGGGGAATGTGAAATCTCTACTCTGATACGAGTTCAGCCCTCTCTGTGCGGACGGGGAGACGAAGTTGGGAGTGAGGAGGCACGAATGTCCTATGCGAGTTATTTAATGCTCCCGGTAGTGAGTCACGGCCGGGTTTCGATTTCGAGATCCACCGCCATCGATGCTTCGACGCCGGTCCCCCGAAACGTGCCCCCCAGGGGTCCCGCGAACTCGGGTGCGTGACTGGCCGTCACGGCCACGTGTTGATCGGCCACGACAAGACCAAGGGTGGGGTCATAGCCGCGCCATCCGGCGCCGGGAAGGTAGACTTCGGACCAGGCGTGAAGGTATCGCTTTTCTTGATTCCGGTCTCCCGCCTGGTAGCCGCTTACAAATCGACACGCCAACCCCATGGATCGGCAGAGCGCATTAAAGAGAACCGCCAGATCCCGGCAGGAGCCTCGCTTCCCGGCGAGCGTTTCCTCCGGTGCCATTGGGTCTCCGGTCTCTCGCACTACCACCTCGCAGGTCTCATACAATCGCGTGGTCAACGCCGAAAGGAACCCGACTGTCTCTCCGCCGATCTCCTCACGGATCTGTTCTGCCAGTTTTGATATTCCCGGCGTCATCCGGTCAACGCGGCAGGGGGCGAGAACGGCAGCAAGCGCTTCGTCATACCGCGCAGGAAGCGTCTGCACGCCCGGGTCGGTCAGGAGAAAGTCAAAAGGCTCATGTCTCAGCGCCTCCACCTCGGCTCGTGCCGCGACCTCGAGAGAATCGGTGGTCCCGCTGAACCACGCCAGTGCCGAGTCGTTCCCCTCGGCATCACGCCATTCGGTGAAGCCCGCCGGCGGCGGATTAATTTCCATACTGAATGCCGCAAGACGCTGGGCGCTGTCACATCGGGGACGAAACCGTAACGTGAGGGGCTCCGGAAAGACGGACCGGGAATAGGTGTACTGTATCCGATGAGAAATAGTGAACCACATGATAGTCTGCTCTCAGGTAATGTCGTTGTCTTCCGCGCCCCGGGACTGAAGTTTCCCAATGACCTCTTCGATCCACTCGGAGGGCAGCTCCTTGATGTTGTCCCGAAGTCGCAGATCCCACCACTCGGAGATATGGGCCACTTCATTCGTTTGGAACCGGTGTTCCACGATCTGGAAACTGTCCTTCCGATAGAGCACGGCGTCCAGAGGGAAATCGACGTCGGCGGCGCTGATCCGGGTGGAGTCGAAAGCCAGGTATCCCACCTTCAGGGCAAAGAACAGGGGGTCGTTGAAGTGTAAGGTGCGGTCCAGGACCGGTTTCCCGTAGCCCGGCACCCCGATGATCTGATAGGGTGTCCCTTTCCCTACCTCGACCCAGTTCCCCTGGGGGTAGACGAGGTAGAGTGTATGCTCCTCATCATGGCTCATCTGTCCTCCCACGAGGCAGTGAATGTCAAATTGAAGCCCGCTCTCTAACAGGGGTTCCTTATCTTCCGTTGCCACCTGCCGGATCTGATCGGCCAGCAGGTTCACGGCCTGGAAGAGACGATCCACAGGTGTTTCCCGGGCGCTCATTTGATCCTTGAAGTAGGTCAGCGCCTTGTCCCGCACGGAACGGAGCCCCGAGGTCATGAGAAAGAAGCAGCCCCCGTCTTTATGGAATACGGCCACTTTCCCCGCTGTAATCATTTCATTTCCCGAGGTCACCCGGGTGTCCGATATCCCCACCAGTCCTTCGCGGGTCCGCATACCCAGACAGAATGTCATTCCGCCGTCCCCTGTTCACGCCCTCCTGAAGTACCGTCCACGGGTCTGAGGGCAAAATAGGTTTCCTGCACCGCAGCGCCCACGGCGTTGAGCCTGCCCTGCATCCCATCGAGGAATTCGTGGACGCCGCCTTCGATAATTTCTTCCACCTGTGTGTAATCCAATTCGGAACGCAGCTTCCCGAGAAGCCGCTCCGCCCGATTCTGAAACGTTGCGCCCGGCGTCCCCGATATGGCCCGAAGCGACTCCTCGGTGACGATGGCACAATGATGAATGGCTCTGGGAAACTCCCGATCCAGTATGAGGAAATCGAGCACCGACGCGGGCGTGATCTGATGATGCTGCTTGCGGTACATCTCCAGGGCGCTGATGGATCGTAAAACCGCCGCCCATAGAATGTCGTCAAAGGGAGTTTGCACAAAGTCGGGGGATGGAAAAAGATGGAAGTACTTGACGTCCAGAATCCGGGACGTCTTGTCGGCCCTTTCGAGCATGCGCCCCAGCCGGCAGAAATGCCAGCCCTCGCCATGGGACATGGTGGCATCGGTAATCCCGGAAAAGAGCTGAGAGGCCATCATCACATCCTCGAGAAAATCGTGGGCGGCATGGCGGTCCATCTTCTCCATGGCAGCCTGTTCCATCATCAGATAGAACTCGTTGATCCGTTCCCACATCTCCAGGGTAATAAACTGGCGGATCCACCGGGCATTCTCCCGCACCGTCCGTACACACGACAGTATAGAATTGGGGTTCTCCCCGTCAAAGGTTAGAAAGCGGATCACATTGTCCTGGGTCGCGTCACCATACAGCGCCTCGAAGATTTCCCGGTCTCCCGAAGCAGCCACCAACGGCTGCCACTGGGCCCCCGAATCACCAGGAATGTCCAGGGACATGTGGATATTGACATCGACAAAGCGCGCCACATTTTCGGCCCGTTCCATGTAGCGGCTGATCCAATAAAGGGAATCGGCAACCCGGCTCAGCATGGATCTTTCCTCTCCTCACTGATCAGTCTTTGGATTCGTCTCCTGACAGCACCCAGGTGTCTTTGCTTCCACCTCCCTGGGACGAGTTAACCACCAGCGACCCTTTGCGCAGGGCAACCCGTGTGAGACCGCCGGGGAGGACATAGATCTCCTTGCCGTACAGAATGTAGGGCCGAAGATCCACGTGGCGACCTTCAAAGTGATTGTCCACCATGACCGGCACCCGCGACAGGGCCAGCGTCGGCTGGGCAATATAGTTTCGGGGGTTGGCGCGGATCCGCTCAGCGAACTCGGTTCGCTCCGCCGGGGTGGCATGGGGACCGACCAGCATCCCGTACCCACCCGATTCGTTGGCCGCCTTCACAACGAGCTGGTCCAGATTTCCCAGGACGTACTCCAGTTCCTTTGGATCCCAGCAAACATGAGTCGGAACATTGGGAATGACCGGATCCTCGCCCAGGTAGTAACGGATGATCTTTGGCACGTAGGCATACACGGCCTTGTCGTCGGCCACGCCCGTTCCCGGTGCGTTGGCCAGCCCGAGACGGCCGGAACGATAGACTTCCATCAACCCGGGAACGCCCAGGTATGAGTCGGGACGAAACACGACAGGATCGAGAAAGTCGTCGTCCACCCTGCGGTAAATAACATCGATTCGTTCAAAACCCTTGGTGGTCCGCATCATCACCCGGCCGTCCACCACCACCAGGTCCCGCCCTTCCACCAGTTCCACCCCCATCTGCTTGGCCAGGAAGGAATGCTCGAAATAGGCCGAATTGTAAATCCCCGGCGTGAGCACCCCCACGGTGGGCCGGTCGACCGAGTCGGGCGCCAGAGACTCGAGCGTCTCCAGCAGGTGGCTGGGATAGTCGGAGACAGGGCGCACCCTCGCCTCCTCAAAGACCTGGGGAAAGGTCCGTTTCATCACCTGGCGATTTTCCAGAACATAGGAGACGCCCGAGGGGCACCGCAGGTTGTCCTCGAGCACGTAGTACTGGCCGTCACGGTCCCGAACCAGGTCGGTACCGATCACGTGGCACCAGATACCTCGGGGAGGATTCAAACCGGCACAAGTTTGCCGGTAGGCGCCCGCCGACAGGATGATCTCTTCAGGAATGATTCCATCGGCAACTATTTTGCGCTCGTGGTAAATGTCGTGGATAAAGAGGTTGAGCGCATAGATGCGCTGTTTCAGACCCGCTTCGATCATCTCCCATTCGCGGCTCTCTACGATTCGGGGGACCGCATCGAAGGGGAAGATCTGTTCCGTACCTCCCTCAGAACCATAGACGTTGAAGGTCACTCCGGCCTTGAGAAGGGCCTGTTCCGCGGCCGCTTGACGCTGAGCAATCGCCTCCCAGGACAGCGATTCAATCTTGGCTACCAAAAGGTCGGCTCCCGGACGGGGCTGCCCCTTCGAATCGAAGATTTCATCGAAGAAGTCTTCCTGATCGTAGGCGTCAAAGTGCATGGATAGATTCCCCCGGAAAGGCGCCCCCTGGCACCTTTCTCCGTACAAACGGGTGTCACGCGGATTCAAACCTATACCGATATTTTTAACGAAGATTCTTCAACCTGTCAATTCTGCGTGCATCTAAACCTAGCCCGGATATTGTATGCGTGATCGTCATGAGTGGCCCCAGAGATACTAGAGGCGCCACAGGCCATGGGCAGAAAATCTTCTGTAACGCAGCGTGGCAGACTGTCCGGCCTCGCAGTAGATTGACTCATGCAATAGGGCTATCCTACAAAATAATCATTCAGCCATCGGCCAAGAATCTGATCAACCAAGCGATAGGTAGTGCCGTCTTCTCTCTCGAACAAATCACGGTCTAAGAGGCGGTCCAGCCCCTTCTGCATGGTGCTTTGGCTGATTCCATGGGCCTGGAGATAAACTGCAGCATAGGGGGTCGCTGTGGGTTCTGCAGCCAGTGCTCTTAATACAACCTTCTGTGCGTAGATCAAGGACCGAAAAATACCTTCGAAGAACCTTGCTCACCACAAAGGTCACAAAGGAAAAGCAAAGAGTCTTTCCTATTTTCTATTTACTATTCTTAATTTCCCGTTGTGTGGAGGACGCAGAGAAAACCACTTCTCGGTAAAGGCGAAAAGCTGTCTCATTACGAGGACACAAAGGGCACAAAGGAAAACCAGGGTCTTCGCTGTTTTCTATGTGCAATTTGCATT
>CALZGC010000214.1 GCA_945786985.1 uncultured Nitrospirota bacterium | reverse complement strand
CCCGAAGGTGATTGTATCCCCTTCGACCTTGGCCCCGGCCGGCCCCGAAAAGATCAGGCCCACGGCTGCCACAATGGCGAGCAACAGGAATAGGTTTCGTGTGTTTCTGTGCATGGCTCTTCCCTCCTTCTATAGAAAGGGGTTATTGGGATGTGGTGCAACCCTCCACTGTATGATGGCGCAACGCTCGAATCGTTGCTCGTTGCGTCCAGATAACCTCTGCAATCCCCCTGCACCTCTAATTAGACGTCAAAGGGGCAGCAAATATTCGCCGGTTGGAGCTTGTGCAATATTCGGGCTAGGCATCCATCGGTCCTTTGACCGCTTCCACTTCGAGTCGTATCATGTCTAGACGAACATCGCCCTCAGGATCCAGGGAGTATTCTTTCACGTATTCGTCAACAACCTCAGAGATAAACGTTTCTCTGAGCGGTTCTGGAACCCGCTGCGTGTAGGGCAGCCAGGTGGTGCGAATCCATCCGGCCAGCCCCGCCCTTCCTTTCTGCCGCATGGTCTTTCGAATACGTTCAACCCGGGTCGGCTGCAAACCGGCCTGCAGCAACCACGGCGTGTACTCCTGCACACCATAGAATCCGTAGGGAAAGCTGAACCCGTCGAAATAGATCCGCCATTTTCCCTTTGCGAGGACCTTGTCGATGACCTCGATCAGCGCCTGGGCGTTGCCCCGGCCACCCATCTGCATCAACAAGCGTCCCGACGGCTTCAGACTTTTCTCCACCCCTTTTAATACGGCCCGATGGTCTTGGGTCCAGTGCAGAGCCGCATTGGAAAATACGACGTCGAACCGGTTGTCAAAAGGTAACGCCTTTGCATCGGTGACGGCAAAAGCCGCGTTGCGGTAGCCTGATTCGCGCAGGCGTTGTTGCGCCAGTGCGATCATGCCTTCCGAGCTGTCAATACCGAGAACCTCACCCTGTGGCACTTGTTCCGTCAGGGCCAGGGTGACTCGTCCATCACCGCAGCCGATATCGAGAACCGACTCATTGCCTTTGAGATTCAATTTGCCGATCAGTTCAAGGGCCCAGGCATACTGCACGGCGGAATGTTTCGCATACTCCGCTGAATCCCAGGCATAGCTTTTTTCGGTCATAATCTCGTATCTGGGGGATCACGACCTGTTTCCACCCGGGATAGCGTAAGCGTACCCCTCTGTATGTGCGTTCTTGAGATGATCTTTACAGAAGATAACCGCGGGGCCGCACAGAACCGTCCCGCAGCACGAATGACGGGAATTTGTATACGACAGGCAATCACATCAGGAATCTACATTATAATCAGATCCTTGTCCAGTCTGGCAGGAAAGAATTCGGCAAATCGAGCCAATATACCGGCGACAAAATACTGTCAGTCAATTTTATGAATTCAGCGAAGTGGCAGCAAAAAGCATTGGCCTGTCAGGAAGGCACCGGCCGCCACACTCAAAGGTGGATCTCACCTTGTGCAAAGAGCACGGCGTGTCCGGCAATCCGGACGCGCTCCCCGAGATGTCGGCAGAAAAGTTCTCCCCCGCGACTCGACAGCTGCCGGGCGTGCAGTTCTTTTTTGCCCAGGCGCTCCGCCCAGTAGGGAATGAGGGTGCAATGCGCGGAGCCTGTGACCGGGTCCTCCGGTGCGCCCGCCTTGGGTGCAAAGAAGCGGGAGACGAAGTCGACCTCCCGTCCGGGGGCCGTCACAATGACCGCGAAGGCATCGAGCCGTCCTATCTTTTCGATGTCCGGAGCCATGTTCGCAATGACCGAATCCGTTTCAAAGACGGCCATGAGATCCCACGATTGGAACACCGCCACCGGTGCGACGCCCAGGGCTTCGGCCAATATCGGTGAGACTTTGCTGGGAGCCGCCTTTCTGGCAGGGAAGTCCATGGCGAGAAGATCATCCGATTTCTCGACCGTCAGCACCCCGCTGGCCGTTTCGAAGTCCAGTGTCGTCAGCCCTTGATCGTAATGGTTGAAGAGGACAAAGGCGCTGGCCAGGGTGGCGTGGCCGCAAAGGTCCATCTCCAGTGTCGGCGTAAACCAGCGAAGCCCGTAGCGCCCGGACGACTTGGGCACGAGAAAGGCTGTTTCGGAGAGATTGTTCTCGGCTGCGATGTTCAGCAGTGTCTGATCATCGAGCCAGGCCTCCAGGAAACAGACGGCCGCCGGGTTTCCCCGGAATGCCTCTTTTGTGAAAGCATCGACGTGAAAAAAAGGGATCTTCATGCTGTGTGTCCTTTGCCTGGGCAGCGTTGCGTTCACCGGGTGTCCGGCTCTCAGTTCACCGGCTACAAATATACCCGCAAATGTATGCGCTGTGTAGTCTACCTGCGAACCGGTACGAACGGGGGGCCGTTCCCCCTGATGTGAGATCAAGTCATTTTGCGCTCCCCCAGACCTGTGCGGAGCGGAAAGATCACCAGGCACATGCAGAGAGCGACCACGGCCTCCCAGCCGCCGAGCTTGTAGGCAAATCCGCACGCGGTGATGCCGAGCCAGCCGCCCGTATAGTAGAAGAGAACGTAGAGTGCATTGGCCCGGCCCTGGCCACTGGTGAGCTTTCGGTTCAGCGAGCCCACGGCGGCTGCGTGAACCATGAAGAACCCGGCGCAGAGGCTCAGGAGCCCGATTACCACCGCCGCAACGGACGACAGCGACAGGATCAGCAGCGACACCGCCAGCAGCGCGCTCCCCACGAGGAGAGTATTGCCGCTGCCGAGGTTGTTGCTCATGCGCCCGGCGGTGGGCCCCATAAAGATGCCCACCACATAAACCAGGTAAAGAAGCGTCGTGAGTTCGGTGGAAAAGTTGAAGGGTTCTCCGCTCAAGCGGAACGGCAGATAATTGAACACGGTCGAGAAGAGGGCAAAACTGCCGGCGGCACAGGCGTAGATACTCAGCAGCTCCCGACGTTGCAGCAGTTCCAGAAAGCCCACGGCACTGCGACGAGATCCCGTTTCGACGGGTGTGCGCGGTAGGCGCCACCAGGCGTTGAGTGTCGCGAGGAGAATGAGCATGGAGGCCGACGCGAAAGCATAGCGCCAGTGCAGGGGCGGATGGATCCAACCGCCCAGCAGGCGCCCGCCCAATCCTCCGACGACGGTGGCCGAGACGTAGGAGCCCATGACGACATTCAGGCGGGCCGGCGGCAGGGTTCTGGCCAGGTAGGCCGCCAGGCAGGTCGTCAACGCCGGGATAAAAAGACCCTGCAGAAAACGTGCACCGATCAGGACCCACAGATCTCTCGTGAGTGCGCAGACCAGACCGGCCAGAGCGACCAGCGAGCCGCCGGTCAGAATGATCGGATGAATCGGCCATTTGTCTGCGACAAGGCCGAAGGCGAGATTGGACAGGGCGATGCCGAGAATGACAGCGGAGACGCTGAAGGACACGATTACCATGTCCGCACCGAATTCCTTCTGCAATATCGGCAGGACAGGCTGCGTGATGTACACGTTGGTGAATGAAGCGGATATGAGGGAGAAGACAATGAACTGCAGGCGTAGGGAGGATGAATCAGGCATCTGTTCAAATAGGCCTTCGGTGGCAGCGGCCCTGGACGGGATGTCGCAAGCCGGCTGGTGCCCCTCCGGGAAGGAATGTTGTCATTCCGCGGATGTGAAGCCGCCGGGGGATCTAATCCACTTTCTTCAGTTCCATGCCGCACTTGCACTGCTCCGCCCGGTCGGAGACGGTGTTGCACATGCACGAGCCGCCGCAATTGCAGAAATGGATTCCGGTGCCGTCCAGATGGACCCGTTTCACGGCATTGCCGCAGGTGCATTGGGTCGGATCATTCGGAGCAAGGCCGGCGCACCGGCAGCCCTCTTCGCACTGACACAGCAGCGCGTCGTTTCCTTCCACTTTCAGCACGTGGCCCCATTTTAGAGCCTTGCCGCAGGCACACTTGCCCGCCTCCGTGCTGACCGAGTTGCACTGGCATTGGGGGCCGCAATTGCAGCTGTAGACGACGTCCTTTCTCACCTCCTGGACCCGGGACACACCCGTTGTGGCGCAGGCCGGGACCACGAGCAGGAGTCCTCCCAGAATCAGACATCCGGCCAGGTATCGGCGAGCCTCGATCATCTCTTGCCTCCTTGCTTTGTGGATGATTCAGGTGGCTTCTTTCGACCTATTTATCCCGAGAAGCGAAGCCGTGTCAAGTCCGTCCCGTTCCAAACCTTGTTAGCCAATTCGATTATCCTTCGGGCAACGGGCACACCGCAAGCCCGGCGGTGTCTGGTAAGGAGAAAGAAGAATGACATGAGGTGCAAAAAATAATATAGTGACCCGTGCGAATTTCTCGAAAGACACTCCTGCCGGTGGATGGGGCGTCAACCGTTCTGCAAAGATTGGATGCGGGGGATTCTGCGCGATCGTCCCACGATCCTGGTTGCGGGATTTCGTGCTTTGCATCGGTAGGCAGAAAGGTGAGGGCTCAGCCATGAAGCCCCTGCGCGAGGCGGTGTCGGATTACTGCGCTTCGGAGTATTTCCGTTTCCTCGATTCGGCACTCAAGGAACATGCCGAGGCGCTCCTCCTGTTCTGGTGCGAGGAGGGGGGAAGCGATCCATCTCCGGCGGGACTGGCGGGCTCTCTCGACCGGGTGGCCCGCCTCGATCTGCCGGTGCAGGTTCGCAAAGGGTTTCCCGAACTGCTCAGCGGCTTCTTCGGTTATCTCGCCACCACGGGGCACTTCCCGGAGGCAAAGAACTGGGTTCAAGGTGTGTCCGATGTGGGGCCGCGATACATCGGTCGTTTTCGGGACGATGGGTCGGTGCGGGGTGAAACGTTTCGAAAAGCCTACACCGATGTCGGGCGAAACGATCCCTGTCCCTGCGGCAGCGAAAAGAAATTTAAAAAGTGCTGTCTGCCCTGGCGTTCACCCCGGTGAGAAAAGGTCGTCTCACGATGTCGGACCCTGATCACGAGCGAACGTTTTTCTCCTCCTTCAGCAGGGTCAATGCCAGCGGCCCCAGCGCACAACCGGCCCCCATGGAGATAAAGGCCGCGCCCCAGGCGAGGCCCGTGTTCCCCTGAAGGAAATCCATGAGGATGCCCGCGGCCAGGGGGCCCAGGAAAGCCGCGCCAAACCCGAGGGTGGAGTGAACGGCGAGCGTTGCCCCGCGCCCGCCGGGCGGGGCGTTCGCTACGGCGCCTGCCGTGAGGGACGCAGAGTCCCCGAGGACGAAGACTCCGTAGAGCAATCCCAGCGCGACCACCATCGCATAGGGGAGGGGCGCGGCGAAGCCGATCCCCGCGCTCATCAGCGCCGACGCCGCCATAATGCGAACCAGCACCTTTTTGCGGCCGAAGCGCCGACACAATTCATTCCCACCGATACTGGCCGGCAGCCCGATCAGGTTGATCAGGGCCACCACCTGGGTGGGGCTCCAATCAAACATCCCCGTCGGCTGCAACCGGCGGGAGTACTCCAGAAAAGCCACCATCCAGGCTCGCATGCTGAAAAGTTCCCACATATGGGCGGCATAGGCCAGGATAAAGGCCATGGCGTGCCGGTTGCGCAGGACCGCGCCGAGGGTGATCTGGTCTGTACGTGGCGCGTCCGGCGCGAACGTCCGTCCCGCCGGGATCCACAGCCAGACGAGGAGTGCGCCCGCCAGCGTCAGCAGGCCTGCTGCGCCAAAGGCCCAGCGCCAGTCGAGAGCGGCGTATACCTCGCCCGCCATGAAATAAGAGAGACTGGTGCCCAAGCTGAAGGACGCAGTATAGAAGGAGACATAGCGTGACTGGCCCGGCCCTTCGGTATGATCACTGAGCAGCTTGAGGCCGGGCATATAGATGCCCGCCAGACTCACCCCCGCCAGAAAACGGAGCACCAGGGCAGACCAGAACCCCTGTGCGCCCCACGCGAAGCCCAGAGACGCCAGCGCGCCGACGAGAAGACTGATCAGCAGGATGTTCCGGGCGTCCCGCCGGTCGGTGACGGCTGTCAGCACCGGCACCATCACCACGTAAGCGGCGTAATAGATGGCACTCAGCCAACCGGCCTGCGTGTTGGTCAAACTCCAGGCCTGCATGAAGAAGGGGAGCAGGGAAGCAAAGGTGGCGAGACCGGCCAGTCCCAGCACTTCCGCAGCACACAGCAGCAACGTAACGTGAAGTGGTCTCATGGCATGCAGGATCGATGACGGATCGGTTTCAAGAGGCGGCACCGGACCGGGCTCTTCTCAGCATTTGCATGCGGCGGCACCGGCTTCATAAAACGGCCCGAGAGAGACGCCTCTTGCTCTAAAGGATGCGCGTCAATGCATTGAGTGTGGTATCCTCTTTCCCGGGCCTCGGAAGGCCAAAGGGGTCCGAGAACGCTGCGACAGGATAACAGGATTCACACGATTATGCGATTTCATAATCGGGCTGCACGCGCTTTGCGTCCAACAGCCTCATCCTTCAGGCGCCCATGCGCCGTGACCGCATCATCCCGCGTTTTCGGACACCGCGTTGGGAACAATATTCTTTCCTGTTCTGAAAGATAAATGACGTTTCTGGGTTTTTTAGCGATCTATTTCATTATATGATCGATCTTATGAAGACATACTGCTGTATGCGCCATATACATGGTTTTTTAGGCCCCTGTCGGCAAACTTTACACAGATAACACATTGTTTTTAAATGGTTTTATTCATTATGGCACCGTGGTTGGCGCCGACTGTCGGAATCCTTTACACTGCCGGGTTCCACGGCGCACATCTCTGCTCCCGGTGAACAGAAATCCAATCAAAAACAGGAGGTTAGCAGTTTGGCATTCATCTTGCTGATCCAGTACTTAAAGTAGAACAGTTTTTGAATATTCATCTATGCGAATACGTTGTAGAAGGTAATGAACGCCGCTGCCTCTCTGTGAACCGGAAATTTCCTGCAGGGCGTCGTGAATCGTGGAATCGGAGAGAGGGGGTCTTACGCTATGAAACGATGGGTGGTGTGGATGGTTGCTGTTTTCTTCCTGGGATCCGGCGCGGCCTATGGCTATCCGAATAAGCATGGCTCGGACAAGGGTGCCGGAAAGAAGAAGCAAACCTACAGCAAGAAGATCAAGAAAATAACCAAGTTTGACATGGACGACAAGTCGAGTGAGGATGACAAGCCTGCAGCTCCCGTTCCCGAGCCTGCCACGCTCGTTCTCCTAGGCGTTTCGCTCTTGTCGGGGGCGGCCTACGCTCGCAAGTTTCACAAGCCTGAATAACGCTGTTTGTGCGGTGCCCGACGCCGTCGATGGGGGATCCCTTTGCCCCCTGCGGTCGGTCGGTCGGGCACCGGATGTACGTTACCTCCCCCCCACCTCCTTTGCAGCTTCCTGATCGATCCGATCACGCGATAATCCGGGTCGACCAGCTGTCCTGTCACACGTTTTTCCCGACGAACTTCAGTGGCTGCGCGGGATCTGTTGATTGCCATCCTCCCGATAACCCCGTGGGGTGGAGACCGGGCAGTTGGTTTTCGTTCAAGCGCCTCCCCCGTCCAGCCGATAAGAAATACCGACGGGCGCTGTCTTCCTTATGTTTCGCGCTCGACACCTCCCCTGTCTGAGACTTTTCGGGGGGGGCGCGCTTCCCGTGCCATCTCTGGCCGGACAGGAAAAAGACTTTGACAGCTCCTGGGCTTGTTTATAGACTAATGACATATCGTTACGTACTGTGCATCGGTCAGGGGACTGTGCCCGATGTCGAACCGTCGACATCGGATGATGGGGGCCCGCTGGTACAATGAGTTTCCACCGTGGGTTCCGGACGGACGGCGCGACTCGTGAAGGGGGTATCCATGGTTGCAAGAAGAGACACAAAACTTGCCGCGACGCTGCTGCTTATTGCCGGCACGGGTTTGATGCTGAGCGGCTGTTTTTCGATCAGCAAGTACCACCTCGGATATCACCACTATGATGACGGGCGGATGGAGTACGATGTGGTGTCCAAGGGTTCCGTGCCTGAGGCGGAGCCCTTTGAACAGGCCTGCATCGAGAAGTTTGTGAGCTACAAGCTGGAGTCCATGACACCCGTGTTGGCACCGAAGATCAGAAAGAAAGTGGGGACTCGCACGCTGCGTCGGCTCAACAACAAACTGAAGAAGACCTACGGTTTTACCGGAACCTATGAACGGATCCAACTGGTCCCGCGAAGCAAGGTGCTCGATGAAGCGGCCCTGAAGAACGCTTTCGTATACTATGACCTGGTCAGCTCCAACTATCTACTGAGGGGCAAGCACGACGCGGTGGTACAGCTCTACATGACCAAGGTAAACGGTGAGCTTCGGCTTTCGGGGTTCGAAGTCGTTGCCTATGCGCCGACGAATCCCCGCGGAAAAAATCCCCCCATTAGCTATATCTATCCGGAGAGTACCAAGAAAAAGAAGGGACCCAAGAGCAACTGAACATTTAAACTGCACGGATGAGGGGCCTGCCGCTTTCCAGAAAGTGTGATCTCAGCAGTTTTCGCCGCATGTGGCTGACTATCCGTCTTCGCACTATGCTACGCCGTGACA
The DNA here is from genome assembly GCA_945786985.1 of uncultured Nitrospirota bacterium. Classification (GTDB taxonomy): domain Bacteria; phylum CG2-30-53-67; class CG2-30-53-67; order CG2-30-53-67; family CG2-30-53-67; genus CALZGC01. The sequence goes on along the minus strand of CALZGC010000214.1, from coordinate 18,097 downwards.
AGTCCGGCCTCGGAATAGGTTTGCTCATGTAATATTCGTAAAGTCAACAAGGGGACAGGCACTCACGGAGTCGCTGCAGAATACTATATTCTCTCTGGCCGGGTCATGGGGATGAAATGAACTGCGAACAAAATCAACTTGCCAAGAATTAAGAATTGACCGCGCGACCCCCGTCGGTTTCCTTACTTCGTACGACCATGGAGGCCGCACTCCTTTTTCGCCGGGTCTTCCCACCACCAACGGCCGGCGCGGATATCTTCAGTGGATTGTATTGCTCGAGTGCAGGGCGCACACCCGATGGACGGATAATCCCTGTCATGTAATGCATTGTAAGGGACATTGTTTTCTCGTATATAATCCCAGACATCCGATTCCGTCCAGTCGTCTATGGGGTTAATCTTAAGGATGTTGTTTAATGGGTCGAAGGCTATCTTTTTGATGTCCGTCCGTGTCACAGCCTGTTCCTGTCTTAACCCGCAGACCCAAGCATCAAGCTCTTTCAGTTTAGCCAACAACGGCTCAATCTTCCGTACGCCGCAACATAACCTCCGCAGCTCTGGGCTTTGATAAAAGGAATTCACCCCGTGTTCTTCAACCATTTCTTGGACCTTATGCTTGTCCGGGAAACAGACTTCAATATTAATACTGTATCGTTCTCTTATCTTATCCATGACATCGTAGGTCTCTTGATGCAGCCTTCCCGTATCAAGGGTAAAGATTCTAACGGCCGGGTTGATCTTCACTGCCATATCGATCAGCACAACATCTTCGGCACCAAAACTTGAGGCGATCCCGATCCTATCACCAAAGGTGCCCAAGGCCCATCGCAAAGTATCATCGGCTGTTGTGCGATCAGAACTGAAAGCCTTCTGAATATCTTTAACTGTTCTGTGCATCTTTCTGGTTCTCCTTTCTTCTGACAATTCCCCCGCCTAAGCATCCACTGTCTGAATACGGTTTACTGTGCTCTTTTCCACAAGCACCCTGAAATACAGTTCGTCCGGCGTCACATGGAGGACGCGGTGGCCTTCGTTTTTCAAGCTTCTTGTCACATTGACCAGCGGCTCTCCTTCATCGAGGAAAAACTCGATCCTCCGTCCTTCTTCAAGCTCCTCGATGGCCAGTTTTGCCCTGACAAAATTCATGGGGCAGCTGACGCCTCTGAGGTCCAGGGTCTGCGTCTCTTCCGCCAGTATCTGCTTCAGGGCCTTGTCCACACCGACTCTGTCGAGCGTATGGCCGAACCGTTCCTTCTTCCGTCCGTGGTTGACATAGAAATCAAAGGCAGCCTTTATGTAACGTAGCAGTTCTTCTTTCGACTCGATCAAGATTCTTGCACGGGTGGCGAGCCGCGGCTTCTTCCCCATCGTTCCACCCAGAAAGAGGGTATATCCGCTTTTCCTCGCCTCCCAGGCGTTGGCCGGGCAGTTGATAATACAGAGGCCGCACAGGATACACTTCTCCTGGTCCAGAATATAATGGTCTTCCCTGTTCTCCACTGCCTGCGTCGGGCAGATATGGACACAGAGCTGGCAATTGATGCATTTGTCTTTCTGCCAGCCCGGCAAGACCCCGCCCATAACCCCGACGTCATTCTCGACGGGTTTGGAGCAGTTGTTGGGGCAGCCCGAGACGCCGATCTTGAATTTATGGGGAGCATCTTTCCGGAAATACTCGCTGTCCAGTTCGCCGGCGAGCTCCTTGGTTTCGATAATGCCGAATGTGCAGGTTGCGCTTCCAGGGCAGGCAACGATGCCTCTTCCCCGGGGGCCGCAGGCGCCGAGGGTGATGCCGTCCTTTTCGAGCGCGTCGCTCACTTCTCGGAGCCTGCTCACATGTATGTTGTGGATCTCCACACCCTGACGCGTGCTCAGGTGTACTTTGCTGTCTGCGTATTTCTTTGAGATCGTAGCGGCTGCACTCAACTGATCCGCTGTTAAGTCGCCGGCCACTGTCCTCAGGCGGAAGAGAAAATAATCTTTTTGCCGTTGGGCGATTATTCCGACCTTCTTGAGTTCATCCAGATTTGCGTTCATAGTCTTCCGCCTTCCTTCATCCGTAAAGATTTCAATGCTGATTTCCCCGCCTGAAGAGTATCAGCCGGTACGGGTGGGGTGACCCGGCCCCTCTTGTCGCTCTTTTAATTAGCAACTCCTGTGCCACAACAAGAAGCCTTTGAAATCAGTCTGTTCAGAGATCCGGACCGAAAAACATTGATTATTTATTAACCATGCAGTATAAATAATATACAATGAAAATCAAAAAAGTCTGTCTGCTTACAAAAGACGCCGAACTGAAGAAAGAATTGTCCTCTGTATTGCCCAAAGGCTTCCGAGCGGTCACGGGGTTGTCTGACTCTGAGGACAATTTCGTCTTTTTGGATATCGACACGCTGGGCACGGGTCCCATCCGGGAACACGGTGCGAGGACGTTCGTCATTGCGGTCACGAAAGAGAAAAGAACCGGGTCCGTGATCGATGCGACCACATCGGGGGCCTATGAAGTCGTGCACCGCCCGCTGAGAAAAGAGGCTGTATGCAGTCTGATTGAGGAACTACGGGAGATCCGGGAGGAGCTGACAGGGCTTGTTGAAACGAGCAAAGGGAGCTACACCATCGATCCAACCTGCGCTATCGTGGGGCGATCGGGTCTGATTATGGATGTGTGCAAGAAACTGGCCCGCCTGGCGCAGGTTGAAGTTCCGGTGCTGGTCACCGGTGAGACAGGAACGGGCAAGGAGCTGATTGCGGAATCCATCGCCCAGCTTTCGCAGCGTTTCGGCAAACCCTTTGTGGTGATCAACTGCGCAGCGATTCCCGACACCCTTCTGGAATCCGAACTGTTCGGTTTTGAAAAAGGCGCTTTTACAGGGGCCCTTTCCGCCAAGGAGGGGTTTCTGAAGATCGCCGACGGGGGGTGTGTCTTTTTTGATGAGATCGGCGAATTGCCGTTTTCTATTCAGGGAAAACTCCTTCGCTTCATTCAAACCCAGACGTTCTATCCTCTGGGAAGCACACAAGAGGTTCAGGTGAATGTGCGGGTCATCTCGGCCACGAACAGAGATTTATCAGCAATGGTCCGGCGGGGAAAATTCCGGGAGGATCTGTTCCACCGATTAAGCGTGGCCACCATTCATATCCCGCCCCTGCGGAAGCGAAAAAAGGATATCCTCCCCCTGATTCACTTCTTTATTCACAGATACCGCCATACGACCCCGAAGAGAATCCAGGGTATGACCCGGGTATTCAAGGATCAAATGCTTTCTTACGACTGGCCGGGAAATATACGAGAGCTTGAAAACACGATTCGGTCGGCGATGGCCCTGAGCAAGTTGGCCCACCTGACATCCCATGAACTCAAAGACCTCGGTACGCATGGCGCCACAAGGCCGCAAAGCGGTCTGTCCGATACCCTTGGGGCAGCTTTGGTTCCCCTCCTGAAGGAATTTGTCGAGAGAAAGGAAGGGGATATCCACAAGAGGATCCACAAGGAGGTCGACAAACACCTCCTGGAGTATGTGCTTTCCCTGACCAAAGACAATCTGTCGGAAGCGGCCCGGGTCCTCGGAATCAACCGCCTGACACTCCGGAAGAAACTAGGCCTGGAGACCGTTCGGCGATCCCGAGGCTGAGTGAGCTTTGCCACGCCTCACGTGAGCTTGATGAATTCCTCCTCGAAGACACCCATCTCCTCATTCAAGACCCACGAGCGGGTGGAACTGACGGTGGCGCCAATCGTTGCGACAATCAGATAGGAATAGACCGGAAAGGCCCGGGAGTGGTCCGTGGGCGAGGGTCTCGACGGATGATCCGGGTGGGAGTGGTAGATGCCGACGATGGACTCGTCGTCCGCCAGATCATCGGTAATCGTCAGATACTGGCGGGGGTCGATCTCGAACCGGTCCCGTGCACGCACCCGGTTGACGTTCTTGCAGGGAAAGACCCGGCTCACGATTTTCCGGTTCTGCTCGATCCTTCCTGCCAAAAGGCCGCACACTTCGTGGGGGTAGCCGGTGCCGGCGTGTTGCGTGATCTCGGCCATCTGCCGGGAAGCCAGGTGCACGTCGAACAGCTCCTCCGGAAAGAGCCCTGTACTGACATAACGATAGCCCAAGTCCGGAAGGACGGTGACGATCACGCCCTCGTCCAGGTCCGCGGCCAGCTTTAGCGCCGCGCACACATTCAGGCCGGCGCTGGGACCGGTAAAGATGCGCTCCTCTTTGGCGAGCCGTACCATCATGTCGTAGGCGTCTTGCGTGGTGATCCGTATCGTACCGTCCAGCAGTCCGGCGTCGTAGATGGCTGGCACCATTTCGGCTGCATAGTTCTTCAAGCCCTCCACGCCGTGCATTTCCTCCGCCGGTTGGGCCCCGAAAATTTTGATTTGCGGGTTATGTGACTTCAATGACCGGGTTGTCCCCATGAGGGTGCCGCTCGTTCCTGTGGCCGCGACAAAGTGCGTCACCCGGCCTTGCGTTTGTTGCCAGATTTCCTCGCCGGTCGTGCGGCAGTGGGCCGCGGGATTGTCGGGGTTGCCGTACTGGTCCGTCTTGAAACAGGTGTCCGCCTCCTGTTCAAAGAGTCTGTTCGCCAGCCTGTAGGCGCCGTCGGCCCCCTCCATGCCGCTGCTCAGGACGATCTCCGCACCGAAGTCGGCCAGCAGCTCCTTTCTCTCCCGGCTGACTGTCTCCGGCACCACCAGTTTCACCCGGTAGCCCTTCGCCCGCCCGATGGCGGCCAGGGCGATGCCCGTGTTGCCCGATGTCGATTCCAGAACCGTCTTTCCCGGAGCCAGCCTCCCGCTTTTTTCGGCTTCTTCGATCATATTGAGAGCGGGCCGGTCTTTGACCGATCCCGTCAGGTTATTCATTTCGAGCTTGGCCAAAACCCGGACCCGTCCCCGGGGATTGAGTTTTGTCAGTTCCACCAGGTCGGTCTTCCCGATCTGGCGGAGGAGGTGCTCCAACTGAGATGGCGGCATAAATCAAACCCCGTCATTGCCAAGAGGCATCATTCTCGTGGCGCTGCAGAGACCTGTTGGCCAGGCCCAGAGACGAGCCTGTATTCCCAGCGCGTAGGCCGTTTGCCCCCTATCCTACGCCATGAACAGCGTTTGTCAAGCTTTATGCTCGACGGCACGAAGCGACGCCCAAAAGGTTTGCAGGATCTCTCTTGGTCCGTCGTCTATTAGAACAGGAGAACAAAGGAGGTGAGCGATCATGGTGAGCAGGAAAGACAGATTCAGACATTATTTGAATCCCCTTCACGTCTATTGCCGACTGGTCTCTGCAGGGATCAGCAGGAAGACCGCCCGAAGCCTTTCACAGTGGTATGAGAAAGCGATCTACTGCCACACGGTGCTGGGGTTAAGATCAAGGAAGAAGGCTTTCATCCTGCTCGCCTCATCCGAGAGGAAACGCCCGGACCGACGCTATGCCAATCCGGGCGTTTTGGGGAAGGGAGGGGGGCCGGTTTACTGCCGGTCCCATCTATTGGGATCACAGTTTCTTTTCTGATGGCGCTTGTGTTTTCCCTTGAGCGCCATAAACTCGGAGAACTGATCGGGCGTCAGAATGCCGCGCACTTCCAGGACTCCCGCCAGCCGCTGGTCTGCCATCTGGGCTTGCACAGCTTTGAGTTCGCCCTGGAGCAGGTCGATCGTCTCATTGTCCAGTTTGGTTTCGGTCAACTCCGCTTTCAGCGCTTTCCGGGTCTCCCGGAGCCTTGTGCGCAGTTCCTTTGCCGCTCCCCGCTGCTTCTCTCTGTGAACCGCCAGAAGCTCTTTCTGCGCGTCATTCAACCCGAGCCGCTCCTCCATCACCTGCATGCGGTAGGCCATTCTCTCTTTTCGGACCTCGCTGCCTTGCCATCGGTCGCCGGGAGGTTGCGAGAAAACGAGTGAAGCCGAAAGAATGACGGCCATCATTGCGGCCGGTACCAAATAGATCGCTCTTCGGTGTCTGATCTTCATCTGAAGTTCTCCTTTCTATACTGTTGAGTTTGGTGGCGTTGCCACACTTTCATCTCTGCCTGTCACCCCTTTAGACAAGGGCGCTCGATCAGAAGTTCCCTCGAGCCACACTATTTACTTTGCGATCCGGCAGGAGCATTCCGACGGGGGTTCTCGTGATGGAAGTAGGCATGTAGAAAAGGGAAGCACATCAGAATGTGTCCGGTGGGCCCATCACGAATATCTGTGCCGGGGAAGAAGGGCGGGTATCCAGGCCGGGTCGAGCTTTCTGTCTGCCGAGGAAAAGGCGGATTCTCGTTGATCCATGGGACGCCGAAAAACCCCGGACAAAGCGACCGATTGGGTTTGGAGTTGTTTGAAAAAGAAGAGCGATTCAGCAGAGGCAAAGACATCCTTCTCGTGCCGAATCCGTGCAGGGTGGCTAAGCTGCTTCGGGCCGGACCCCCATGTGAAGGTCGACGGGGTTGCCTTTGGTAATTTGGAGCGACGTGTGCCCCACCGAAACTTATGGGCTGGGACGGTCAGGCCCGCTGGTTTTGTCCATCGTTCGCGCGTGTTCGCATTCCTGCAGAAAGCAACTATCGGAGGTTTCCGGACACGCCGGGAAAAACGACCGGAAGTTGCAGCTGTTCTATTTGAACTTTCGCTTCACGGCAATCAGCCCGATCAAGCCTGAACCGAGAAGAAGCAGCGAGGCCGGTTCGGGGACAGGCGTGAAGATTCCGGAAAACGTGCTGGAGCGGTTCTCAAGAAACGTCGGGCTGCCGTCTACTCCAGGGGAGATATACTCCAAGTCCTCCAGCAGTACCCTGAACGCATAGGAGCCGCCGACAGAGAGCCACCCGTTGGGAATAATGAACGACTCGCTGTCTGTTAGCAGGGCGCTCGACTGGATGAACTGGTCGCTCGTATCAACATTAATAGCCCGGACGCGTATACGGTCTATGTCAAAACTGCACAAAGCCGGAAGTTCCCACGTCAGCGTCGGCGTGGCGCCGTTGCCAATGATTTGCAGGTTGTTGACCAACGGAACTTGCTGCGGTTCGGGAATGGCTGTGGTAAAAGCCGATGTCGTGCTTGCTCCGTCACTTCCGGTGATCACCCAGGGGCCCAACAGGGTGCCGTCGACAAGCCGGCTGGCGGCATAGCGGTCGGGAAAGAGTGTTAAATTCAGGGGGGCCAGATTCAGCGTGGTGCCGTTTTGCGATGCCGTGAGAGACGCCAGGGGAAAGATGATATCGGTGACATTCGCCTGGATATTCTGGCGATAATTCGCACCGATTCCCAAGGCGTTGGGTCCCCGGTTATCCGTGAAGTGGAAGGTCTTCCCGATCGTAAGGGCCCACGCGCTTCCCATCCCTGATCCTAAGGCGAACGTGGCGGCCGCAAGTGCCGCGAGAATGAGGTGCCGCATATTAGCCTCCTTTTCTGTCAGGGGACGAAGCCCTGACCAAAAATGCCGGTACTTTCGGAATTCAGAGAAAGTGGCACTGAGAGCCGGCAACGCAGAAGGACCTCCGAGCAAGCTCCATGGCCAAGACCCTCTTCTCGAAGTCTTGATCTTCCTCCTGGATAGGCGCTTGAAATAACTAAGGAAAATGGCAATGGTCGCACGGCTTTAACACGGTTAACGCGTCGGTGCTCTACAGCCTTCGCCTTCGATTCACGGATAATGGGGATACGTATAGTTTAGTAACCCGAAAAGGCAAAAGGTCGCGAAGAATAGAGTTCCAGGCCGTTTTTTTGTGACACCCACTGATTCTTTCTCGATCCGAACCCGCCCATACATACGGAAACAGCCGAAAGGCAGGCATGTCTTGAGGTGTCATCATTATTCTGTAGACTCTCTTCGTTCTGTTCACCCTGTGGAGCACATATCGGAGTTCTTGCTGCAGTCGTTCCAGGGATTCGTGGGGCTATGGCACCATTTTCATCAGAACATTCTATTCTAGCGCCATCCTCGATTTCCCCGGCAGCCATCATCATCCCTTCCCGGATTCGAAGCTCTCACCACCGGAATGGTCTCAGGCTGGTCTCATGGGGCACAATTTGACCGCCGTGCAGGGTCGACGATACAATGCTGCCATCGATCCTAAAATCAATAACGATCGAGCCGATCCGGGCCCTGTCACGGACCTGTCAATAATCTCTCGGGGGGATTCAGTCATGAAAGCGATACAAATGCATAAAACCGGTACCGTCGATGTCCTGAACTACGAAGACGTGCAGACACCCGCGCCGGGAAAGGGGCAAGTGCTGGTCAAAGTGGTCTCGGCGTCGGTGAACTTTGCCGACGTCATGGTCCGAAAGGGGACCTATCCGTTCATGCCGCCGCTTCCGGCCACACCGGGTCTGGAATGCAGCGGGGTTGTGGAAGCCGTGGGGGAGGGGGTGACCGGGCTGCGGCCGGGACAACCTGTCGTCCTACTGGGTGAGAAATGTTACGCGGAGTATGTCGTGGCCGAAACCGCTTCCGTCACGCCCATCCCCGAGGGGCTGGACATGGACGAGGCGGCGGCCGTCATTGTCAACTATGCCACGGCCTATCACATGCTGCACACCATGGGCCAGATTCAGCCGGGACAGACCCTCCTGATCCATGCTGCGGCCGGGGGCGTGGGCACCGCGGTGATTCAGCTGGCAAAAGAGGCTGGTGCAAAGGTGATCGGTTTAACGAGCTCACGGGAAAAGGTGGCGTACACGGTGCAACAGGGGATCGACTATATCGTCAATCATCGAACCGACAATGTCGTGAAGCGCATCATGGAGATCACCTACAAGAAAGGCGTCGATCTGGTGCTGAACTCGGTGGCGGGGGATACCTTCGCACGCGATCTGGAGGTTTTGGCACCCTTCGGCAACATCATCTGGTTCGGTTTTGCCGCCGGGCCGCCTGAGGGGAATCTGGCCGAACAACTGGGAACGCACTTCGGAAAGAGTGTCGGCATCCGGACCTTCGTCATCTACACCGTCGCCCAGAGTGCCCCGGAGCTCATGGCCCAATCCCTGGACAGACTGTTTGCCCAACTGGCTGCAAAGAAGATCAGGCCCCATATCCATGGGCGGATGCCGCTTTCCGAAGCCGCCCGGGCCCATGAGTTCCTTGAGAGCGGCGCGGTCATGGGGAAGTTGATTTTGAAGCCTTAACGTAGGGCTCACAGAATACCAGGGGGAGCTCTTGGGAAAGTTGATCGTCAGGCGGATGAGGGCTGATCCTTAGGGCCGAGATCGCTCAGGCGATGCGGGCGGGCGGTCCATACCAAACCGCTCGTTTATGCTTGTCTCTTCGGTCCCACAAGTATAATATGAGGTCCCTTCGGAACAGGATTTTTGGGCGGGAGCCCGGCGGGAGGGTGATTTTTTCTTTGGCTGAAGAGGCCTTGCGGCGATTTGACAATAGGCTCGTGCCTCTCCTATTATCCACAAAATCAGTCACTTACGGTGAAGTACAGTCCCCATTGGATGAAGCGAAGGAGGGAGTTCGTTTAGCGGGCCCCATCGGGCCGGTGCCCCTTCTCAAAAACCTTTTTTTTCACAAAGGAGGTGTCTTATGAATGATGTCGTTATTGCCGGAGCAGCCCGTACGCCCATTGGGGCCTTCAACGGTTCGCTCAGCTCGATCCCCCCGACGGAGCTTGGCCAGGTGGCGGTGCGGGAGGCCTTGAAACGGGCCGGCGTGGAGCCGGCCGAGGTGGATGAGTTGGTGATGGGGGTCGTGCTGAGTGCGAATTGTGGTGCGGGGCCTGCCCGTCAGGTGGCGCTGGGTGCGGGTCTTCCCGTGGAGTCGACGGCCTACGCCATCAACCAGCTCTGCGCCTCGGGACTGCGGGCCGTGGCCGAAGGGTACAAATCGGTGAAGTTGGGGGAGACCACGGTCGTGGTTGCCGGGGGGATGGAAAGCATGAGTTGTGCGCCCCACGTGATCCACCTGCGAAACGGCACCCGCCTGGGCGACGGGAAACTGGTCGACACCATGCTGCGGGATGGGCTGACCGATCCCTTTCACAACTACCACATGGGGAACACCGCAGAGAATGTGGCCCGGAAGTGGAAGATTACCAGGGAAGAGCAGGACGCCTTCGCCTGCGAGTCCCAGAACAAAACCGAGGCGGCCCAGAAAGCCGGCCGCTTCAAAGAGGAGATCGTACCGGTAACAGTGAAGAGCCGCAAGGGTGACCAGATCGTAGATACCGACGGACACCCAAAGCACGGCACCACCCTGGAAAGCCTTGCCAAGCTCCGGCCGGCCTTCGACAAGGAGGGCACGGTAACTGCAGGCAACGCGTCGGGCATCAACGACGGGGGCGCGGCGGTCGTGCTCCTGACGGCCGAGATGGCGAAGTCACGCGGCATTCAGCCTCTTGGCCGCATCGTTTCCTGGGCCACGGCCGGCGTCGATACGGCGATCATGGGGACAGGCCCCATTCCGGCGAGCCGCAAAGCGTTGGAGATGGCGGGGTGGAATATCGAAGACCTCGATCTCATCGAGGCCAATGAAGCCTTTGCGGCCCAGGCCCTGGCTGTAAACCGGGAGCTGGGGTGGGACACGGGGCGCGTAAATGTGAACGGGGGCGCCATCGCGCTCGGGCACCCTATTGGCGCCTCGGGCTGCCGCATCCTGATCACCCTGCTTCACGAGATGCAGCGTCGCAATGCGAAAAAGGGGCTTGCGACGGCCTGCGTCGGCGGCGGTATGGGCATTGCCATGTGTGTGGCGCGGGACTAAGTGGCCCTATTCTCAAATACGGTCGCATTCGAGTGCCGTAGCACGCCCTCCTCTGCGTTGCGCTCCCTGCGACGTACCGCAGGAGGGTACGCCTCAGTCGCGTGCCTTGATGAGAGCGTGCTACAACCCTCTCGATGCATCACCGTATTAGCGAACAGGACCACCAAGCGCGTGGGTCTTCAACGCGGCGAACGGCTGCACGAATATGCGGGTTAGGACCGGTAACTTTGCCGCAGCACCATATCTACCAGAACCAGGGCCGTCATGGACTCCACAATCGGCACCGCCCGCGGTACGACACAGGGATCGTGACGTCCTTTGGCCGCCAGAGAGACCTCTTTGCCCTGGAATGTCGCCGTTTGCTGGGGCAATCCGATGGTGGCGGGTGGTTTGAAGGCGACGCGAAAGACAAGCGGCTCTCCGTTGGAAATGCCTCCCTGCACGCCGCCACTGTTGTTGGTACGTGTTCCGAGCCGACTGCCTTTGCGCACAAAGGGGTCGTTGTGTTCCGACCCATGCATGCGGGCCCCGGCAAAGCCTGAGCCGATTTCAAAACCTTTGCTTGCCGGGATCGAAAGCATCGCCTGGGCCAGCTCAGCCTCAAGCTTCTCAAACACCGGCTCGCCCAACCCCACCGGTACGTTTCGGCAGACGCACGTGACAACGCCGCCGACGGAATCCTTTCGGTCGCGGGTTTGTTCGATCAGGGCGATCATTTTGGCGGCCGCGGCCTTCTGGGGGCAGCGAACGGGACTGCGGTCGACCGCCTCCCGGGTCAGGTCTTTTTTGACGGTTGCCGTGGATATCGCGGGTGCATCGATCGTGCCGACGGAGCTGACATAGGCCACGATGCTCAGATCGTATCGCTCCTTCAGGATCTTCTCGGCGACAGCCCCTGCCGCCACACGTCCAATGGTCTCCCGGGCACTGGAACGTCCGCCGCCGCTGGATGCGCGGATGCCGTATTTCATCTGATAGGTGAAATCCGCATGCGATGGACGGGGGATGTCTGCGGTCTGGGCATAGTCGCCCGGCCGCTGGTCGCGGTTTTCAACCAGCAGGCCGATCGGCGTGCCCAGGGTCAGGCCACCTTCAACACCGGACAGGATCTTCACTGCATCTGTTTCGTCACGGGGTGTCGAGAGGTCGCTCTGGCCCGGTCGGCGCCGGTGCAGCTGCGTCTGAATGTCTGCCTCGCTGAGGCGCAGGTTCGCCGGACACCCGTCCACAATGGCGCCGACGGCTTTGCCGTGAGACTCCCCAAATGTGGTGACTCGAAACAGTGTTCCGAATGTGCTCGACATGTCCAACCTCATCTAGTTTCCATCCGGAAACGGCCCATTTTCCGATGAGCTGCGTTCTCCGCGGGCTTACTTCCTCGACGTACAATTAGTACGCCTCTAGTATGCCTCGGGGTAAACCCTTGTGCGGCTTGTGGAACACATTAATTCAAGAAGTGAAATCCCACCATCTAGCGGGGCTCATCGAAAAAATTGCTCATTTCCAAATTGGAAACTAATTCGTGCCCGTTTCTCTTTCCGGATGGGCACTCTCTAAGATGTTCGGGACCGAGCTGACTATAACACATTTCCTGCTCCGGAGGAAACCCCTGTGGGCGCATCCCGGATCGAAAGTGCCCATCACTGCCTGATAGCCGGGATAGCCCCCCTCTCAAGCATTCGGCCCCCGCCGGTATTCCGGCGGTTAGGGCAGTCAGCATCCTGCCGGGATTGCCGGAATTTTAGGGCATTCCCGGTACAAAGGGAAGGGAACTTTCGGTTTTTCAAAAGCCCGAGACAGCCATCAGTTCCTGCTTCTCAGTCCCCGGAGGCGTCATGCATAACCGACTTGCCTTGACTCTTCGTCAATATGGAGTAAAATAGAAGTTGGGGGGCAGGATGGCGACAGACCCGTGATGTCAGGAAAGGACGGGCTTCGCTTCATGTCCAAATTTCATCTTCAGCACCTCACGGCGGACGACATTCGCTCGATCCTGCGTAGCCTCGAATCCGCCATGGCCGATCACGAATCCTGGATCACCCAATGGCACCGCACGCTCATTTGCGGCCTGCCCGTGGACGACGACGCATACCTCGTCCGGGACAGCCACCGTCACTGCGGGTTCGGCCAGTGGTATTACCGCCAAGATCACTCCGGACTGCTCGATCACCCCAACTTCATCACCATCGACAAAGTCCATGAGCGGATGCACGATCAGGTTCGGCGCATCGCGCGCAAAGCCAGAACGGGAGCACCGATCACCGACGGGGAATATCTCGCCTTCATGAAGGAAGAACAGAAACTGTTCCACGAAATGCTGGTACTGAAGGAGAGTTTTCACGAAATGCTGGGGATGTTCGACTGTCTGACGGGGGCTTTCAGCCGACAGGCCATGTTTCCCATACTCTTCCAGGAGCACGCCCGGGTGGACCGTACAGGGGAGCCCTGCAGCATCGCCATCGTGGACCTTGACCATTTCAAGAGGGTCAACGACACGTACGGCCACCAGGTGGGGGACCACGTGCTGCGGGTCACCGCCGAGTACTTCAGCAGCAATCTCCGACCCTACGACTGGTTATGCCGTTACGGCGGGGAGGAGTTTCTCATCTGCCTTCCGAGTACTCCCGTCGAAACGGCCCATGCCATTCTGGACCGTTTCCGCATCGGTCTCTCGGGGACGCCCGTCACATGGGAGGACAGGTTGCTCATCCATATCACCGCTTCCATCGGTCTGACTACCATGGCTGCCGATCTTTCAGTGAAAGAGATTGTCTGCCGGGCTGATGAGGCCCTATATGCGGCAAAGAATGCCGGGCGCAATCGCGTCACTATTTGGGTTGATGCCGAAAAGCAACAACTGAGGAAACAACGGCCCACGTTCAGCAGGAACAAAACCCAATCACCCCCGCATAAGGAAGCCGAGCCTCTGCCGTAAGACCGTTTCCGGGATCCCGCCGCGCAGTGGCCACTTTGATTTATGGAGGAAAGAGCTTACAACCGCCCTGTGCGCAAGATCTGAGGCACGGTATCCCGGCGCAGGGCGGATGCTGCCGGATGGGGGTGTCGGGTCTGGGGAGAGGGCGTCAACTACTGCACAAACATGCATTGATGGGACGCTGTCAGATGATCAGTGAGTTCGGCCGTGTATCCCGCTCCACTTTTGTCCCGACCGATGTCGAGCAGTAGGCGCACACGTACTCGAATTTATCGCCTTCCGGGAGCACCAGAAGAAGTCGTTTGCGAACGGGGGCGGCTTGTCTGCAACGATTGCAGTAAAGTTCAGTCGCATCAAAGTCCCGGTAAGCGTCTCTCTCATTTGGCTGTTGCGCATACCGTCTGTTCGCATATCCCGTGTCTTTTGGGTTCATTGTGGCCTCAATGCTATCTTACTGGAACATCGACCGCGCTGCGTTCTGTTTCGAGCATGAACAACAGCGTTGAATGTCTAATCATATTTTCACCGCAGCCGTATGTCAAGGGCCCCCACAAAAAACCGACGCCGGTCCTGGAAGACAGATCACTCTGGAGGTCCGGCACAAGAAAGTCAAAACAATGCGCCAAAATATTGTTGCGCTTCGGGAACCGGGGGAATTGCCGCCCGAATCTACGGAATCATGTACAACTGATCCGGGCCGGCATTTTGGAAAACCCATCGTGGCATGGACGCCCCCAACATCAGTCCTATTCCGGATACAACCGTCCGTGCTCATCGGGGGGGTAGGGGGCATAGCGCTCCTCGTCGTCCCAGAGGCGGTTGCGATCCTCCACACATCGGATGAGGCCCATTTCACACAGGCGGTTCCGCCATTCGTATTTGACCAAAATCTTCTTGAACGGCGTTCTTTGCGGTTTAAAGGCCACCTCCACGGACGGCGAGTGTACGCCCTCTCCGAATCCGGTCCCGGCACGGTCTTCACCCAGGGCCTCCGGTGCCGCGCCCGCGGGGGGCTTGCCTGTGCTCCGCTCTTTCTTTAGCCACCGTCGGGGCTCCGGCTTTTCCTTGAAAACGGTCACAGCGATCACCCCCATCGCCGAGGCGTCACTGAACGTTCGGACCGCATAGGAGTCACCGGGGTCGGTGAAATAGAACCGGTGCACTCTATTCCTGTTGGTACGCCACCCGTCATAGGTCGCTCGCTCATAGGCGTTGAGAACATACATGGATTCATGATGCCTCAGGTCGGACTGTTTGCCTGAAATAATGTTCCGCCCGTCCACTGCGATGACCGCCCCGATCCGATGCGGTGTGTTGTTTGTAACGACCACCCTGTAGTTCTCACCCTTCCGGGCTTCGAGATACCGCTTGGTTACCTGCGTCTTACCTGCAGCGTATTTCTTGTAGGGGATCGTGTAGAATTGACTACCCCTGTCGGAGAAGATCTCGATCTTCACAGTGTCCGCCTCCCGGACAGAGGCCGAAACCGCGACGGCCCACAGAAGCAGACAAGCGATGACGGTGGCGATTGTTTTGTTAGACATGGCGTTTCTCCTTTCCTTAACCTTCAAATGGGTTCTGGTTTATGAGACACCGGTGGTGGAAAAAGGTTCCAAAAAAATTGCTGGAATGTTTCAGGGAATCAGGGAAGAAAGCCAGACTCGTTAGGGTATATGCCGAATCCGTGGATTCGGGAAAGCCGCGGATCCGTTCGGGGCTTCGGTCCGTCGGCTAAACTCACAACTTGTGATCTCAGAGATGAGCAAACACAGGACGCGTGTCAGAGGAGAATGCCGAAGAGGAAGGGCGGTGTCTTGGGGTGTGCAGTCCGTATCGAATTACCAGGCGATGACGTGTCCGAGGATCCCGAGCATCCGCGTGCCATCGTCCCGATAAACATGGACCCATTTGCTGTTGAGATACTTGGACGCCGGGACGCCTGTCTGGCCGCCCGGACTGTCATATTCGTCAATAATGAGATGGTGCGTCCCGGGTGTCTCTGCCGTGAAGTAAAACACCCGGGTCGCCCGAATGAAGTTGTCATGGGTGTCTATGAGTCTTGTGCCGGCGGGATCGATTATTTTGTATGAAATCCTTCGTTTGACCTCGCGGTTTGTACTGGCAATTTGCACCCGAAAACGTTCGCCGGCCTCGGTGACTTCCAAAGCAAGGGGCTTGTTGTACGCCAAGTAATCATCGTAGATGCTCTCGCCGGAAAGCACCACGGCCTCGACCGCCGTCCAGGCGACCAGAAGCCCCGCTGCGGCCAGGGCAATTCGGCCCCCCCATGACTGTGAGAGTGATGCTAATGTATCGAATGCCTGCGACCAGCTTTGTATCATGATTTCCTCCTCCCTTGGTGTGGCTTCTTATTCACTCTATAGGGGCTTTTTGCAATGGGGCCCCTTGATTCCGGAATGGCGTGAATCGTCACGTCTCTTAGTCATTGTCCTATAAGATGCGATATGGTGCAATAACTTTCCCCGGCCCAAGGGACGACATATGGAGCGAATCTGCTGTCGGGAGAAGGGGCGGCCAATGCGGGCTGGCATCTGGCACGATTATCCTGTCCGCAACATGACAACAGGTCTTTGCATAATCGCTGAGGAGCGCCCCTTTCTTCGTGCCATGGGGTGCAGTCCTTTCTCGACAAGACTGTTGTGGTTTTGTAACAAAGACTTTCATGCTTTTCAGCAAGCCGAGAATTCTTTCCTCACCGGCTTGACAGATTCCTAAGTTGGTGGATCATAGAGACTAAAGGAGGGGGCACCTTTATTACATCCCATTAAAGAGACCTTTGTCCCGACAAAGCTCAACCCTTCGTGAGGAGGGGGCGGAAAGTAACGGGTCTTCGTGGGGGAAAGATGGCCGGGCTGCCGAAGGATAAAACTTGGGCGCTCGGTTTTTTTGTGTCAGCGTCGTCAGGTCCCCGCTGACATGCCTCGGGAGGCCACGATGGGCATCGAAAACAAAACACCTTCGGGGTAGAAAGGGGGTGAGAAGATGGGCGAGTCGGAACGGAAAAGGGCAGGTCTTTACCTGGGTATCACAGGGGTCGTCATCGTGGTTGTTTCCCTGTTCTTCATGCTCGGTCCACCCAAGCTGCTTGCCAAATCGGATCAGGCCGACTTCTGTGTCAGCTGCCATGTCATGGAGGCTGAGTACCAAGCCTGGAGCCACACCGGAGCGCACCGGCGGAAACAGTGTGTCGACTGCCATCTGCCCAACGAAACGTTGGGCGCCCACTATGTGTGGAAGGCGATTGACGGGTTGAAGGATGTGTTTTTCTTTTACTCTGGCATGGTTCCCGAACGAATTGAACTGACCGTACATGGGGAAAAGGTCCTGCAGAAGAACTGTGTCCGATGCCATGCGACGACCGTGTCCCTGATGGACACAGAAAGAAAATGCTGGAGCTGCCACAGACGTGTGTCCCATCAGCGTAGTGGGGCGATCGAAACGCTGTGATGAGAGGAGGTCTGCGATGAAACGGACAGGTCGATTCATCTCGGTATGGTTAACGGTATTCGGCGTGGCAGCCCTGGGTTTGCTCGGCTGTCAACCGCCCAAGAGCGAGCAGGTTCGGCCGGTAAAGATTGCAGCGGGGGAAATCGATCCGGCTGCCTGGGGCAAGGCCTATCCTGTGGAGTACGAATTGTGGGAAAAAACGGAGGAGCCCACGCCCGTAGGAAAAAGTAAATACAAACGGGGCTTTGATGCAGACAGGATCACCTACGACAAGCTATCGGAATTCCCCTTCATGGCTTTGCTGTTCAGCGGGTGGGGTTTCGGTGTGGAATACAACGAACCCAGAGGGCATGCCTACATGCTTATCGATCAGTTGGAGATCGATCCCTCGCGCGTCGGTGCCGGGGGTGTGTGTCTGACGTGCAAGACACCCTATGCCCCGAAGTTTGAGAAAGAGATGGGGGTCGATTACTACAGCAAACCCTGGAAAGAGGTTCATGCTGCGATTCCGAAAGAGCATCAGGAACTGGGCGTGGCGTGTGTGGACTGTCACCACCATGACGATATGTCCCTGAAGATTTCTAGGGGGTTCACCCTGGTGAAAGCGCTGGAGGCCATGGGCACAGATCCGGAGAAGCTGTCCAATCAGGAGATGCGCAGCATCGTTTGCGCGCAGTGCCATGTTACCTACAACATCAAGAAGAGCAAGGAGATGCAATCCGTTGGGATCTATTTCCCCTGGCAGGGCAGCCAATGGGAAAACATCTCCGTTGAAAACGTCATCCGGCAGATCCGCAACGATCCTTCCGTGCGGGAATGGAAGCAGAAGGTGACGGGGTACAAACTGGCCTTTATGAGACATCCCGAGTTCGAAGTGTTTTCCAAGGACAGCGTCCACTGGAAAGCGGGGGCATCCTGTGCAGATTGTCATATGCCTTACACCAAGGTCGGCGTTCACAAGGTATCCGATCATCGCGTGACCAGCCCGCTCAAGAATG
>CALZGC010000213.1 GCA_945786985.1 uncultured Nitrospirota bacterium | reverse complement strand
GGATCATCCAGCCAAAACGGATGAACCAGCCAAGACGGATCATCCGACGAAGCCGGACCATCCAAAATGATTGGGGGTGCTTAGTAATGAGTCTAAAAGTATTGCTGTTCAAACTCATGCCATCGGCTTTGGTTTTGATGGCATGCGTGGCATTAGTCATAACCGGCTGTACGAAGGTACAACCGCCCAGTCCCAGCGAAGCCGGCTCTGTAACGGGCGTTTTCACGGAGGACATACAGGCGGGCATCGAGAAGCATATAGAGGACCGTACGCGTGAGAACAAGGGGTATTTCAAGCTGATGTATGAAGGGAAGGAGCTTTCTCTGAAGCTTGTCAAGGTGCATACGGAATACCTCGCAAACCTTGGGCCTCGGCGTCATTTTGCATGTGTTGATCTTGTTGATACGGAAGGCGATGTCTATGACGTCGACTTCTTTCTTTCCGGCGATCCCGGCGACATGATTGTCACGGAGACGACGGCGCACAAGCTCAACGGCCAGCCGTTTTATCTGTGGGAACAGAAAAGCGACAAGACCTGGGAGCGCGTTCCTGCGAACAATGCCTCAAAAGATCTTCTGGGTATCATAAGCGGGAAGGATGAATTTGAATTCCGGTATCTTGCTACGGTGCCGAAGTTAAACGCTCCTGCCAGAATGTGGCTGCCCTATCCAACTACGGACAGGTTCCAGACGGTTCGTGTGGTTTCGATGAAGACTCCCGGGAAGAGCAGAACTTTGACCGATAGCAAATATGGAAATAAGATTCTGTTCTTGGAACTGGACAAAGGCGATGGCGGCAGGAAGATCGACATGCGCTTTCATGTTGAGCGACTTGAGAAGGCTGCCTATGTAGAGAAGGATGGTGATCCAATAAAACACCTCGACCCTGAGCGTCTTGTGCCGGCAACTGAAATGTTCAGCAGCATTGCCAAAGATGTGGTGAAAGGGAAGAAAGGCGATCTGGTGCGTGCACGAGCGATATTTGATCATGTGATCGATCGGATGAGCTACAAGAAGTATGGCGAGGGATGGGGCAAGGGCGACGCGGTATTCGCATGCGATGCGCGGCGCGGAAATTGCACGGATTTTCATGCCTACTTCATGGCACTCTCCAGAGCCGTTGATATTCCCGCGCGCTTTGCAATTGGTGCTGGTATCCCGTCATCACGCGATGGTGGTGGTGTCGATGGATATCATTGCTGGGTGGAATTCCATGCTGAGGGCAAGTGGTGGCCGATTGATATCAGCGAGGCGGACAAATATACGAGTCTGGAGACATATTATTTCGGGCATCACCCCGCGAATCGGTTTGAATTCAGCCGCGGCAGGGATCTGGTTGTTGATCCCGGTCCTGAATCAGGCCCGATCAACTTCCTTGCCTATCCTGTTATGGAAACGGAGGGAGCATTGAAGAAGGTGAAAGTTAAGTTCACCTTTGAACGGAACGCGGGAACGGGTTGATTCTGTTCCTGTAAGTCCGGCTCACGCTATCCCGAATGGTGGGCTTAGACGAATGTTGCACTATCTGCAGGTGTTCCGTCTCGGGGCAGGCAAAGCATGCCCCGAGACGGATGCAAGCGCGCCAGGCCCCACAGCTCTTTGGGAGTCATGACTCCTGAAGCGTTGAGACTGCCGGAGATGGCAAAGTTTCGTTGCTGAAACGTCTCGTGAGTGCCCATCCGGAAATTGAAACGGGTACGAATTAGTTTCCAATTTGGAGACGGCCCGTTGAGTCTCGCCCCCTCTATATGATCGACAGTGTGTGAGCGCAAGTGTTACGTATGAGAGGTGGTTGGCGAGACTCTGGAGGTGACAGTGAGGTGAAGCGAATTGTCGTGGTGGCGCCCCTCATCGGCGCGGTGTGCCTTATCTGGACGATCTCCTCTTTTCGCGCGGGGGCAGAGGAACTGTCGGGTAAGAGCTTATTTCAGATACTCTGTGCAACCTGCCATCCCGACGGAGGCAACAAGTACTTTCCGGAATATACACTGCACAGGAAGGATCTCGAAGCAAACGGCTTCGGCACACCTGAGGCTATTGTGAAGAAGATGAGGAATCCCGGTGCATTATCACCGCATGCCAATAGACTTTCATTGATGAAGAAATTCGATGAGAAGGCCCTCTCTGACAAGGATGCATACAAGATCGCTGAGTATATTCTGAATACCTTCAGGTAGTCAGCGCACAATTATGATGCGCAAACGCTCTTCGAGCATTCCTGGCGCGATGAAGGGACAACAAAAGTGATTTCCAATCTTGGATGGTCCATGAAGTGAAAGAAGTTTCAGGAAGATTCATAATAGAAATGAGGAGTGACTCTATGAAGAAGATTCTATCTGCGCGCCTGCGGCGGTGGCACAACGTTGTCCGACACGGCACGGTTGGTATTCTGGCCGCTGTCACCTTCCTGTTCATAGTCGTGTTCCTTCCCGGTCAGAGTTCGGCGTGCGGCTGGTGGGGCGATGGCGAAAGTGACGATGACGACGACGTGATCTGGGTGGAAGCCGACGGTACACCGGTACCCGAAGAGGGACTCCCCATCGATGACCCCGAAACGCAGACCATGCTCGGCAACCGCTTTCGAAAGGGAGAGGGTGTCACCAGGGACTATGCGAAAGCCTTGGATTGGTACCTCAAGGCAGCCCAGCAGGGCTTTGTGGGTGCCCAAAACAACCTTGGGGTCATGTACGAGCAGGGACTCGGCGTTCCAAAGAACAAACCTGAAGCTGCAAAGTGGTTTCGAAAAGCGGCAGAACAAAACGATGCATACGCTCAACATAGTCTTGGGATAATGTATCGGGAGGGTGACGGGGTTCCCCAGAACTTTGCGGAGGCAGCGAAATGGATCCGCAAGGCCGCTGAACAGAGTCATCATGGGGCATTCAGAGATATGGGTGAAATATACTGGAAAGGTTCAGGCCTGCCTCAGAATGACGTCCTCGCGTATATGTGGTGGAGGATTGCGGCCGCACATGGTGATAAAGAGGGTGACAGGCTTTGCTGTATGGCTGCCGCCAGAATGATGCCCGGTCCGATTGCGGAAGCGGAAGAGATGGCACAGGACTGGATAGAGAACAATCAGTGACCACGCAGTCTTGTTATTGCAGCGTATGACCCGTGCGCCTCACGCCTCGATCTGCTTTGTTTTCCCGCATTGATTTATGCCGCTATCTATAACTCCTGATCGGGTGCGTGTTTTTCGTTTCCCATGCATGCAATAACAGAAAAAGACAATGACTTGTCTTGAGAATTACCAAAATGAACCTCCGACATTTGACCGTAAACAATCAGACAAACGCAACGAGGATTCGTGCCTGCACCCCTCCGGATTATCGCCAGCCCCAGGTGGCGGCGGGAGGCGTTTCGGGTTGTTCGCAGGGGCCCTGCCTGGCATCCCCACAGATGGATAGTAAAGAATC
>CALZGC010000212.1 GCA_945786985.1 uncultured Nitrospirota bacterium | reverse complement strand
GAGCAGAAAGCGCCGACGATGAACTCTCCTGCAGACATCGGCCCGGATCCATTCGACGGATGGATCCTTGGAGTGGATACCTCCGTTCCCGGGGGCGGGGTCTCCCTGTTTTCCCCATCACAGAACGTATTGCAGAAAGAGGACTTCCCCGGCGAAATCCGCACCTCCCGCGTCGCGTTGCCCATCCTTCAACACCTCATGGAAGAGATGGGTGTCGATAGGTGCGCCATCGGGGCGGTTGGGGCGGCACTGGGTCCCGGCTCCTTCACCGGCCTGCGGATTGGGCTGGCCACCGCAAAAGGACTGGCACTCGGATTGAAGCGCCCGCTCTACGGCATATCCTCCCTGGACGCCCTGGCCTACACCGCGTTGCGGCGCGGCCAGGAAAAGAATCTCCCCCCGCCCGATTGGATACTGACCTGCCGCGACGCCCATCACGGTGAGATCTTCTCGGCGCTATTCGGGCCGTTTTCTCCTGATAACCTCTCGGTGCCCGCCTGTCCCAGAACCGGGAAGGATCGGGTGGGCCCGCCGGAGGAGGTCCAGCTGCCCGAAACGGGTACAATATTGCTGGCCGGACGGGAGGCGGATTTTCCATCCACATGGGCTGGAGATTCCCTGGATCCGCGTATCCAAAAGATGAACATCCCATCGGCGTCGGATGGTGTGGCGAGACTGGCCTGGGAAGCCATCCGCCGGGGTGATCTGCCCGCGGCTCCTGATGTGCAGCCGATTTATGGCCGCAAGCCGCGAGCGGAGACCCAATGGGCTCCGCCCGGCGCTTGACCGGGCGCGGACGATCTCGTAGTTTTATTAAGAACACGGATGATCATGGACGACAGCGATCCCATCCGCCTTCCATGGCTTGTATGTTGTTGAATAAAGGAGGGTAACAAATGGACCTCACCGAAGACCATAATTCCCAAGCCGCTGTTAACCAGGACGACTTCAACCGTCTCAAAACCCAACACACCCAATTAGAGAAACAACTCAGCGAGCTTGAGGACCTGAAGTTTCCCACCGATTCCGAAGAATCCAAGATCAAGCAGCTCAAAATCGAGAAACTGGCCATCAAGGAAAAAATGGAGCGCCTCCACCTGCTGGAGACCTGAGAGATCACCCCGAAAGCGTGGGCAAAAGGAGAAGTGCTGCCCCCTTAGCACTTGACTTTATGGGGTTTAGAAACATATAGTTTTGGGCTTCTCGGGGTATGGGGCCTGTATCCTGCTCCATGCGGTACCTTGGACCCAAATGGAGAAGTTTGTTTCCGAAATTATCCTGAACCACCGGAAATACTCAGTTTTCCGGTTTCTATAAATTGGGATTGCGGCCAAATGCATCCGAAAGTTGTTTTGCGGGGAAAAGAGTCTGTCGTAGCGGGGGGGCAGTGCGCTTCTATGCGCCTCCCCCTGATTTAGGCTTCGGCAACCCAGGCTTTGACGCGAAACAGCTCGTTCGGATCAACCCAAAATTTCCGCTAGCGGAAACCATGCTTCGGCATAGGAGTGATTGGCCGTGACCACCAAATCTAAGCGACCCACCCCACTCAAAAAGAAACAGATCTCGGGCGCCGAGATCATCTACTGCGCCCTTGAGCAGGAAGGCGTCGAGTACATCTTCGGCCATCCGGGCGCCGTACTTCTCGGCCTTCTGGATTTGTTCCTCCAGCGCAGCAAGATGAAACACATCCTCACCCGTCACGAACAGTGCGCCGCGCACATGGCCGAAGGCTATGCACGTGCAAGCGGAGGCGTTGGCGTCTGTCTGGTCACCTCCGGTCCGGGCGCCACCAACCTCATCACCGGCATCACCGACGCCTACATGGATTCGATCCCCATCGTTTGCCTCACCGGCCAAGTCGGCACCTCCATGATTGGAAACGACGCCTTCCAGGAGGCCGACATCGTCGGGATGACCCATACCGTCACCAAGCATAACTACTTGGTCAAGCGGACCGAAGATCTGGCCAAGACGCTCAAGGAGGCCTTCCACATTGCGCGCACGGGCCGCCCGGGCCCCGTCCTCGTCGATCTGCCCAAGGATGTCATGCTCGGAGAAGCGAGCTTCGATTATTCCGACGAAGTGGACATCCGGGGCTACAAGCCCAGGACCAAGGGGCACATGCGGCAAATCCAGCGCGTCGCCGAGGCCATCAAGGAGTCCAAGCAACCCGTCCTCTACGTGGGCGGCGGCGTCATCCACTCGGAAGCTCACAAAGAGCTACTGAAGCTGGCCGAAACGGCAAACATCCCCGTCACCTGGACCCTCCTCGGCGCGGGCGCGTTTCCCAGCAGGCATGAACTCTCACTGGGCATGCTCGGCATGCACGGGACGGCGTACGCCAACAAAGCGGTGGATGAGTGTGACCTTCTCTTGGCCGTTGGTTCCCGGTTCGATGACCGGGTCACGGGCAAACTCTCGGAGTTCGCCCAGAAAGCTAAAATCGTTCATATCGACATCGATCCGACGGCCATCGGAAAAAACGTGTCAGTCGATATCCCTGTGGTGGGAGACGCCCGGCAGGTTCTCCTCGAGGTGAACAAACTCGTGAAGAAACAAAAGCGCTCCCTCTGGCAAAAGCGGATCGATCGCCTCAAGGACGATTTTCCGCTTAGCTTCGACGCCCCCGACGGTTCTCCCATCAAGCCCCAGGAGGCCATCGTCGCTCTGAGTGAAGAGGTGGGCGACAAGGCCATCGTCACAACCGAAGTGGGCCAGCATCAGATGTGGGCCGCCCAGTTTTACCAGGTCTCCTTTCCGCGGCAGTTCATCTCCTCGGGCGGGCTGGGAACGATGGGGTTCGGCTTCCCCGCGGCGATCGGCGCCGCCCTCGCCCGCCCCGACAAGCTGGCCATTGACATCGCGGGCGACGGGAGCTTTCAGATGGTCCTTCAGGAATTGGCCACGGCGGTCCAGTACCAGATTCCGGTCAAGGTTTTCATCTTGAACAACTATGGCCTCGGCATGGTCCGTCAGTGGCAGGATCTCTTCATGGATCGCCGCTTCAGAGAGGTTGGCATGGAGGTCGATCCCGACTACGTCAAGCTGGCCGATGCCTATGGAGCGAAAGGCATTCACGTATCGGATCGGGCCGATCTCAGACCCGCCATCCGCGAGATGGTTGAAACACCTGGGCCCGTCATTCTGGACGTGGTGGTGGATCAGGACGAGCTCGTCTTCCCGATGGTTCCAGCCGGCGGCGCGAGCAAGAACATGATTCTCCAAGATCAGCGAAAGAAAAAACCTCTAAAGGGCAAACTTTCTGCCCTGCCGGACAATTAGGAGGAATCCGCCGTGGAGTTGACCGGGTCACAAATCGTCATCGAGGAGCTGAAGGCAAACGGAGTCGAAATCGCCTTTGGAATCCCCGGCGGTGCCATCATGCCTTTCTACGATGAGATCCTGAAATCGGGATTCCCGCATATCCTCGCGCGACATGAGCAGGGCGCTACCCACATGGCCGACGGCTACGCGCGCGTGACCGGCAAGCCAGCGGCCGTGGTCACCACCTCGGGCCCGGGTGCGACCAACATCGTCACCGGTCTCTGCAACGCCCGGATGGACTCGGTGCCGATCATCGCCATCACGGGACAGGTGGCCACCCCCATGATCGGAACCGATGCCTTTCAGGAGGCCGATACATACGGATGTACCATCCCGGTCACGAAGCACAACT
>CALZGC010000211.1 GCA_945786985.1 uncultured Nitrospirota bacterium | reverse complement strand
GTGCAGGCTCTCATCCCCGGTGTGCGCAAGCGGTTCTTCACATACGGCACGTCGGCCCAGGCCGATCTGCGGGCCTCCCGGCTCCGCCAGGAGGGCATGGTCAGCGAATTTGACGTGGCCCATAAGGGCGCGTCTCTGGGTCGTTTCCAGCTGCGGGTGCCCGGGAAGCACAATGTTCTCAATGCGCTCGCGGCCATTGCGGTGGGGCTGGAGTTGGGACTGACCCCCGATGTCCTCCGGGAAGGGCTCATGGTTTACTCGGGAGTGCAGCGGCGCTTTACCCTGAAGGGGGAGGCCCAGGGAGTCATGGTGGTGGATGATTACGGCCACCATCCTACGGAGATCGAGGCGGCCCTGGGCGCGGCGAAAAGCCTGAAGCGGGAACGCCTGGTGGTCATTTTTCAGCCCCACCGGTACACCCGGACCCGGGATCTCCTCCAACGGTTTGCCACCTGCTTCAACCAGGCTGATCTGCTGGTGATCACGGACATCTACTCAGCCGGGGAAACGCCTATCCCGGGCGTCACCGGTGAGAGTATCGTTCATGTGGTAGAGGAGTTCGGGCACCGGGACGTCCTCTACGTGCCGGATATGAAAGCGGTGGTGCCCCATCTCCTGAAAACTGTGAAACGGGGGGACCTGGTGCTCACCCTGGGGGCCGGTGATGTCTATGCTCTGGGGGAAGAGTTGCTGGCGAGGCTGCGCGAGTGATGAAACGGGACATCCGTCTGAATGAGCCGATGGCGAGGCACACAACTTTCCGGATCGGGGGACCGGCGGAGCGTTTCTTCGTGCCGTCGGGGATCGGCGATCTTCGTGCGTTCCTGGAAGAGTGCCCCCGGGAGGAGCCGATGACTCTGATAGGCGCCGGGAGCAATCTGCTGGTGTCGGACGACGGGATCCGGGGGACCGTGATTCATCTGGGCGCCTTCCAGTCGGTGCGCCTCGACGAGGACCGGCTCCTCTCCGGTGCCGGCGTAATGCTGCCGGGACTGCTGCAGCAGCTTGCCCGCCAGGGGCTGGGGGGGCTGGAGTTTCTGGGCGGCATCCCGGGGACCGTGGGGGGGGGCGTCCGCATGAATGCCGGGACCGAGGGCGGCTGGATCGCCGACCGGCTTCTGTCGGTGACCTATCTGCACGCGTCGGGCGCACTGCAACGCAAGCGCCATGAAGAGATCACCTTCGGCTACCGGCGGATGGACCTGCCCGAGGGCACCTGCATTGTGGGGGCCGAGTTCCGTCTGGAGCCCGATGATCCGATGCGCATCGCCGAGCGGCTTCGGGAGCGCATGGCGAAAAGGCGCAAGACCCAGCCAATCCACCTGGCCTCGGCGGGATGTATCTTCAAGAACCCGCCGGGCGATGCGGCCGGGCGCCTGATCGAAGCGGCGGGTCTCAAGGGGGCGCGGATCGGCGATGCCGAGGTCTCGCCCCTGCACGCGAACTTCGTGGTGAACCGGGGCAAGGCCCGCGCATCCGACGTGCTCTCCCTGATCCGGCGGATTCAGGAGCGCGTGCGGGAAGACACCGGCGTCGATCTGGAGTTTGAGATAGAGATGATCGGCGTTTTTGAGAAAGGAGCCGTCTCCTGAAAGAGAAATCTCAACCGGTGGGACATCGGACGCTGCGGGTCGGGGTTCTCATGGGAGGCACCTCGTCGGAGCGTGACGTATCCCTCAAGAGCGGCAGCGCAGTCTTCCAGGCACTCAAGCGCCGGGGGTACGATGTGGTGGCCCTGGATGCCGCAGAGGATCTTCCGGTGCTGCTTCGCAGACGCGGGGTGGAGGCGGCCTACGTCTGTCTCCACGGGCCATCCGGCGAGGACGGGACCATCCAGGGCTTTCTGGAGATCATGGGGATTCCCTACACGGGGTCGGGGGTTCTGGCCAGTGCTGTGGCCATGGACAAAATCCTGACCAAGGAGCTGCTCCGGTACCACGGGATCCCGACGCCCGAGTTTCGCATCGCGGAGTCCGACCGGGTGCCAGGCGCAGGTCTGCGGCTGCCGGTGGTCGTGAAGCCCGCCGAGGAAGGGTCGACCATCGGGGTGCACAAGGTGCATCGGCGCAAGGATCTGGCGCCCGCCATCCGTGCTGCGCAGCGCTACAGCCGTCGGGTGCTGGTGGAACGATTTATTGCCGGGCGGGAAGTAACGGTCGGTGTTCTCGGGGACACCCCTCTTCCCGTGGTGGAGGTACGTCCCTGCGGGGGATTCTATGATTATGCGGCCAAGTATACCGCGGGGCAGACAGAATATCTGGTTCCGGCACCTCTGCCGAAGCGGGTAACGGCGCGGGTGCAGCGCCTGGGCGGTGCGGTGCACCGTCTGCTTGGGTGCCGGGGGGCCACTCGCGTCGATGTGATGCTGGCCGAGCGGTACCAGCCCTTTGTGCTGGAGGTCAACACCATTCCCGGAATGACCGAGACGAGCCTGCTGCCGAAAGCGGCGAGGGAGGCCGGGATTTCCTTTGACGAGCTGGTCGAACGCATTCTGAAAATGGCACTGGGCAATCGGGCGCCGGCGGGTTCGCGGACATGAGAGATTATAAAAACAGCGGCGTTCGGAACTCGCGGACGGTTCTTCTCAAGCAAATGCGCAAGAAGGTCGTCCGTCGTGAGCAGAAGCGAAAGACATTCCGGCGCCTTCTGCGTGCGCTCATCCGGAGTCTGCTGATGGGCGCTTCCGTTGCCGGTGCGGGGGTGGGTATATACTTCCTTCTCACGGCGCCGGTCTTTACGGTAAAACAGATCGTCTTTGAGGGAAACGTCCGCCTTCCGGAGGTGCGTATCCGGCATTACGAACAGGGCCTGCTGCATAACATCTTCCTGCTTGATCTCAAGGCCCTGCGGCAGGAGCTTCGGGGGGAGCCCTATATTGAACAGGTCCTCGTGCGGCGGGAACTGCCCGACCGGGTGTTCATCCGGATCGCGGAGCGGGCGCCGGTGGCCCGTTTTCGGATTGACGGGCAGGAGCACTTCGTCGATCGGGAGGGCGTCATGCTCTGTGAAGCACCTGAGGACGCAAGCCCAAGCCTCCCGCTCATCGAGGGGGGAAGCCGTGAGGCAGGAACGGCACGCCACGGCGACCTCATGGCGGCACTGGTTCTGCTGGAAACGGTGGCGCACTATGGCTATCCCGATCTACGGGAGATCCGGGCGTTTGACATTACCCAGCCGGGCGACGTCATGATGCACCCCGACGGGGGCGGTCTTAAGATCCGGTGCGGGCACGGCGACTACCTGGAAAAGCTCCTCCGGCTCAAGCGGGTTGCCGCCGATCTGGCGGAGCGGGGCTGGCCGGTACGGATTATTGATCTGCGTTTTCGGGATCAGGTGGTCGTTCAGACGGAAAAGCCGGTCCGGGTCACTTGAGACGGGACGCTGCCCGCACGAGAGGGGCGACAGCAGGCAACGCACGTTCTGCGGCCCACGCGGCCGGAGGCGACGTGCAATCGATAGGGACCCCAGGGGGTTCTGCGGCGGAGGCGCCCTCGGGGCAACGCCCGCCACAGGGAGGGTAGAACATTGCCGAAAAAAGAGCAGCTTGTCGCCGGACTCGATATCGGGACCACCAAAGTCTGCGCCATCATCGGTGAGAAAACCGAAGGCGGCGGGATCGAGGTCATTGGGTTCGGCACGAGCCCATCCAAAGGCCTGCGCAAGGGTGTCGTCGTCAACATCGACGGTACGGTGGACGCGATCAAGAAGGCCGTCGAGGAAGCGGAGCTCATGGCGGGGACCGAGATCACCACGGTGTATGCGGGCATCGCCGGCGGTCATATCAAGAGCCTCAACAGCCGCGGGGTGGTGGCGGTCAAGGAGCGGGAAGTGAACAAGGGGGACGTGGAACGGGTCATCGACGCGGCCCGGGCCATCTCAATTCCCATGGACCGGGAAGTGCTCCATGTCTTCCCGCAGGAGTATATCGTTGATGACCAGGACGGCATTAAGGACCCCATCGGCATGTCCGGCGTCCGGCTGGAGGCCGAGGTCCATATTGTGACCGCCGCCGTCACCTCGGTACAGAATATCATCAAGAGTTGCAACCGGGCAGGTCTGGAAGTGAAGGACATTGTCCTGGAGCCCTTTGCGTCCAGCCTCGCGGTCATGACACCGGAGGAAAAGGAGCTGGGCGTTGCGCTGGTCGACCTGGGGGGAGGCACCACCGACCTGGCCATCTTTCTCGATGGGAGCATCTGGCATACATCGATCCTAGCCCTCGGCGGGTACAATGTAACCAACGACATCTCCGTGGGGATTCGAACGCCCATCGGAGAGGCCGAACGGATCAAAATCAAATACGGGTGTGCCAAAACCTCTCTGGTTCGAGACGATGAGACCATTGAGGTCCCCAGCGTTGGGGGGCGCCC
>CALZGC010000210.1 GCA_945786985.1 uncultured Nitrospirota bacterium | reverse complement strand
TTCACCGAGAACTATATCTCCTCGCCTTATGTCATCTTTGCCCGTGAACAGGAAGACTTGATCATGGATATCAGCGCCCTGACTGGGAAGACGGTCGCAGTGCCCAAAGGGTTTGCCGTGCAGGCGCTGCTGGCTGAAAGTTTTCCCGAAATGAGACTCTTGCTAGTCGATTCCGATGAGAACGCCCTGCAAGCGGTGGCAACGGGTCAGGCTGATGCTTATATCGGCAACCTGACCGTGTCCAGCCACATCATTCATAGACGTGGTTTTTCCGACCTGCGGGTCGTCGCCCCGACCCCTTTTGGAGACCATATCCTGTCAATGGGCAATCGCAAGGACTGGCCGGAACTGACATCGATTATCAACAAGGCGTTATCGAGTATGACCGAAGAGGAAAGAACGGCCATTCGCAACAAATACCTGTCGGTGAGATACGAACATGGAATAGACCGCGCTGAGGCGTTGAAATGGCTTCTGATTTTCGTGGGTGCGGCGTCAGGCATAGTGCTCTCGTTGACCTTCTGGAATAGAAGCCTTAAGCACCAGGTTCATGACCGGACAGCTGAACTTGAGGGCACAAACAGATTACTAGTGAATGAAATTGACGAGCGGAAACTGGGGCAAGAGAAAATGCGCTACCAGGCAACACTTTTGGAAAATGTCTCCGATGCGGTGGTGTCTGTCGACCCGGACTTCAAAGTCGTCAGTTGGAACCAGGCGGCCGAGCGAATTTATGGTTGGAATGCCGAAGAAGCCATCGGCAGAGTGTTCAGAGAAGTAACTTCACTTGAGTATTTGCGCCAACGGCGCGACGATGTGCTGGCTGATCTTAAAAAGACCGGCATGTGGCGCGGCGAAGTTAAGCAGGCTCGCAAAGATGGAGAGCAGATCTTTGTTCAGGCCACGGTCTCTGAAATAAAGGACGATCAGGGCCGGCTGGCCGGTTTTGTCGGTGTTTACCGTGATATCACCGAACAAAAAGAGACCCAGGCTCTGCTGGCAGAGAGAGAGAAACGATTTCGCGCCACCTTTGAACAGGTGGCGGTTGGAATCGCCCATGTGGGGCTCGAGGGGCGATTCTTACGTATTAACCAGAAGTTTTGCGCTATAACAGGATACTCGCAAGAGGAGATGCTCAAACTGACCTTTCAGGACATTACTCACCCAGAAGACCTTGAGAAGGATCTTTATTACGTAAAAGAGCTGCTGGACGGGGCAAAAAATACCTACTCCATGGAAAAGCGGTATCTCCGCAAGGACAATGAAATTGTCTGGATCAACCTGACCGGTTCGCTGTTGCGCGATGAGACGGGCACTCCAAGTTATTTTGTCGCCGTTATCGAGGATATCTCCGGTCGCAAGCGTGGAGAAGTGGCGCTGCGCGAAAGTGAGAAGAATTTGATCGATGCCCAGAAGTTGGCACATATTGGGAATTGGGTTTGGGACATAAAGATGAACAGGATTACCTGTTCTGACGAGGTGTATCGCGTATGCGGCATAAAGCCCAACACAACGATAACCTATGATAAACTTCTCGAAGCGATCCATCCGGAGGATCGCGATTATCACGATACGCATACCGCCGAGTGGCTGAAAAACAGAGGCGGCGATCCATTTGAATATCGGGTCCTTCGCCCCGATGGTTCGATCCGATACATTTTTGGGATTGGAGAGGTGGAATGCGATGATGACGGCGAACCTGTCAGGATGATTGGGACTCTTCAGGACATAACTGAGCGCAAGAAGTCGCAGGAGGCGCTACGGGAGAGTGAGGAGAAGTTCCGGAGTTTGATGGAACAGTCTCCGCTTTCCATACAGGTTCTGAATCTTGATGGACAAATAATCCGGGTCAATGAGGCGTGGAAAGAGCTTTGGGGGATTTCCGAGGAAGACCTGCCGGAGGCGCTTGAAAAGTATAACATGCTCGAAGATGAAGAGGCCAGGAAACTAGGCATTATGCCACTTATTGAGAAGGGGTTCAAGGGAGAGTCTGTTATAATGCCGGTGATCGAATATGACGCGTCCAGTACGCTGGAAGATCTCGGAATGGACGGTGCCCAGGGAAACAAACGCTGGATTCAGGGCCGATTGTATCCGATTCGGAATAGCAAGGGCGAGGTTGTCAATGTTGTTGACATAGAGGAGGACATCACAGAACGCAAGCAGGCAGAAGGTAAGGTCCAGGACTATCAGCAGAAACTGAAGGCGCTTGCCTCCCAGTTGACCCTTGCTGAAGAAAGAGAAAGACGCCGCATTGCCGCTGATCTCCATGACCACGTGGGTCAGTCCCTTGCCCTGGCGCGTATGCAGTTAGCCAGGGCTCGAAAGACCGACTCCAGGACAGAGCTTGACGCCGCACTTAATGAAATCTCAGAATCTATGCTCCATAACGTCCAGGGTGTTCGGGAAGTTGTCTTTGACTTAAGCCCTCCCATGATGAACGAAGTCGGTCTGGCCGCAGCGATCTCCGATTGGCTGGATGAACAGATCGGTAAGCGGTACGGACTCAAAACGGAGTTTGTTGATGACGGCCGGAAAAAACCGCTGGATAATGACGTGAGGGTCATTTTGTTTCGTAATATGAAGGAACTACTCTTAAATGTTGTCAAACATGCGCAAGCGAGCCATGTCAAAGTTACCTTGGACAATACAGAGAATCGTATTAGATTAGTTGTTCAGGACGACGGGATTGGCTTTGACTCCTCAGCGGCACTCGGGAAAGTGAAACTCGATGGCGGATTCGGCCTATTCAGCATCCAGGAACGGATGGAGGGATTTGGCGGTTCACTGGAAATTGTGACCGAACCGGGCAAGGGGTGTAAGGCGATTCTGGCTGCGCCCTTCAGTGTAAAATGATTTCGAGGTGTGAGAGTGGATAAAAAAATAGCGGTTCTTCTCGTCGATGACCATACGCTTTTCAGAAAGGGACTCCGCCTCCTTATAGAGGAAGAGCAGGACATGAGTGTGGTCGGTGAGGCCGTTGATGGCCAAAGGGCTATAGAATCGGTCCGGG
>CALZGC010000209.1 GCA_945786985.1 uncultured Nitrospirota bacterium | reverse complement strand
TCCCGCCATTTCCGGGAGTCCGGCCGGAAAGGGGAGCGCCTCCCCGTGGCCGTGGCCCTCGGTGCAGATCCGGCGGTGATCTACGCCGCCACGGCACCGCTGCCCGACGATTTCGACGAAATGCTTTTCGCCGGTTTTCTGCGCAAGGAGCCGGTGGAGTTGGTCCCCTGCGAGACGGTGGACCTGAAAGTGCCGGCCCATGCGGAAATCATTCTCGAGGGTTACGTCGACCCCGAGGAGTCGCGCATCGAAGGACCCTTCGGGGACCACACGGGCTACTATTCTCTGGCCGAGGCCTATCCCGTCTTCCACATCACCTGCATCACCCGGCGAAGGGAGCCGCTCTATCCCACGACCATTGTCGGCAAGCCGCCCATGGAGGATTGCTATCTCGGCAAGGCGACGGAGCGCATATTCCTGCCGCTGCTGAAGAAGCAGATGCCCGAGGTGGTCGACATGAATCTTCCTCTCGAGGGGATCTTTCACAACATCGTGTTTCTCTCCATCGACAAGCGCTATCCCGGCCATGCGCGAAAGGTGATGCATGCCATCTGGGGCACGGGCCAGATGATGTTTACGAAGATGATCGTAATTGTCGATGCCCACGTCGATGTCCAGAACAGCTCGGAGGTCCTCTGGCGGCTCGGAAACAACGTGGACTGGAAGCGGGACATTGAAGTAGTGGAAGGACCCTTGGACGCTCTGGATCACTCCTCGCCGCTGTCCAAGTACGGCGCGAAGATCGGAATCGATGCAACTAAGAAGTGGCCTTCCGAGGGGCATCTCAGGGAATGGCCCGATGATATACTCATGACGGAGCAGATCCGGGATCTCGTGACCCGGCGGTGGCAGGAGTATGGGCTTTAACCTAACCGTCGCGGCGTCTGGTTGGACAGACTCCGTTTTTGTGCTAGTATACACAAATTGGCGGCCGGGTCGATGGCGAGGAAGCAGGGAATTGAGAGGATGACATTGAGATCACAGCGCCTCATGATCAACGGCATTTTGCTCTGTCTGGTCGCGGGATTCCTGGGGGCCTGCGGGGCGGGTCCGAGGCGGGGCGACATGAGGCTCCGCAAGAGCCTTGAAGTCTGGACGGCTCGGGATTTGGATCCGAAGCGCATTGGCGTGGTGGCCGTCCTGCCCTTTGAGTCGCCGCCTCCCACGAAGTCTGCCCAGGATTCGGCGCTCCTCTGTTCGTTTTGCGGGCATTCCGTCCCCGAACACAAGGATTTTTCCATGGCCGGCGAGCGGCTGGCCATCTATCTATATGAGGCGCTCCAGAAGATCGCACCCTACGAACTCATTGCCCAGGAGAAGACTTTGAGCGAGCTGCAGCTGGCTCATCGGGGCGATCACCTTTCGGACAGAGCGTTTCTGAGAGATTTCGGTCGGAAGCTCGGTGCGGACGCGATGGTCGTCGGGGAAATTCTACGGGTTCGGGAACGGCAGGGTGAGACATATTCGGTGGTCGAGCCGGCATCCGTCTCGTTTCGGGTGGCTATCATTCGGGCCAGCGACGGCGCCGAGCTTTACCGTGCGATTTTCGACGAGACCCAGAAGCCCATCAGTGAGGAGCCTGAGCGCCTCCTGCGTCCCGGTACGCTCCGTTTCCGCTGGTTCACGGCCGATCAGCTTGCAAGGACGGGGATCGAGCGGGTTGCCCGGGCGTTTCCCGGGGTCGTGAACCCAGACAAGGAAACGAAAGGGCGTCCGCCCGAGTAATAATATAGCGAGGAGGTTTACGTGGATCAGTTTCTGTTCGCCTTTCTGGGCGGTTTTCTCTCGTTCATTTCTCCCTGTGTGCTTCCCCTGCTGCCCGCGTACATCTCCTACATGTCCGGGGTGTCGGTGGATCAGCTGACGGATCAGGAGCGGCCGGCGTCCCTGATCCCCAGTGTGGCCATCAGCTCGCTCCTTTTTGTGGCCGGCTTTTCCCTGGTTTTCATCGTACTCGGTGCTTCCGCCACGGTTTTCGGGCGTCTCATTGCCGGGCATATGGGGATTCTTCGAAAGGTGGCCGGGATCGTTCTGGTGATCTTCGGACTGCACACCATGCATATCTTCCGGATCGGCTTTCTGAACTACGAAAAGCGCCTTCACTTAAAGACCCGAAAGATGACCGGGGCGGAGGCCTTTGTCATGGGCGTGGTCTTTGCCTTCGGCTGGACGCCTTGCATCGGGCCGATACTGGCCAGCATACTTGCGATGGCCGGGACCCAGGAGAGTCTGACGCTGGGCATCTTTCTTCTTTTCGTTTACGCCATGGGTCTCGGCATTCCGTTCATTCTGACGGGTCTGGCAACGGGCTGGTCTCTCTCCTTTTTTGACCGGTTCAAGCGGCACTTCAAGGCCGTCGAGATTGTCTCAGGGCTGCTGCTGGTTATCATCGGCATACTGATTTTCACGAACCGGCTCGGCTTTCTTTCGAAGATCGTCATCGATTATCTCCCGTTTCTGTCGCGCTTCGGATGAGGATGGAACTCATGACAAAAGGGAAATTCACCGCGCTGCCTTCCGCGGGGTGCCTCTTGCTCCTCTGGACACTGCTGCTTGGTGTGTGGGCCTGCAGCGAGAAGCCCGTCGCCCCGTTGGGCAAGGAAGCCGGGTCCACGGCTATGCGGGAGGGGATCGGCCAGGCCCCCTCATTTACGCTGCCCGACCTGGACGGCAATCAGGTCCAGTTCTCGGACTACTCCGGCAAGATCGTGATTCTCAATTTCTGGGCCTCCTGGTGCGTTCCCTGCAGGATCGAGATCCCCCAACTGATCGATCTCTACAACCGCTACCGGGACCG
>CALZGC010000208.1 GCA_945786985.1 uncultured Nitrospirota bacterium | reverse complement strand
CCGTCGAGCGATCCCAGATGATCGTCGATTTCCTCAAGATACGGATCCGCAAGGTCGGCTCGGAGCCGGTCTTCCAGTTCGATCTCCAAGGCGTGCTCGACAAGGTCTCCGCCCGTAAGCTTTGGAAGAAAAGCCGCCAGGCCATCAACCACGGCGCCCAGACCGTGGTCATCAACTTCCAGGAAGTCCGCGCCGTCACCCCGAAGGCCCTGAAGATCTTACTCTTCAAGGGGCGCAAGATCAAACGGTACAGCGGCCAGATTCAATTGATCAACATCAGCCCCGAATACGCCGACGCCGTCCGCAGGATTACCGGCTTTCAGGTTTATTCGGCGGAGTAGATAGATACCAGAGGACGGAGTAACGGATGACGGAGGACGGAAACTGCAAAAGGCCCGAGGACAGAGTAACAGATGACGGATGACGGACGGCGGAAACTGCAACAGACCCAAGACAACAAGCGGCAACAAACATGAGATCGGGCTTGAATCCTTCCTCTGCAACCTTACCAACTGATTGGGAAATGGGAAATAGCAAATGGAAAATAGAAGATGCTGAACGCTTTTGCCTTTGGCAAGATGTGCCTTTCTTTGTGACCTCCCCACATCGGAAAATAGGAAATTGGAAATAGAAAACAGGAAAGGCTGAAGGTTTTTGCCTTTCACGCGAAGTGCCTTTCTCCGCGTCCTCACCAACTGATTGGGATATGGGAAATAGCAAATGGAAAAAAGTTACAGGTGGAAGGCTGAAGGTGGACGTTTGAAGATTTTGGCTCTTGACGGGAAGCGTTTTCCTTTGCGACCTTTGCGCCTGGTGAGACGCTTTTTGCCTTTTGACAAGAAAGGTTTTCCCTCCGCGACCTCTGCGTTCTCTGCGGTAAGATTCTTTTTGCCTTTCCTAATGAATAATTCCCGTTCACCCTTTTGCGCTGCGCAGGAAGAGCTTCTTAATGGACACGGCCAGGGTGCCGAGGAAGACGTTGAGGAAATTGCTGCGCGCGAGGAAGGGGATCTTGGGGCGCTGCCGGAACCCGAGGATGTCCCGGGCCTCCTGGACAAAGGGCTCCTGGGGCGCCATTTCTATGGCCCGGTTCAGATGGTCCAAGGCTTTTTCGCGAAGGCCGTGGTAGAGATAGAC
Source organism: uncultured Nitrospirota bacterium (assembly GCA_945786985.1). Lineage (GTDB taxonomy): Bacteria > CG2-30-53-67 > CG2-30-53-67 > CG2-30-53-67 > CG2-30-53-67 > CALZGC01. The sequence goes on along the minus strand of CALZGC010000208.1, from coordinate 6,226 downwards.
CTTGCCGAGATTGACCATAAGGTAAGGATCATCGGGCGATTCCTTTTGGGCCGCGGCGCACCACTTGAGCCCCCGGTAAAAGCCGTAGAAACTTCGATCGGCGCGCGCACTGGCCAGGCCGAAGAGAGAGCGGATTCCGGGGTCGGCCAGGGGGCGGTTCGCCTCACGCTTGAGCAGCACCACGGCGCGCTTGTGCTCCTCGCTCTTCAGGCACCCTTCCGCCTGAACACGGAGCGCATGGAGGTCGACTTCTTCTCGCTTTTTCGCTCGGGCCGGAATCTCCGTCTACCCCCTCTATTCGGATGACGGTATGTCAGAGGACGGATGACAGCCCCCCTCACCCCCCGGTAAATGCTGCACATCTCACGGGGGGAGAGGGGGCATCACCGTCACCGCAGCACCCGCTTGTCACCCTTCCGGGCGGTGAATCCCGCGTCATCGAAAAACTCGAGAAGCGGGATGAGGAACTTACGGGTAATGTTGAGGATCTCCCGGGTTTCGGGCACACTCATCTCACCCTGCTTCTCCAGAAAACGCTTCACCTTCTCCTTGCCTTCTTTCAGGGCGACGGCGTCCATGAAGAGGTCTCCCTGGATACGGACCAACTCGTTGCTGTCCGTGAGGAATCGAATCAGATCATTGACCAGACGCTCGTCAAGCCCCAACTCTTCCGGCAGGGACCTGGCGTAGGGCGGTTTCATGCCCGCGTTGCGGTAAAGGGCGCGAATCTTCTCGACCGCGGCCTCCTCCTCTCCCTTGAGCAGAACCCGGTGCTCGGAAAGGCGAACGAGATTTTCCTCGACACAGAGGACATCGTCCCGCCCAAGGCGGCTCAGAACCGCCTGATAGAGCTTTTCATCGATCAGCCCCGAGTGCCGGGAGAAAAGCTCCGCCTTGGGGAGCCCCGGCTCCAGCGGTTTCTTCTGGTGGAACTCCTTGAGAACGCGCACCATCCGCTCCCGGATCTCCCCGTAGAAATCACGATGCAACAGGTGGAGCGTGTCCGAACTCACCGTGAAGGCCGTCCCGTTGTCCTGCAGCTTCTGCAGGATTCGCTTCGAGGTCCCCCGCGCCAGCGGCAGTCGGCAGCGAAAGTCCGAAAGATCCATCCCCTTGAAACCGGAGTGGTAGAGGAACACCCCCGCCTTCTCTTCGGGCTCCCCTTTCTCCAGCAGCTGAAGCGACGCAATCACCTTGGTATCGGAGCGTTTGTGTTTCACCGGCAGGGGGTCGAGGATCTGCCCGCCGCCGATGGTCCTGTTCTCCGACATGGAGCGGAGAATAAAGCGGTCGCCCCCCATGGCCACGACCCGCTCCCTCACGCGAATCTGTGCGTAGGCCTCCTCGCCCGGATGCAATGCCTCGCGGTCGAGCAGCACCACGGTGGCCATGCACCGTGTGGCGCCCACGTGAAACCGAGCCATGCCGCGCTGCTTCAGGGACTTCTCGACCCCAGCCAGAAGGGAGATGCGGGCATCGATCATGTAAGTGGGGGTTAGCAGGCCGGGCACGGTCACTGTGTGGCCCCGTTCGATCTTTTCCCGTTCGATCCCCTGCAGATTCAACGCGGTCCGCTGCCCCGCCTCGGCGCGCTCGACGCTCCTGGAGTGAACCTGCAAGCCCCGGACCCGGGCCTTGTGACCGGCAGGCAGGATCTCCACGGTGTCTCCGTTGCAGACACTGCCGGAGACCAGCGTTCCCGTGACCACCGTGCCGAATCCCTTCATGGTGAAGATGCGGTCCACCGGCAGCCGGAGGATCCCCTCGCTGCTCCGATCCGGAACTTGCCCGCCCAGAACCGTCAGTCCTTCGAGCAGCGCCGCCATCCCCTGGCCCGTCTTCGCGGAGACGGGAAAGATCCCGCCCGGCTCGAGAAAGGTCCCGGCAACAAGCTGCCCGGCATCCTGGATGACCAGTTGGAGCCACTCGTCGTCCACCAGGTCGCACTTGGTGATTACCGTCAGCCCCAGCGGAATATTCAGAAGACGGCAGATATCAAAATGCTCCCGCGTCTGGGGCATCACCCCTTCGTCGGCGGCAATGACCAGCATGACCAGATCGATCCCGCCGATGCCCGCCAGCATGTTGTTGATGAACCGTTCGTGGCCGGGAACATCGACAATGCCCATTTGCGTGCCGTCCGGCAGGGTCAGCTCGGCAAAACCGAGCACGATGGTAATGCCCCGCTGTTTCTCCTCCTGCAGCCGGTCGGTGTCAACCCCGGTGAGGGCTTTAACCAGGGCCGTTTTTCCATGATCCACATGCCCGGCGGTTCCGAGCACCAGATGTTTCATCAAGGGATTCCTTTCTCTTTCCAACCGCATCGACCAAAGTGTCAGAAAAACATCGTAGAAAAATTGACTTTACGAAATCGGATGGTGTGTAATAAGATATTAACATCACTGAGAATTACGCCCTATCCGTACGTTGCTATCTGACCTTCAACATTGCAGAAGATGCCGACAAGACCTCTCGGAGGGAAATGCCACTCGATAGGCACAAGACCGGCGGATATGACCGTATCCGTCTGATTCGAAAGCAGAAAGAGCAGGCCGCTCAAAGATTTGCCGGATTATAGCTTAGGCCTGCAGGTTTGTAAATACTTACGTCGCGGCGGACAGGGGCCCCCCACCGAACCCGGCACCGCTGCTGCCCACAAGGGCCCCTTCGGCCCCCCGGGGAATGGTCGCCGAAGGCCTTCATCTGAATGTCGGACATCCTGTCTGAGCCAACTCGATGCCCGAAGAGAGTTGGACTGTTTAATCCGTGAGTCTCGTTGGAAACTTGGCGGATCTCCCGCTGACAGACATCCTGCAGATTGTCAGTCTGAGTCATCGGACAGGAATCCTTCAGATCACCTCCGGCGACCGCCAGGCCTCCATCACCTTTATGAATGGAAACGTAATCAAAGCATCCTCCTCCCAGAACGAGGGGAGTCTCGGCTACCTGCTCAAGCGGCAAGGGCTAATTTCCGATAAGGATGAAACCATGGTGCTGGCCCGCCAGCGGGAGGCGCGAGAGCCCTTCGGAACCATCCTGGTACAACAGAACATCGTGCCCAAGGAAAAGATGGAAGCCATTCTGCTGGACTACATTCAGGAAACCGTCCTGGAGGTTCTCTCCTGGGAACGGGGGCATTTTGAGTTTCAGCTGATCCCGTCGCCGGAAGCGCTTCTGCCACCCGGGGATACCGAACTGGTGCTCAGTCAAGGCGTCGACACACAGCATCTGATCATGGAAGGTTTGCGGCTCCTCGATGAGAAGAAGCATGAGGCAGACTGCCAGGCAGCCACAGGGCCGGACGATGTCGGCTTTGCCTGCCTCATGGCGGACCGGCCGCTCTCTCTCTCTGAATCGGCAGCGTCCGCCGCAGTAGGCGGGGAGCAGGCCGAACCGTACCCGTGCGATGGGCCCTCCGTATCCGGCAGGCCCCCGCCTCGGACGGACACGCCCCAGGAACTCGATTTCATTGAGCAGTTGATCCTGGAAGTGGGAGAAAGTGTCGAACCCGAAATGAACCTCCAGCCGCAGCGGGATATCTCCAGCCTCAAATCGATGGTGGAGGAACTCAAGGGGCCCGGCTCCCTCTCCGAGGTGCTGTTGCTGGTGCTGCGCTTCGCCAGTGAATTCTTCCGCCGCGCCGTGCTGTTCGTTGCCCGTAAAGACGAAATTCGTGGATTCGGGCAGTTCGGTCTGGACGACCGGGACCACCAGATCAACGAGCGGATCCGCAAGATGGTCCTTCCGGCAGAAGAAGACTCCCTGCTTTCCGACGCATTGCGGTCGAAGGTTCGCGTGCAGGGCAGGCTGGCGGCCAGCCGGCACTGGGACCGGTATCTGCTGGAACATCTGGGTGGGGACGCCCCCGAGGAATCGGTGGTGATCCCCTTGATCAGCAACGACCAGACGGTGGCCCTGGTCTACGGCGACGGCGGTGAGACGGCCGCGGGGCGGGGCGATACCGAAGCCCTGGAGATCTTTGTGATCCAGGCAGGCATGGTGCTGGACCGCGCACATCTGGAGCGAAGGCTGCAGGCCATGCACGGGCATTGAGCGCAAGAGCGGGGCGAGCAGTCGCCTGAGAGAGGAACACCGGTGGCAATTTCCATTTTAATCGTTGAAGACTCCTCAACCATGCGATCCCTCATTGTCTCCACCCTGGAGAGTCTGGGGGACTACGAGGTCGTCGAAGCGGGCAGCGGGTTCGAGGCGCTGAAAATCCTCCCGGGACGCCGATTCGACCTGATCATCACCGACATCAACATGCCCGACATCAACGGGCTTGAACTGGTGAACTTTGTGCGCAGCCACCCCCGGTACAAGGAGACGCCTCTGATGATCGTCAGCACCGAAAAGAGCGCGGAGGACCGGGAAAAAGGGATGGCCCTGGGCGCCAACACTTACATCACCAAACCGTTCGCCGCCGAGGCGCTGAAGGCGGCCGTGCTGCAACTGCTCGACGATGCACAGGTAAAGCGATGACCCAACCCGATCAAGACAAGGCCGTCAATGAGTTTCTCGCCGAAGGCGAAGACATTCTGGAAGGCATCGGCAAGTCGCTCATCGAGCTCGAAGACGGGATGAAGAGCGGCGCCGTCAACCCGGAGGTGATCAATGCGGTCTTCCGGGGCGCCCACTCCCTGAAAGGGCTCTCGGGGATGCTCGGCTTTTTCCGCGTCTCCGAGCTGAGTCACACGCTCGAAAACCTGCTCGACAACCTTCGCCTCGGGAAACTTGCCCTTTCCGGCGCCGTCATGGACTGCCTCTTCGAAAGTCTCGAAACCCTGAACCGTCTGATTGCCAAAATCGGCGAGGCCGGCGACGACGATGTGGAAATAACCTCAACCCTGTCCTGCATCGACGCGATTCTCTCCGGCAGAGATTCCGAGAAAACCCCGGCAGAGGCCACCCTGGGCTCTGTACAGCTAGCGTCCTCCATTCTGGAAGTCCTGACCGAGTACGAAGAACACCGCCTGTTGGAGAACATCCGGCAGGGTGCCCGGCTCTACGAGATCCAGGTCACGCTGGATCTCACCACATTCGACGATGAGCTGCAGGAGCTGACCAAAAGTCTCGGTACCCTGGGCGAAGTGATCACCACCCTCCCCAGTGCCTCGGACACCCCCGAGTCGACCATTCGGTTCAACCTGATCATCGGCACCCCCCACGGCGAGGCGGAACTCCGGGAAGTGATCACATCGGACACGGCCGTCATCCTGGAGATACAGCACGCCGCCGAGGGCAAGCCAACCCCCGGTCCCGCGGTCCCCGTTGAGGAACGGGCCCCGGAGAGAACGGCCGGCACACCGGAAACCTTTACAGGCGAGCTCAAGGGGCTTACCAAGACCGTGCGCGTCGACATCACGAAGCTCGACGCCCTGATGAACTCGGTGGGGGATCTGATTCAGAAGAAGAACATGCTGTACGGCCTCGCCTGGGAGATGAAGAAGGAGAGCGCGCTGGCCGGGCCCGCCAACGACCTGCTCCGCATCACCGATGCCGTGGATCGCAAACTCCAGGAGCTGCAGGAGGGAGTTCTGGATGTACGCATGATACCAATCGGGCAGATCTTCAACCGGATGGCGCGAATTGTGCGGAAGCTTTCAAACGCCTCCGGCAAAAGAGTCAATTTCAAAACCTCCGGCGAAGACACCGAGTTGGACAAGTTGGTGATCGAGGACATGGCGGACCCGCTGATGCACATCATCCGAAACGCGATCGACCATGGGATCGAACCGCCCGAGGAACGCGAGCGCCTCAGCAAACCCATCGAGGGAACCGTCCGTCTCGATGCTTACCAGAAGGGCAACCATGTGGTGGTGAAAGTCACCGACGACGGCGCCGGCATCGATCCACGGCAGGTCCACGCCAAGGCGCTGGCCAAGGGGCTGGTGGACGGACAGGAGAACCTCGATGAGGAGCATCTGCTGAAACTGCTCTGCCTGCCGGGGTTTTCCACGGCGGACGAAGTGACGGAAGTCTCCGGGCGCGGGGTCGGGATGGATGTGGTGAGGAAGAACATCAGCGCCCTCGGCGGCGTTATCGATATTCAAAGCGAGGTCGGACAGGGCACCAGTTTCTTCATTACGCTGCCCATTACGCTGGCCATCATCCCGGCGCTCATTGTACGCTGTTCGACTCAGACATTCGCCATTCCACTGAACGCCGTCTCAGAGAACCTGATCGTCCCGGGTGACTCCCTGAAGACCGTGGAACGTAAGGAAGT
>CALZGC010000207.1 GCA_945786985.1 uncultured Nitrospirota bacterium | reverse complement strand
GCGCTTTGCGAAGACGGACCTGTCACGGCGAAGCCCGTAGGGCGAAGACGGAATGCCGCGGCATTTTATGTTCGAAGTTTCATTTCGAACATAAAATGGTGGCGGTGGCTGGACCACGACCGTGTCACATCGAGGCAAGGCATGGGCGAATCAGGCCGTAATCTCGCTGAAATCAACGTCCGAAAAGCTTGCTTAGGAGTCGCGATCGGTCTCCAAAAGGCGAGAATGGGCACCTTTTGGGCATCCCTGGAATTTGGTTGCTGGGGCAAGGACCTGACAAGAACAGTACCAATAAGAAGTTTCGCTCGGCGTGATGACGGACGTCCGGCGGGCGCCCCACTTGCCGCGAGACGCCCCGCCGACCCTGGCCCCAGGGACCAGGCCCAAGCGGAGACCACGGAACCCCGACGGCTGGGGCTACCACAACAGACCCGCTTGACTGATCGACAGCCCGCTGCCGGCGCCGGCAATAAAGACCTTCTCCCCCGGCACCGGCGTTCCACTCTGCGCGAGCTGGTGCAGGTTGACCGGAATGGTAGCCGCTGTGAGGTTGCCCAGTCGGCATATGGTGTCCATCATCCGCGTCTCCGACACACCGGAATAGCGAGCATGCAACGCGAACACCCGGCGTCCCACCTGATGATGCACGAAGTGCTCGATGTCTTCCGGTCGCCACGCGAGCTTGCGCATGAATTTCGGATACATCTGCGCGTGCAGTTGAATATGCTCCTTGACGATATTCACCATATCCATGTGGCCGGTATGGTGCCCCTCTCGGCCGGTCACAACACACAATTCGTTATACTGGCCGCTGGACCCCAGCATGAAACCGATGAAGCCCGTGAGCGACTCAGTCTTCGGACCGAGGACAACCGCTGCTCCGGCATCTCCAACGGTGAGTCCGCCAATCAGTCGGTCGAATTCCTGCCGGTCGCGACACTCCTGCAGTAGCTGCAGCGTTCGGCGTCCCAAACGCCAATTGCTTTCTCCCGCTACGATCAGTGCGTAGCGCGCCTGGCCGGTGGCAATCAAGGCGTCCGCGAGATGGATACCGTTCATGAAACCATGACAGGCATTGGTTACGTCAAAACAAATGGCGTTGGCGGCTCCGACGCGCTCTTGCACCATGTGCGCCGTGGCCGGCTCCAGGCAATCCCGATTCATGCCGGTATAGACCAAAACGTCGAGATCAATTGGACGCACGCGGGCATATTCCAGCGCCTCTCGCGCCGCCCGAGTGGCCATCTCGGAGGGGAGCATGCTGTCGGGCGCCACCCGCCGTTCCACAATTCCGGTGACCTTCTGCAGCCAATACCGGGATATGCCGAATCGCTCTTTCGAATGAATCTGCTCCATCAGTTCCGCAGACGAGACCCGGTCTTCGGGGAGATAGACGCCGGTCGCTACGATACGTGAGTGTCCTACCGAATACATGTCATATGCTCCCTGAGCCAGCAGTGAGTTGGCTAGGGCGACCAGCGAGCGAAGGAACTTATAGGGGACCTACACATTATACTCTTGTTATCTGTTTCTCTATGTGTCCCAGTTGCTTGTCGAGCTGTTTGTCACGCTGACGCCGAGACTCCAGACGCTGTACGGTCTGGCTCACAGCGGAGACACCCACCCCGCCATAGAACCGCCCGATCTCCGCCAGAGTCCGCTCACTGAATTTACGGCAAAGATAAATCCCCACCTTTTTGGATAACTTGGGATCGCCTTTGATAGAGCGCTTAGCGAGGTCTTGGATCTCCTTAAGCTCCACCCGTTTGAGCTCACGCAAACCCGGAAGGTCCCGCTCTTTGCCCCGGGCTTTGAGAAATTTTGCTTGCACCCACTGAACGAAAGCTTCATCCCCCAGAATCGCACCACCCTTTTGATCCTTGAAGGGATTGGGAAGCCTGCCGGTTCGCCCGGCCTCCACGAACTCCCTCATCGCCTTGCGGGCAGCACGCTCCCTTGTATCCAACTGACCCAAGAGAAAAGACGTCTCAAGGAACTCCGGGAGGGGCAACTTTTTGAAATAATACATCCAACTGCTCCAGCGATACCCCTCGGGCCGCTCCGCCACCCGGACTTTCACCGGATTGAGATGAATATAGCGTGAGAGCTCCAGCCCATAGGCATCCTTATCAACCAGCAGCGCTTTCGGTCTTCCCTGCAGCAGATGCCCCGTGCGTTTGTGCTTTCGTGAAAAGTACGTCGTATATCCGGAATTGAGCCGGTGAAGAATCTTGCTAAAGTTGGCGCTTGGCGTCTCCATGAGCAGATGATAATGATTGTCCATCAGGCAATAGGCATGGACCCTGTAGCCAAACTGCTCCACACCCGTTTCCAGAAAGAGCAAGAAGCGTTCCTTGTCGACATCGGCGAGGAAAATCTTCTGGCGGGGGTTGCCGCGGGCAATCACATGGTAGAAGGCACCGGGATACTCGATCCGCTAGGGACCTGCCCCGTTAGACTCTTTGAGTCTAATGGGTGCGGGCCATGGTCGCTTTCCTCCCTTCAGAGGAAAACTATCAAGAAATTAGTGAGCTGTCAACCCAAATGTGGAATGTGTAGGCCTGACCCCCTCGAAGTTTCCCTCGAAGTTTTTAAAGTGCTGGGGAATCCAAAAGAAGCGGCATTATTTCTCCGCCAAAGACTTTTTCAAAGATAGAACTTGACTTCATTCTATCACATAGATATACTTAATTCGGTATTTTTGATATCTATTTAGTTCTGGGGGCGATTCCATGTCTTTCGGTAGAAACTTAGCAAAGATAAGAAAAGAAAAGGGCCTCACACAGAAAGACCTGGTGAGTCTAAGCGGTGTCGCCATCTCTCAGATCAGGCGATATGAAGCCGAACAGTCCTCACCGACTTTAGAGGTGGTCATCAAACTGGTCAAGGCACTGGGAGTCTCCATCGATGAGTTGGTCTTTGCTAAGGTCACAGGAGTGGCATCAAGCAAACTCATGGACAGAGATCTTCTGGAGCAGTTTGAGGTGATCTCCACGCTCGATGCGGACGATAGAGATGCGGTTAAAAGGATTCTTGAAGGAGTCATCGTGAAACATCAGGTGGAAAAGATGATGAAACCGAGAGCAGAGAAATCATGGTCTCAAAGATTCCGGGAAATCACCGACAAGCTTTCCCAAAGGGCCAAGGACTACTCGCAGGAAGAGATCGATCATATCATTGATGAAGCCGTAGCCGAAGTCAGATCAAAGAAACATGTCCGGACTTAAGGCGGTCCTGGATACCAGTGTGATGGTAAGTGTGGCTTTTGCCAAGGAAGGCCTGGCCAAAGAGCTCAAGCACCTAATTGCTCAGGAAGCATTCACACTGGTAACGTCCAAAGAGATCCTCGCCGAGCTTTACCGAGTCCTCCATTATCCACACATCCAGCGCGCCTTCAAACCCTCCAAGAAGGATATCGATGAGTTCATTGGCCTTGTGATCGAAAAATCTCTCCTCACCAAAGGCACATACAGCCTCGAAAAGATCAAAGACGACCCCACCGATGATAAGTTCCTGGCCGCGGCCTTGGAGGCCAAGGCGGACTATATCGTTTCCAGAGACCCTCATCTGAGAAACCTGAAGCATTTTCACGGCATCAAGATCATCGACCTCAAAGAGTTTCTCCAGCAAATAGAAAAAAAGAACAAGAGAAAGTGACGCAGGGCATCGGTTTTTCTTTCCAGTAACG
>CALZGC010000206.1 GCA_945786985.1 uncultured Nitrospirota bacterium | reverse complement strand
TGCCGCAGTCGCCGTGCCTGCAGCTGTGCCTGTTGCCGCAGTCGCCGTGCCTGCAGCTGTGCCTGTTGCCGCAGTCGCCGTGCCTGCAGCTGTGCCTGTTGCCGCAGTCCCTGCAGTCGCTCCGGTTGCCGAGCCGAGTGCGGGCAACGACCTCAGCCTCGACGATATTATCCTTTCCTACCTGATCGGCGAGGAAAGCTAGAATTCAGGCCCGCTACGGCAACGGAGCGGGCTTCTCAGAACCGTCGCCCGGCGTGGGCCGCAGGCGACACTAATAGATAGAATTTTCCCCTATGGGGAGGCTCGAAAGGGAGTACTTAGTCTGATGCTTAAAGAAGAGACCGTCCGGGAGTTGGAGCAGGCTGCCCGGAAGTTGCGCGTGGAAATTCTCAAGATGTTGAATACCGCCAGTTCGGGCCATACCGGCGGCAGCCTGTCGGCCATCGATGCGATGACCGCCTTGTATTTCCACAAGATGCGCCATGACCCGAGCAATCCGTCGTGGGAGGATCGGGACCGGTTCGTTCTTTCCAAGGGGCATGCGGCCCCCGCCCTCTATGCCTGCCTGGCTGAAGCCGGGTATTTTCCCCGTGATGACCTCAAGACCCTGCGCCGTCTCGGCAGCCATCTGCAGGGGCATCCCGACATGAACAAGACCCCCGGGGTCGAAGTCTGCACCGGGTCCCTCGGGCAAGGACTTTCCCAGGCCGTCGGCATTGCCATGGCCAGCCGCCTCGCTGGTCGCTCCAGCCGGGTTTATTCTCTGCTCGGTGATGGCGAAGTGCAGGAAGGGCAGATCTGGGAAGCCGCCATGGCGGCCGCCCACTATGGGCTCAGCAATCTCTGCGTGATCCTCGATCACAACGGGCTGCAGATCGATGGCAAGGTTGAGGAGGTTATGAATGTCGGGCCGCTGGGGCCGAAGTTCCTGGCCTTCAACTGGCATGTCGTCGAGGTTGACGGTCACGATATGCAGGCGATCTGCAAAGCGTATGATCATGCCGAGGAAGTCACCGACCAGCCGACCCTGATTATCGCCCGGACCGTCAAGGGCAAAGGGGTGCCCTTCTTCGAGCACAAGGCGAACTACCATGGCACCCCCCCGAGCGATGACGAGCTGAACCGGGCCCTTGAGCATCTGGGGCATGCCTGATAATTTCAGAATATAGAATCCAAGAATTCAGAAGTCAGTAGAAACCATCTGACATGTTCACTGAAATTCTGAATAATTATAAATAAGGAAACACGCTGTGAGCGAGATGATAGCAACACGGGACAGCTACGGAAAGACTCTGGCCGAGCTTGGCAAGGAAAATGACAAAATTGTGGTGCTTGATGCCGACCTTTCCGGATCGACCAAGACCGCACTTTTCGGTAAGGAATTTCCCGAGCGCTTTTTCAACGCCGGCATCGCCGAATGCAACATGGTCAGCATGGCGGCCGGACTGGCGGCCGGAGGGATGATCCCCTTCGCCTCGACCTTCGCCGTATTTGCGGCCGGTCGCGCCTTTGAGCAGATTCGCCAGTCGCTGGCCTACCCCAAAATGAATGTCAAGGTGGTCGCAACCCATGGCGGCATCACCGTCGGCGAAGACGGCGGCTCTCACCAGTCGGTCGAGGACCTCGCCATCATGCGGTCGCTGCCCAATATGACTGTTCTCTGTCCGGCCGATGGCCCGGAGACCGCTGCGGCCATCCGCGCCGTGGCCGCCTTCGACGGTCCTGTCTATGTGCGCCTTGGCCGGGGCAAGGTGCCGGTCGTCTTTGATAACGGGTGTGATTTCGTGATCGGCCGTGGCGCGACCCTTCGTGGCGGCAGCGACATGACCTTCATCACCACCGGCCTGATGACTGCCCAGGCGCTGGAAGCCGCGGCGATTCTCGAGGCCGAGGACATCTCTGCCCGGGTTATTCACCTCGGGAGCATCAAACCCCTCGACGTCGATCTCGTTCTTCAGGCGGCGCGGGAAACCGGCGCCATCGTGACCGCAGAGGAGCATTCGGTCATCGGTGGCCTGGGGGGCGCCGTCTGCGAAGTGCTCAGTGAAGGCTTCCCGGTTCCCGTCGAGCGTGTCGGCCTGCGTGATGTCTTTGGCCAGTCCGGGAAGGCAGACGAGCTTCTGGCCCATTATGGACTGACACCCGCCCATCTTGTCGAAGCAGCGGAGCGGGTTCTCAAGAGAAAATAACGATCATGACTCCTGGCCATCTGTTCGGAAATCAGCGTGGGGCCACCCTGATGGTGGTTCTGGTGATGGTGGTGATAACCGGACTGGCGGCCGGCATGGCCGGTACTTCGTGGAAAACGGTGATGCAGCGCGCTAGAGAAGAGGGTCTTCTCTGGCGCGGCGACCAGTATCGCCGGGCGATTCAAAGTTATTACAATGTGAAGCAGGGCGGGATACAGAAGTATCCCCGCAAGCTTGAAGACCTGCTGAAAGATGCCCGCTCGCTGCAGACCGTTCGTCACATCCGCCGCCTCTATCCCGACCCGATGACGGGCGAGGATTGGGTCATTATCAAGGCGCCCGGTTCCGGAATCAAAGGGGTACGCAGCTCCAGTTCCGGAGTTCCGTTCAAAACCGCCGATTTTCCCGAGGAATATGAGGACTTCATGGGGAAGTCGAGCTACAGTGAGTGGGAGTTCACCTACGTACCGGAGAGCAAAAAGAAGACCGAGAAGACCGGGGGGGCCGCCGACTCCAAGTAGTCTGGAAATTCTTTGTCCCATACTGATGAAAGCCAGGGTGGTCATTGTTTTTTAAAAGCCTTATCAGCCGCGTCATCATTCTCAATATTCTTCTGCTGACGATAGGGATAGGCATCTTTACGATGTTCCATGTCCGGCGTGAACAGAGCCACCTTATCTCTTCTTCCCGCGAAAATGCGGCGTTACTCCTTTCCACTGTTGAAAAATCGATCTTCAATGCCATGCGGACAGGGCAGAGCGAAGAAGTCCAGGCCATTCTCGAGATGATCGGGCAGAGCTCTCCGCTGATGACGGTGCGTATTTTCCACCCCAATGGCACCATTCTCAAGTCCGCCAGGCCTGAAGAAGTAGGACAGCCGGTAGATTCCAATGATCTGGCTATCTTCCAGAACCGGCAGGGGTACAGCCTGTTCCGCAAAGGCGGCGAAGACTACCTCGGAGTGATCAAGCCGATCATTTCTGACGAGCGGTGCTTTCTCTGCCATGGCCAGGGACGCAAGGTGGTCGGTGTTCTCAATCTTAATTA
>CALZGC010000205.1 GCA_945786985.1 uncultured Nitrospirota bacterium | reverse complement strand
CGTTTCCCCTTTTTCAAAGCCGGCTGCATGGCGTTGGTCAGCACACGGCGCAGCGCTTTGCCGTCCAAATCTCGCGTGATCTTGCCCCCGATCACCACCGAAACGGTCCCCGTCTCCTCGGACACCACGATGGCCACGGCATCACTCTCTTCGGTAATACCGATGGCGGCCCGGTGTCGGGTCCCCAGTTCTTTGCTGAGGTTGACGTTCAGCGTCAGCGGCAGAAAACACCCCGCCGCCTTGATGCGGCCTTTCTGGATGATCACCGCCCCGTCATGAATCGGCGAATAGGGCAGAAAAATGCTCAACAGTATCTCCTTGGTGAGTTTGGCATCCAGAAGGGTCCCCATCTCCACCAGGTTCTCCGTACTGTTCTCCCGCTCCAGCAGGATCAGCGCACCGATCTTGCGGCTTGCCATGGTCGTGGAAGCCTTGACCAGTTCGTCTACGGTCTTGGCCTCGGCTTCCAGGTTGAACGACGAGAAGAGCGGATTCTGGCCGACGTGCGCCAGGGCCCGCCGGATTTCGGGCTGAAAGATCACCAGGATACCCAGTGCCAGATAGGCCCAAAGGTTGCTCAACAGCCAGCCTATGGTATAGAACTTGGCCCATCGGAAAACAAAGGACGCCATCACCAGAATGGCCAGCCCGATGAGCATCTGAATGGCGCGGGTACCCTTGAAGAGCTGAAACAGTTTATACAGAACGAAAGCCACAATCAGGACGTCGATCGCATCCTGCCAGCGGATCGTTTGCAGAAACCATCTAACGAGTTGCTCGATCTCCTGCCACATGGTCTGCAGCCTCTTGCTATCCGCGCTGCACCACAGCGTCGGTCATCCGGACGACCCGGACCATCTCGGCCACGTCATGGACCCGCACCATGTTGGCCCCGTTGGTTATCCCGAGGGTAACTGTCGCGGCGGTCCCTTCGACCCGCTGCGAGACGGGGAGATCCAGGATGGCGCCGATGAACGCTTTGCGCGACGTTCCGAGCACGATGGGCCGGCCCAGCACTTTCAACTCGGAGAGACGCTTGAGAATGTCCAGGTTGTCCTGGAGGCGTTTGCCGAAGCCGATGCCCGGATCGACCAGGATCTGCTCCTCCCGGACCCCCGCGGCCAGGGCGATCTCCATGCTCCCCTCCAGATAGGCGATAATCTCCCCCATGACATCTTCATAGACGGGGTCCTGCTGCATGTCCCGGGGCGTCCCCTTGATGTGCATCAGCACCACGGCCACCCGCCCATCGGCGAGCACCGGGGCCATCTCCGGATCGAACCGCAGCCCGCTGATGTCGTTGACCATTTGGGCGCCCGCGGCGATGGCCCTTTCGGCCACCCGCGCCTTGTAGGTGTCCACCGAAATGCAGAGCTCGCCGTGCGGCTGCAGGCGTTCCACCACCGGAAGGACGCGGGCGAGCTCTTCCGCCTCCGAGACCTGCGCGGCCCCGGGACGGGTCGACTCCCCGCCCACGTCGATCACGTCCGCCCCGGCGGCCGAAAGCGCCAGGGCCCCGTCATAAGCCTTCTCCGGGTCCAGGGTGAGACCGCCGTCCGAAAAAGAATCGGGCGTGACGTTGAGGACTCCCATCACATAGGTTCGGGAGCCGAGATCGACGGTCCGCTCACCCAGATGCACCGGATACCGCGTCCGGTTCATGTGCCGGACGCATTTCTGAAGCGCATCGGATAAACGGGGAAGGTCGAAAAAGTTCTGCCGTTTCAGTTTTCGGATCAGTTTCCGGTACTGCCGCTCCGTGGCCAGCATCAGAAGATCTGTGGTTTCAACGGCGTGGGTCAGTGTCCCGTGGGATACCGCACAATCTCCCCCCCGTGAAAGCAGCTCCTGCTTGAGAAGGTTGGCGATCTTACAAGGGACATCGGAGAGACGGATGGCCCGCGTCAGCCCTTTCGGAAACATGAGGCCGATCCCCGGCGGGTCGGCCCCCAGACGTTTCATTTCACGGATCAGCTCCTCCCGACTCTTCAGATCCAGGACTCGCATCCCGTATATCATCCATGGACCTCTTGGGGGAGCTTCCCATCCATGATCTCGTCGATTTGCTCCGAACTCAGGACCTCGACTTCCAGGAGGGTTTCGGATATCCGTTTCAGGGTGTCGATGTTTTCCTGCAGCAGGGTGCGGGCCTGCTCGTGGCATTCGGAGACGATCCGCTTCACCTCCTGATCGATCTCGATCGCGGTCGCCTCGCTGTAGTCCCGATGCTGGGCGATCTCCCGGCCGAGAAAGATCTGCTCCTCTTTCTTGCCGAAGGTGAGCGGTCCGAGCCGATCACTCATGCCCCACTCACAAACCATTTTGCGGGCGATTTCAGTGGCCCGCTCGATGTCGTTGCCCGCGCCCGTGGTGGTATGTCCGAAGATGATTTCTTCCGACGTGCGCCCACCGAGCAGTACCGTAATTCTGGCGAGCATGTTCTCATTGGAGAAGGTATATTTGTCCGACTCGGGAAGCTGCTGGGTCACACCCAGCGCCCGCCCCCTCGGAATGATCGTCACCTTGTGCACCGGGTCGGCCTTGCCGGGCAGGAGCTTGGCCACCAGGGCATGGCCCGTCTCATGATAGGCGGTGAATCGTTTCTCTTCGTCCGTCATGATCATGCTGCGCCGCTCCGGTCCCATGAGGACCTTATCCTTGGCCTCCTCCAGGTCCGCCATGCCGACCTTCTCTTTGTTATGCCGTGCGGCGAGCAGGGCGGCTTCGTTGACCAGATTCGCCAGGTCCGCACCGGAAAAACCGGGCGTCCCCCGGGCCAGCACATGGATATCCACCTCCTCCTCCAGCGGGATCTTTCGGGTATGGACCTGAAGAATGCCCTCCCGTCCCTTGATGTCGGGGTTGGGAACCACCACCTGCCGGTCGAAGCGCCCGGGCCTGAGGAGCGCTGGATCGAGGACGTCGGGCCGGTTGGTGGCCGCGATGAGGATCACACTCTCATGCGACTCGAAGCCGTCCATTTCGACCAGCAGCTGATTCAGGGTCTGCTCCCGTTCGTCGTGGCCGCCGCCGAGGCCGGCGCCCCGGTGCCGCCCCACGGCATCGATCTCATCGACGAAAATGATGCAGGGCGCGTTCTTCTTCCCCTGGTCGAAGAGGTCTCGCACGCGAGACGCCCCCACACCGACGAACATCTCCACGAAATCAGACCCGCTGATGGTGAAGAAGGGCACGTCCGCCTCTCCCGCAATGGCGCGAGCCAGAAGGGTCTTGCCGGTACCCGGCGGTCCCATGAGGAGCACACCCTTGGGAATCTTTCCGCCAAGCTTCTGAAACTTCTTGGGGTCCTTGAGGAACTCGATGATCTCCTGGAGTTCTTCCTTGGCTTCATCCACCCCGGCCACATCCTTGAAGGTGACCTTCTGCTGATCTTCGGTCAGGAGTTTGGCCCGGCTCTTGCCGAAGGAGAGGGCCTTGTTGCCGCCGCCCTGCATCTGGCGCATGAAGAAGATCCAGACACCGATCAAGAGCAGAAAGGGGAACCAAGACACCAGGATGGTGACCAGCAGTGATTCTTTCTTGGGCGGTTTGGCAATGATCTTGACCCCCTTGTCCCGGAGGTCCTTGATCAGATCGGGATAGTGGGGGGAGTAGACCCGAAAGGTCTTGCCGTCATCGGAGGTCCCCGTGATGGTTCCCTCATCCTGAATCACGACCTCGCTGACCTCTCCCGCCGCGACCTGGTCCATGAACTCGGTAAAATAGATCTCCTGGGTGACGTCCTTCTGGTAACTGAAAAGATTGAACAGCAGGACCATCACCATACCGATGACGAGCCAGAGAGTTAAACTTCGATAGAACGAATTCACAATATATCCTCCGGGGAATGGTGCAACAGCGTGCCCCACCCCCACCCCTCCGAGGGAGCTATGTTATTGATATTGATGGAATTTGCCTCAAGATCGTACCATAAACTCCTGACCATGACAACAGAAAGTTTGAACTTTTCCGCACTTGGGTGCCGTTTGTAACAAAGTGTCGGGAAGCCGGGTTTTGCGCAGGTGTCAGGGGGCCTAGCCCTTCTTCTCGATCAACTGATGCACGTCGGGAAGGTGACGGTGGGCCTCACCGATGTCCATGCCGTAGCCCACCACGAAGACATCGGGGATCTCAAAACCGCAGTAGTCGATGGCGACCGGGACCCGCCGGCGGGCCGGTTTGTCGAGCAGGGTGCAGATCCGGATCGATGCGGGCGAGCGGACCTCCAGCAGGCGGACGAGGTAGTCCGTCGTGAAACCGCTGTCGATGATGTCCTCGACAATGAGGATGTTCTTGCCGGCCACAGGTTCGTTCAAATCCTTGAAAACCTTGACCTCCTCCGAGGATTCGCTTTCCTTGCCGTAGCTCGCCACCCCGAGGAAATCGACTTGCACCGGGATGCTCATCGCCCGCATGAGATCGGCGAGGAAGACAAAAGCGCCTTTGAGAATTCCGACCAGGAGCAGATTGTGCTTCTCGTAATCGCCGGAGATCTCCCGCCCGAGCGCCTGGACCCGTTTCTTCAGATCCTTTGCGGAGATCAGGACTTCACCGAGGCCTATCATCGTCTCCTCCCTTCCGGTCAACAATCTTGAGCAGCAGTACCCGGGACGTGGCGGCATCGGCCGCGAACCGGGCATCTGCGCGATATCCCCCGACCCAGACGATCTCATCGTTACGGTCGACGAAGAGAGGAATATGATCCCGCCGGGTCCAGGGGATCTTCTGGTCGATGAAAAAGCGCTTGATCTTCTTGCGTTTCCCGAATCCCGCCGGGTAGAACACATCCCCCGCCGACCGGGTACGGACCGCGAGCGGCAGGGCGCACTTCTCCAGATCCAGGGCCACCGTGTCGCGCGCCGGGGCGGCGGCACAGGCCGAAGCCGGCACAATTTCGGACACCACGTCGATCCCGAGCGGCGAGATCTGTTCCCTGCCGGGAACGGGGATACCGAAAACTTCGAACCCGCGAGACACGTCCTTGCCTTTTTCGAATTCGAGCCGACCGTAAACCTTCCCAACGGTCAGCCCCCGCGGCAGGTGAATCCGCGTCGCGGACCCCTCCGCCTGAATCAAATCCAAGACAGCGTCGACGTGACGAAACGTGATGCCCGCCAGCCCCCCTCCCGCCGCCTCGATCGCGAGCCGCACGACCCGCCGGCCCAGCGCCCTGGGAAGATCGCCGACGGCCGCCGCGTCCAGTGCCAGCCCTCTCAGGATTACCTCGGGCCGGAATTGCTCGCGGGCCGCTGCATCCAGACAGACTTCATCTTCCCGGAGGATCTCAGCCGTCCGGCAGAGCGTCTCCGTCAGGTTCGCACTGTAGCGCTCCTGCAAAAGCGGCATCAGCTCTCGCCGAATCCGGTTTCGAAGGTAAATCTCTTTTTCGTTGGACGAGTCCTGGCGAAAGGCCACGCCCCGCTCCCGGAGGAAGTGGAGGATCTCCGAGCGGCGCAGCTTCAAGAACGGCCGGATGATCCCGGGCTTCCGCTGCGGCGGCATGCCCGTGAGTCCCCGCGTCCCTGCGCCCCGCAACAGG
>CALZGC010000204.1 GCA_945786985.1 uncultured Nitrospirota bacterium | reverse complement strand
GTGCAGCATGCCCCGGACATTGGAGACGATATGGATCACATGGGAGTACTCCTCCAGAACCATCAGTTCGTCTACCCGGACAGAGCCGTAGTCACACACCCTTCCGATGTCGTTGCGCTCCAGATCGATGAGCATGATGTGCTCGGCCCGCTCCTTTTCGTTGGTCATCAGTTCGGCGCTCATGGCCCGGTCACCCTGGGCATCCCTGCCGCGGGGGCGGGTCCCCGCGATGGGGCGGGTATCCACGACGCGCTCCCGCAGGCGGATGAGCCGCTCCGGCGATGAACTCACCAGCTGGAAGCCGGGCAGGTCCAGAAAGGCCGCGAAGGGCGATGGGTTGATCTCCCGCAGCACCCCATAGAGGCGGAAGGGGTCGAGGTTCCCAATGGGGGCACTGAGGCGCTGCGACAGATTGGCCTGGAAGATGTCGCCCCTCCGGATGTACTCCTTGGCCCGGCGCACCATCCCCATGTAATGCTCCTGGGTCATCTGGGGCACTACCGCCAGGGTTCCCGGCGGGGGGGCGCCTTCCGGCTCGACCACCGGAGTGAGAACCCGCCGGGCAAGGTGCTCCAGAGTCCCGACGCCCCGGCAGTAAGCCGCCTGAAGCGCCGACCGATCCGCCGCAGATGCTCTCAGCAGCGGGACATGGATCAGGACGAGCTCCGCCGCAACGTGATCGAAAACAAGGACCGTATCGACGAACAGGAAATAGAGATCGGGCAGATCGAGGTCATCCACGGCGGTCCGGGGAAGTTTTTCGAAAAATTGGACGGCATCGTAGCCGATCATGCCGACAGCACCACCGGTAAAACAGGGCAGGTCCGCGACCCGCGCCACCGGGGTCCGCCGGAGGAGACGACGGAGTTCCCGGAACGGGTTCCCCTGAGCCCGCGTTTCGGTGACCCCGTCCAAGATATGGATGGCATCCCCCTTGCTCTGAAAGACCAGAAACGGGCGGGTGCCGATCACGGAGTAGCGTCCGATTTTCTCGCTCCCCTTGACCGACTCGAGCAGGAAGGAGTTCTTGCCCTCCCGGACGCGCGCGAACACTGCGGGCGGCGTGAGATCCCCTACCGGCATCCGGAGGCCGATGGGAACGGCCGGCCGCCAGCCGGTCTCCCCGTCGGGCACGGCCGCTTCGCTCAGGCGTACAAACGCCTCCGGAGGCGGGGTGACCTTCATCTTATTCGTGATGGTTTCCATGAGAGGGCTGCCTCATTGCGCGCCCGCATCCTCGGGCCTCACCACCGCAGCGGCATACCGGTTGAGACCGAGATACTTCCTGGCGATCCGCTGCACGTCTGCCGCGCTGACCTTTTCGATCGCCTCCGCGTAGCGGCGATAGGCATCGTAATCATTCCGGTAGAGCTCATCAAAGAGCAGGGTCCCCGCCATTGCACCGTTGGTCTGCAGATCGATTTCGAACGATCCGATCAGGTTGCGCTTGGTCCGTGCCAGCTCCTCCTCCGGCACCCGCTCCTCCCGAATACGCGCCAGTTCCGCAAGAATCCCCTCGCGGCCCTGCGCCAGCTTCTCCGGACTGCAGGCGATGTAGACGGCAAAATATCCGGGGTCCACACCTGCCTGCGTGAACGAGGTGACCGTATAGGCGAGGCTCTGCTTGTCGCGCAGTTCGGTGAAGAGACGTCCTCCCATGCCGGAGAGGACATTGCTCAGCACGGCCAGCACGTGACGGTCGTCCGAATCCACCGTGGTCCCGAGGAACCCGAGCACCATGTGCGCCTGCTGGCGCTCGACGATCTCGACATTCTCCCGCCGTGCTTCCGGCAGTACCTCCCGAGGCACCCGGGGTGCCTCCACGGGGCGCTTCTCCATCCCTCCGAAGAGAGCTTCCACCTGCGCAATGACCTCCTGTTCCTGAATGTCGCCCACCACAGCCAGGACCATCCGGTCCGGAGAGATCGCGTTGAAATAGGTTTCCCGAAGCACCTCGGGCGTGAAGCGCTCCACCTGCGCCACCTCTCCGCTGACCCGATACCGGTACGGGTGGGTCTGATAGAGGGTCTTGCGAAAGAGGTTCCCCGCACGCCGGAAGAGTCGATCGTCCTCCCGTCGAATGGCGGCCACGATGTCCCGGCGCACCTTTTCCATTTCAGTCGGGTCAAAATCCGGGTGCAACACGATGTCGGCCAATAGCTGCATCCCCTTGGAAAAGTGCCGGCTCAGAATGCTGAGTTCCGCGCCGAAACTGTTCCGCCCCGAAAACCCGCGCAGGGATCCCGCCAGGTCCTCGACTTCGGTGGCGATCTCCTCGGCATTCCGTCGGGCGGTCCCCCGATCGAGCATGGCCGCGATGAAGTTGAAGACACCGCTCGTCTGCTCCGTCTCGTAACGCTGACCGCCGGGAAAGGCGATCTTGACGGAGACCGTCGGCACGGTACGGTCCTCCTTCACGATCAGCCGGATGCCGTTCTCCAGAATGACCTTGCGGGCCCGGCCGTCCGGCTCCGGTGTGCCGGCCGCGAAGGCCGCCTCCATTTCACGGCCTGTGTTTTCAAGAAAGAGGCGAAGCCCCGGTTCTGTCAGATCCCTCCGTTCAGAGGGTTTCAGCAAGAGAGAGACCGTCAGGTTTTGAGGAGTCAGGTACCGGCGGGCCATCTGCCGGATCTCCTCGGGCGTCACGGCGGTGATCCCCTTGAGATAGACCGCCTCCCGCAACGGATCGCCGAAGGCCGACTCGTTGTAACCGAGGGTCCTGGCCTGCCCCTGCATGGTCTGCTTGGCATAGATGAGGCCGCTTTCCACATTCTGCTTGGCCCGCTGCAGTTCCTCTTCCGACGGCGGAATGACCCGCAGTCGCTGCACCTCCCGCAAAATCTCCCGAAGGGCCGCTTCGATCTGCGGCGGGTTCAGGGTGGCTTCGATGCCGAAGATGCCGGGGTCCAGCGGCGTGTAGGCATAGGCGCCGATGGTGTGGACCAGTTCCCGCTCCCGTTTCACCGATCGGTAGAGGCGGGACGTTTTGCCCTGGCCGAGAAGGATACCGAGCAGATCGAGGGCCGGATTGCGGGGGTCTCGGATGCCCGGGATATGATAGCCCAACTCCAGCAGGGCATGGCTCGACTCCCGACGGGTCACAACGGTACGAACTCCCTCCTGCGGCGGCTCGGAGGGGGTCTCGGCCTTTAGGGCGGGATTGGGCTCAAAACGCTCGAAGGCCGCAGCGACTTTCGGCAGCACCGCCTCCGTGTCGAAGTCGCCAACGACCACCAGAGTCATGTTGTTCGGGACATACCAGGCATGAAAAAAGTCGAGAATGTCCTGACGGGTCAGGCCCTTGAAGGTCTCTTCGTAGCCAATGACCGGCCGGCGATAGGTATGCACGGTGTAGGCCGTCTCAAAGAGCTTCTTTCCGACCACCCGGGACGGCATGTCCTCGGAGCGCTTGAACTCCTCCAAGACCACCTCCGCCTCCCGAGCCAGCTCCTCCGGATCAAAGGTGGAATGCTGAATGGCATCCGCGATGACGTCCAACCCCACGTCAAAATAGCGGCTCGCCAGAACCACGTGGTAGACTGTGTGGTCAAAGGAGGTAAAGGCGTTGATGTCTCCACCCGCGCCCTCCAGTTCCCGGGCGATCTCCCCCACCCCCCGCTTTTCCGTCCCCTTGAAAAGCATATGCTCGAAGACGTGGGCGATGCCGGCCTCCTGGTCCTGCTCGTTCCGGCTCCCCACCCGCACCCACATCTGAAAGGCCACCACCGGCGCGGCATGATTCTCCGACAGGACCACCGACAGGCCGTTGTCGAGGATGACTTTGCTCACCCCCCCCTCTTTGAGCACTTCCCGATAGGCAAGCGTGCCGGACGTCTGGGCTGCTGCAACTCCGTCAAGGAAAAGCCACAGAACAACCATTAAAACAACACGGTGCAAATTGCGACAGATCAATTCAAACATAGACACCTCTCGATGGCGCGATGCTCTCCAAAAAAGACCCTGAACAGTCCCGAAATCACAAAGATTGACGCAGGGCCCATCATTTGTCAAGAAGATAGACGTCCGAACCCTGTCGGATATTCTTCTTGAATTAGCCCGATTACTGCATGAGTGATCGTCCAGGCCCCAGAGGAATTAGAGGCGCCACACACAAGGCCCATCTGAAAAGCTCCCCTGAAAAGCTCCCCCTTGACAACGGCTTGATCTCGGGACAAAATGGAGGAGCAAAACGGCTCAATTCGTTTCCCGGTTCTCAAGAATAATAGCGTGAGTGGACACGGCCATCAACTCACGAGTCTTGTGGAGTAATGCCAAGAAGGTATTTGCCATGAAAAGAGAGAGAAAGAGCCCAACCGACGCCGACATCATTGGATTTGCAGCTAGGAGACTGAACATTGGTGAGTTCGAGCTATTTATCCGTGCATATGAAGAATGGTATGGAGAGAAACCGACGGAAGCTATGATGGAGCCCTTTTTCGGCACGTATCTGAAAGGCGCCGCCGCCCCCTTCTGGGCACGACACTACGCGCGGCGTTTTATGGGCGACCCGGAGTTGCGCGAGCAGGTCGTCCAAGAGAAGCGGGTTTCCAGTGCCGTCTATTTCATCCCCCTCATCCTCGAATATCTGCTGATCATGTACTACTTGGTCCGCGCCTAGCCCGGCCAGTTTCCATCCGCAAACGGCCCTTTTTCCGATGAGCTGCGTTCTCCGCGGGCTTAGTTCCTCGACGTACAATGAGTACGCCTCGTCGTAAACCCTTGTGCGGCTTGTTGAACACATTAAATCAAGAATTCAAGAACTCAAATCCCGCCTTCTCGCGGGGCTCATCGAAAAATTTGCTCATTTCCAAATTGGAAACTACGCCATGTCCGTTTAATTTTGGGATGGGCACCCGCGGGGGCCCCTGGCCCTACTCCCACTCGATGGTGCTGGGCGGCTTGGAGGAAATGTCGTAGGTCACCCGGTTGACCCCTTTGACTTCATTGATGATCCGGTTGGAAATGCGGGCCAACAGCTCAAAGGGGAGTTGGACCCAGTCCGCCGTCATGCCGTCTCGGCTGTTCACGGCGCGAAGGGCGACAACGTGGTCGTACGTCCGCTCATCCCCCATGACCCCGACGGTCCGGATGGGAAGCAGCACGGCGAAGGACTGCCATATCTGCCGATACAACCCGGCGGCCTTGATCTCCTCGATGACGATGGCGTCGGCCTCGCGCAGCACGGCAAGCCGCTCGCGGGTGATCTCTCCCAGTATGCGGATCCCCAGTCCCGGTCCGGGGAAGGGCTGCCGATAGAGTACCTCCTCGGGAATTCCCAGCTCCCGGCCCACCAGCCGGACCTCGTCTTTGAAGAGCTCCCGGAAGGGCTCCACGAGCTTCAACTTCATCCGTTCCGGAAGGCCGCCCACGTTGTGATGGCTCTTGATGGTAGCGGAAGGCCCCTTGAAAGAGATGCTTTCGATCACATCGGGATAAAGCGTTCCCTGGGCCAGAAAATCGACCTGACCGAGCTGGGTCGCTTCGGCTTCAAAGATCTTGATGAACTCGTTTCCGATGATCTTTCGTTTTTCTTCCGGATCGGTAACCCCCGACAGCCGGGAAAGGAACTGCTCCGAGGCTTCCACCGCTTTCAGATCGATATGGAACTGGTCCCGGAAGGTCCGTACCACCTTTTCCGATTCGCCGAGGCGCATCAGACCGTTGTCCACATAGATGCAGGTCAGCCGGTCTCCGATGGCCCGGTGGATGAGAACCGCTGCCACCGATGAGTCGACCCCGCCGGACAGGGCGCAGAGGACCCGACCCTCTCCGACCCGGCCTCGGATTTCCGACACACTCTGCTCCACAAAGGAGTGCATGGTCCAGGACGGGCTGCATCCGCAGACCGAGTAAACGAAATTTTTCAGGATCTCCACCCCTTCGGGCGTGTGCACCACTTCGGGATGAAACTGGAGAGCGTAGAACCGCCGGGACCCATCGGCCATGGCCGCGACGGGAGAATTGTCCGTCGCCGCAATGGGGGCAAACCCCTCCGGCGTTTTGTTGATACGATCCCCGTGGCTCATCCAGACACGAAGGTTTTTCTCAAGACCGGCCAGAAGTTCTGATTCGGCGGTCCGGGTCAGAACGGCCGCCCCGTACTCCCGCTTAGCGGACGGCGCCACCTCGCCGCCGAGCATGTGGGTCATCAACTGCATTCCGTAACAGATCCCGAGGATGGGGATCCCGAGATCGAAGATCTCCGGATGGGGCAGGGGCGCGTCCGCGTCGATGACGCTGGCCGGTCCGCCCGAGAGGACCAGCCCGGACGGCTCAAAGGCGCGGATGGCCTCCAGAGTCTCCGAGAAGGGACGGATTTCCGAGTAGACGCTGAGCTCCCGGATCCGCCTCGCAATGAGCTGCGAGTACTGGGACCCGAAGTCCAGAATGAGGATCTTGTCTTTGTATGGGGTGGTCACTGTTTTCTCTCAGCGAGGGTCTTACAGGCAGCGACGGCGACGCGCACCGCTTTATTCCATCCGATAGTTCGGCGCCTCCTTGGTGATGATGACATCATGCACGTGGCTTTCGCGAAGACCGGCAATGGTGATCCGGATAAATTCCCCCTTCTCCTGCAGTTCCCTGATGCTGCGGCAGCCGCAATAGCCCATGCCGGAGCGGAGCCCGCCCACCAACTGGTACACGCTGTCCGAAAGGCTCCCTTTGTAAGGGACCCGTCCTTCGATCCCTTCGGGGACCAGTTTTGTCTCCTGGGTCTCGTGGTCCTGAAAATAACGGTCCTTGCTTCCCGCCGACATGGCGCCGATGGAGCCCATGCCGCGGTACACCTTGTAGCTCCGACCCTGAAAGAGGATGGTCTCTCCCGGGCTCTCTTCCACACCGGCCAGCAGACCGCCGATCATCACTGTGTCCGCTCCGGAGGCAAGTCCCTTCACGATGTCACCGGAATACTTGATGCCGCCGTCTGCAATGATCGGCACGCCCGCCTTGCGGGCGGGTTCCGCGCAATCCATAATGGCGGTAATCTGGGGGACGCCGGCCCCAGCCACCACCCGAGTCGTGCAGATGGAGCCCGGCCCGATGCCGATCTTGATGGCGTCGGCCCCGGCATCGATCAGATCGCGCGCGCCCTCGGCGGTGGCCACGTTGCCCGCAACCAAATCGGTGTCGGGGTAGCTTCGCTTGACCTGCCGGACCGTCTCCATCACACCTTCCGAATGCCCGTGGGCCGTATCGACGCAGAGCACATCCACTCCGGCCCGCACCAGTGCCTCAGCCCGCAGGAGAGCCTCCTCGCCGACGCCAATGGCGGCACCCACGCGAAGGCGACCCAGTGCATCCTTGCAGGCATTGGGAAACTTAATCTTTTTCTCGATGTCCTTGATCGTGATGAGGCCCTTCAGGTTGAAGGCGTCGTCCACGACCAGGAGCTTCTCGATCCGATGCTGGTGCAAGATCTCCTTCGCCGCCTCCAACGTGGTTCCTTCGGTGGTAGTCACGAGGTTGTCCTTCGTCATGACATCGGATACCTTGAGGTCGAGCCGCGTTTCGAAACGGAGATCACGGTTGGTGAGAATTCCGACGAGTCGGCGCCCCTGGGTCACGGGGACCCCGGAGATGTGGTATTTCTCCATAATGGCCAGGGCGTCGCGGATCTTCTGATCGGGCTCGATGGTGATGGGATCCACAATCATTCCGCTTTCGGATTTCTTGACCTTGTCCACCTCCATGGCCTGCTGCTCAATGGACATGGCCTTGTGCAGAAAGGCGATGCCTCCTTCCTGGGCCAGGGCAATTCCCAGTCTCGCCTCGGACACCGTGTCCATGGCGGCACTGACAATGGGGATATTGAGAGGGATGCGGGTGGTCAGGCGGGTAGTAACGTCGGTATCCTTCGGAATAACGGCGGATCTCACTGGAACCAGCAGGACATCGTCGTAGGTCAGACCGTATCGGATGTTATGTGCCCCCATGGATTCTCCTTGCCGAAATGCGTTCTTAGTTTAACGCTGAAAAGTAGCACACCGCCGAATCGCCGTCAACAGCGAAATTCCCCACCCCCCACCGAAAGGAGAGACCCTGTGGGACGGGTCATGCGTACTTCCTGCATGTAAGCAGCTTGACGATAATTGGAATCTGTGACCTATTTTGGGGTAAACCCGTCGTAGCCGGCGAGTGCCAAGACGGCCCGTTTCTTCTGCCTTATACCGCCTTATCACAGTCATGAAAGCATTATCACACGCGCAGATATAGATTGGCCACTGAGTGTTTCCGAAACGTGGCAGACCGGCGCTATATTTCCGCTCGGATGAGTTTTCGCCTGGGACTGGTCGATTCCTATCTGTGGAGCTCCATCAGTGCCCTCGAGAAATATTTGAGGGCCCTCCTCATTTATCACGGCAGAAGTGAGAAGAATCTGTCCCATAATCTCCTGAACATCCTGGCACAGGTCGAAGAAATCGGGGAAATCCATTTCAAAACGG
>CALZGC010000203.1 GCA_945786985.1 uncultured Nitrospirota bacterium | reverse complement strand
TCCGTCCTCTGGCCTTTTCCCGCCTCAATCCGATCCCGGATGGCTAGCATGATGCGGTAGGTCATGGTGCGGGTGTAAATCCGGATGAACCAGTCGGGATAGTAGCGCCCGATGTCGAGATAGGTCGTCTGGGTGACATGGGAGTACTCCCCCCGCTGATCAATCTCAATGGTACCGTCATTGCGATTGATGTTTCCTCCAATGCTCTTCCATTGGGCTCGGGCCTTCTCTTTGTCGAAATCGATGAGCAGGATGCTCTCCAGGTCTTCAAATGGCCAGGGAAGGTCGAGAATGACTTCCAGTTTGATCCGATGCGCGTCGCCGCTCATGACCCGGGAGCGGACATCACTCGGCATGAAGGTGTGGTGATTGTAGTAGTCACAGATCACACCGCAGACCCGTTCCTTGGAAGCCTTGAAGTCAGCCTCCATGACGTACTTCTTTACGCCCGGTGTCTCCGTGTCTGACAGCGTATAGGTTACATTCTCCAGCTCAATGTCCTGGCCGGGGGCCGCTTGCTGAGCGTATCCCAACCACGTTGGTGCGAGCCAGAAAAGGGCGGCCACCCAAAAAGCCGCCGCCCGGCATAATAAGCCGCGCATCGTTTCCCCGTTCGGAAGAAGAACTCTCAGGAGCATTACAATATAAGAATCCTTGCATATAAGTCAAGCCGCAAATCTCAAGCAAGGCGTGAGCCAATGAGCTTCAACTATACGTTTTTTCTTCGGAATTGTTGACATGCCGAGACCGGGTAGGCTATACTAGTCGAAGATTCGTATCTACTGAAGTACCTGGGGAAGTACCTCGGGAAGGACCTCGGGAAGTACCTCGCAGCAATCCGGAAGAGGAGGAAAGTCCATCCCCTTTAAGTTTTAAGCGAATTCAGGTTGCACTTTTCCCGAGGCTCGGGTTTTATGATTCAGGAGCTCCTAGCCGGAGTCTCCCGAAACGCACGCAGCACAGCAGCCAAGGATGGTCCCCCCGGTGGACCGAGGCGATACAGGTTCCCGGTGAAGGCTGAAGGAGGTCCCATGACGGACAAGCGGGTTGTGATCGTGGACGGGGTGCGCACTCCGTACATCAAGGCCTGGACCGTTTTTAACGATCTGTCCGCACCGGAGCTGGGTCGCATCGCCGTTCAGGAACTTGTGGAGCGGACGGATCTGGACCCCGCTGCCGTGGACGAGGTCATCGTCGGTAATGTGGGGCAGCCTGCGGATTCCGCCAATATCGCCCGCGTCATCGCGCTCAAGGCCGGCCTTCCCAAAAGCATTCCAGCCTATACAGTCCACCGGAACTGCGCGTCCGGCATGCAGTCGGTGGTGAACGCTTACCGGCAGATCGTGCTCGGCGAGGCCGAAGTGGTCATCGCGGCCGGCGTGGAATCGATGAGCAACATTCCTCTCTTGTTCTCCAAGAGCTTTCAGGACATCCTCCAGTCGCTGCAGCGGGCCAAGAAACCGCAGGAGAAGCTGAAGGTTCTCTCCGGCTTGCGTCCTGCACACTTCAAGCCGATTGCAGGACTCCTCAAGGGATTGACTGATCCGACCTGCGGTCTGAACATGGGCCAGACGGCGGAGGTTCTGGCTCGCGATTTTGAAATCACCCGGAAAGAGCAGGATGAGTTTGCCCTGATCAGCCATCAGCGGGCGGAGAAGGCACAGCAGGAGAACCGCCTGGCCGATGAGATCATCCCTGTTTACGTCCCGCCGGTTTTCAAGGCGGCCGTGACGGAGGACAGCGGAGTCCGCAAGGGGCAGAGCCTGGAGGCTCTCGGTAAACTGCGACCGGTCTTCGACAGGAAACACGGGTCGGTGACAGCGGGCAACTCCTCGCAGATCACCGACGGCGCCGCGGCGGTGCTCGTTATGTCCGAGCAGAAGGCCAAGGAGTTGGGGTATGAGCCCCTCGGCACGATCCGCTCCTATGCCTTTGCCGGTCTCGAGCCGAGCCGTATGGGTCTCGGGCCTGTCTTCTCTTCCCACCTGGCCCTGAAGCGGGCCAAGCTCAAGCTGAAGGAAATGCAGCTGATCGAGATCAATGAGGCTTTTGCCTCTCAGGTGCTGGCTTGCGAAAAGGCGATGGGTTCACCGGCCTTCTCGAGGGAGTATCTGAACAGCCGGACGTCCCTCGGCCAGATTGACCGTGAGATTCTCAACGTTAACGGGGGCGCCATTGCCCTCGGCCATCCCGTCGGCTCGAGCGGGACCCGGCTGATTCTGACCCTGCTCAAGGAGATGAAGCGGCGGGGACTGGCTCTCGGATTGGCGACCCTGTGCATCGGCGGCGGACAGGGGGGGGCCATGGTTCTGGAGCGCCGTGACACAATGGCTTACCGGTAATCCCAACCCTTCGTCTGGGGGGCAACATGGAATCGGCTTTCAAGTACACTGTTCGGGACTGCGGGATTGCAATGCTCACCTTCGACCTGCCGGGAGAGCGGGTCAACAAACTGACCACACCGGTCATGGAACAGTTCTCCCAGGTCATTGATGAGCTTGTGGGGAATCAGAAGGTTCAGTGCATCATCATCCAGAGCGCCAAAGAGGGTATCTTCATCGCGGGCGCAGATATCCGTGAAATTCAGGGGCTGGACGATCCGAGAACGGGTGAGACCCTCGCCCGCAAGGGGCAGGCTATTTTCGACCGGCTCGAGAGTCTGCCGGTGCCAGTCATCGCTGCGATCGACGGGGCCTGCCTCGGTGGTGGGATGGAACTGGCCCTGGCCTGCCATTACCGGATCGTGACGGATCACCCCAGGACCGTGCTCGGTCAGCCGGAGATCAAACTGGGGATCATCCCCGGTTTTGGTGCGACCCAGCGGCTCCCCCGACTGGTCGGGATTCAGCAGGGAATGGAGATGATCCTGACCGGAAAGAACATCTACCCCCGCAAGGCGAAGAAGATCGGACTGGCCGACGACGTGGTGCCGCGAAAAATTCTGATTCGAGCGGCCTCCGACCTGGCGAACAAGGTGATGGGGACCGGGTGGAAGCGGCCGGAGGGGATACGGCGCAAACGAAACGCCATGGAACTGGCCCTCGAGACGACTCCTCCGGCTCGGAAGTTCCTCTTCAAGAAGATCCGGGAGCGAACGGAAAAACAGGCCGGCCGGCACTACCCCGCGCCACTCAAGGCCGTGGAGGCGGTGGAGCAGGGATTGCTGCTCGGGATGCCGGGGGGGCTTGCCCTGGAGGCCCGGTTCTTCGGAGAGACGGCGGTGACATCGGTCTCCAAGAACCTGATCCGTGTCTTCTATCTTCAGGAGGAGTTCAAGAAAGATCCGGGTGTCGCCAATGCCGATGCCTCCCCCCTGCCGATCGGGAAGGTCGGGGTGCTAGGCGCCGGCGTCATGGGCGGCGGCATCGCAGAGCTTTTTGCCGAGAAAGAAATCCCCGTCCGGATGAAAGATATCCGTACCGAGGCCGTGGCCGGGGGGCTGAAGGCGGCGTACAAGGTACTCGATGCCAAGCGCAGGAAGCGGATTCTCGACCGGAAGGATTTCGACCGCAAGTTCGGCAAGATCAGCGGCACGACCGACTATACCGGATTCAAACGGATGGACCTGGTGGTGGAGGCTGTGCTGGAGAAGATGGAGGTGAAGAAACAGGTAATGCAGGAGGCGGAGGAGCATCTCCCGCCGGAGGCGATCTTCGCCACCAATACATCTTCGCTCTCGGTCACAGAACTTGCCGCGGCGTCCCGGAATCCGCAGAAGGTGGCGGGGATGCACTTTTTCAACCCGGTGGACAAGATGCCCCTGGTGGAGGTGATCCGGGGCGAGCAGACCTCCGATGAGACCGTGGCGAGCCTGGTATCCCTCTCGAAGAAACTGGGCAAGACGCCCATTGTTGTCGGGGACCGGGAAGGTTTTCTGGTGAACCGCATCCTCATGCCCTATCTGAACGAAGGAGCGCTCCTGCTCGAGGAAGGGGTCAGCATCGAGACAGTCGACAGGTTGATGCTCGACTTCGGCATGCCCATGGGGGTCTTCCTTCTCCTCGACGCCATCGGTCTCGACATTGCCTTAAAAGTTGCGGCCATCCTGCACGAGGCCTACGGGGATCGCATGCGCCCATCGGTGGTGCTGGAGAAGATGGTCGAGGCCGGGCGTTTCGGCAAGAAGAACAACAAGGGATTCTACGCTTACAAGGGCAAGGACAAATCGGTGGCTTCCGAGACGGCCGCTATCGTCGGGGGCCTCAAGAAAGGGCCCACCGGCATTCTGGAAAAGGAGATTTCCGGGCGCCTGGTGCTCACCATGATTAACGAGGCGGCCATGATTCTCTCCGAAGGGATTGTCGACCGTCCGTCCGTGGTGGATGCGGGGATGATCTTCGGGACGGGCTTTCCGCCGTTTCGGGGCGGGCTCCTGCGATACGCCGACTCATTGGGGATAACGTCCATCCTTAATGATCTGGAGGAATATGCCGAGCGGTACGGGGAGCGCTTTGAGCCGGCCGGGCTCATCCGGGAAATGGCCGGGGAGGGAAAGAGCTTTTATCCGGCGGAGTGACGGACGGTGCCGGCCCGCACCGCCGGCAGGGGAGGCAAGCGCATGGCCGAGAAGGACGAACGGAGTTTCTGTAAGGCCCTCTTTGAAGGAAAGATCGACGAGGAGTTGGTCTTCCCCTATCCTCATCTTACCGGCGAGGATGCGGAAAACCTCCATCTCATCATCGATTCTGTCGGCAAATTCTGCCGGGACAAGGTCCATGGCGAAGCCATCGACAAAGAGAAACGGATCCCCGAGGAGGTCATAGGGGGACTCTCGGAACTTGGCCTGATGGGAATGATCATTCCCGAGGCGTACAGTGGTTTTGCCCTGACCCAGCGGGCCTACTGCCGAGTCATCGAGGAGCTCTCCTGCTTTAACGCCTCTGTGGCGGTGACGGTGGGCGGGCACCAGTCGATCGGGTTCAAGGGGCTGCTTCTCTTCGGTACGGAGGAGCAGAAACAAAAGTATCTCCCCAGGCTGGCCACGGGCGAGTGGATGGCGGCCTTCTGTCTGACAGAGCCGGGGGCAGGCTCCGACGCGCAGGGTTTGAAGGCGACGGCCGTACGGAAGGGCGATCATTATCTTCTGAACGGATCGAAACAGTGGGTCACCAACGGCGGACTAGCGGACTTCTTCACCGTCTTTGCCCAGACCGAAGTCGACGTCAAGGGGGAGAAGAAGAAGCGGGTCACCGCCTTCATGGTTACCAAAGAGATGGCGGGGATCACCATTGGGCCCGAGGAGAAGAAGATGGGAATCCGGGGTTCCTCCACGACCCCGGTCATCTTTGAGAATGTAAAGGTCCCGGTTGAGAATCTGCTTGGCGAGGAGGGCAATGGCTTCAAGGTGGCCATGGAAGTGCTGAACTCGGGGCGGCTGGGGCTCGCCTCCGGATGTGTGGGTGCAGCCCGCACCATGATCGAGACCTCGGTGGCCCACGCCAAGGAGCGGGAGCAGTTCGGCAGGCCCATCGCCGAATTCGAGATGATTCAGGAGAAGATCGCCCGCATGGTGGTGAACACGTACGCCATGGAGAGCGCCACCTACATGACGGCGGGACTTGCGGACCGCGGGGATGTCGATTTTTCACTGGAGTCGGCCATTTCCAAGGTGTTCAGCACCGACCGGGTCTGGGAGGTGATCAACGACGCGCTGCAGATCATGGGCGGCAACGGCTATATGGAGGAGTATCCCCACGAGCGGTTCATGCGGGACGCGCGCATCAATATGATCTTCGAGGGGACCAACGAGATCCTCCGCCTCTTTATTGCCCTGGCCGGGCTCCAGGGGCCCGGTGAGAAGCTCAAGGAAGTCGCCCAGGCGATCAAGGACCCTCTGCACAACTTCGGCCAGCTTGCCGATTACGCAGTGCGCAAGATCACCTCACTCGCGGGGGATCGAATCAGTCGGGCCGATAGTCTGCTGGAGGATGAATACCGGCGGGTCGAGGAGTACGCGCGGCAGCTGCCCGATGCGGCGGAGAAAGTCATCCGCCGGTACCGGAAGAAGATCGTGGAGAAAGAGTTTCTCCTGGAGCGAATCGCCGAGATGGTCAGTGATCTCTATGTCATGACCTGCGTGATCTCCCGCGTAACCTCTGCGATTCAGGAGAAGGGCGTCGATGCAGCGGAGACGGAGATTCATATCTGCAAGACCTTCTGCAATTTTGCGTGGCGCCGAATCCGGAGAAACAACAGGATGATCGACCGGAACGACGACAAGATCCTGGTCGACATTGCGAAGAGCACACTCGAGAAGGCTGCTTATCCCGTTTAGCCCGGATGTTGCATGAGTGATTCTCATGGCAGGCCGGGGAGCGCACTCTGAACGAACCGGCGAGGTGCCCTATGGATTTTCAGTGGACCGAAGAGCACCGGATGATCCGGGATATGGTGAAGAAATTCACCGATCAGGAAGTCCGCCCGCTGGCGGCGGAGATTGACAAGAAGAAGGAGCTTCCGCAGGCGCTCATTCGAAAGGGGGCGGACAACGGTCTGACGGGCATTGCGATTCCCGAAGCTTACGGCGGCAGCGGTTTCGGAGAGATCGGCTACTGCATCATGATGGAGGAGCTCTCCCACGGATGCGCGAGCTTTGCCAT
This sequence comes from uncultured Nitrospirota bacterium, assembly GCA_945786985.1. GTDB lineage: Bacteria > CG2-30-53-67 > CG2-30-53-67 > CG2-30-53-67 > CG2-30-53-67 > CALZGC01. The sequence continues at coordinate 5,536 of CALZGC010000203.1, read as the reverse complement.
CACCATCGCCGCCCACCAGAGCATCGGCTGCATGCCGATCCTTCTCGATGGGACCGAAGAGCAGAAGCAGCAGTTCCTGGTGCCCATGGCTCAGGGAGAGAAACTGGGGGCCTTTGCCCTGACCGAGCCCGGCGCCGGCTCCGATGCCAGTGCCCTCCGCACGACGGCCGTGGAAGATGGCGATGCCTTCGTCATCAACGGGAGCAAGATCTGGATTACCAACGGCGGGATCGCCGATGTGGTGATTCTCTATGCTGCCAACGATCCGGCCAAGGGGCCCCGGGGCGGCATCACCGCCTTTATCGTCCCCACCGACACGCCCGGCTTCTCGGTGGGGACCATCGAAGAGAAGATGGGGATCCGGGGCTCCAACACGGCCGAGCTGATCTTCGAGGAGATGCGCATTCCCCGCTCCCAGGTGCTCGGAAAGGTGGGGGAGGGGTTCAAGAATGCCATGGCGACCCTGGACTACGGCCGGCTCGGTCTCGGGGCGGCGGCGGTGGGTGCGTCCAAGGAGATGCTTCGGCTCTCCATCACCCATGCCAATGAACGCAAACAGTTCGGGCGGCCCCTTGCGGACCAGCAGATCATCCAGTTCTACCTCGCGGAAATGGCGGCTCGCATCTATGCTATGGAGAGCATGGTGTACCGCACGGCGGCCATGGCGGACCGGGGGGAGCGGTTCTCCCGGGAGTCGGCCATGGTCAAGTATCTCTGTACCGAGTGGCAGGACTGGATTGTGGACAAGGCCATGCAGGTCCATGGCGGCATGGGGTACATGACCCATATGCCCATCGAGCGTTTCTACCGGGACTCCCGCATCAACCGGATTTTCGAAGGCACCAATGAGATCCAACGTATTGTGATTGCACGGGATGTTTTGAAGAAGGGGGAGTATTGATGGACGGCTTCGTAAAAAGGCCATCTGCTGCGTTCCGTTGCGTCCTTCGTCGCTGCAACGTACGGAAAGTACGCCTCACTCCTCAGGACTTGCGCGCCTTGCATCTGGCGCTTTTTACTGTGCCGTCAAGATTGCAGCACTGAATCAGACTCTGAAGTGTGATAATGTTCCACCCAGTTGTCAGGTAAGGTCGAGAAGTTTAAGACGCATGCCCAACATGAGGTATATCCATGAACATTATCGTATGCATGAAGCAGGTGCCGGACACGGCGGCGCGGATCAAGATCAAGGGGGACGGCAAAGGAATCGAAACGTCGGGCGTCAGCTACGTCGTCAACCCCTATGATGAATACGCTGTGGAAGAGGCCTTGCGACTGAAGGAGAAAGCCGGCGGGGAGGTGGTGGTGATTTCTCTCGGACCGGATCGCGCCACCGAGGCCATCCGGACCTGTCTGGCCATGGGAGCGGACCGGGGCGTTCATCTGAAGGATCCGTCCTTCGAGGATGCGGACCCCTTTGTAACGGCGCAACTTCTGGCCAAAGCCTTATCGGGAATGGACTATGATCTGATTCTGTGCGGCAAGCAGGCCGTGGACGACAATGCCTGTTTCGTGGGTCCGGCCTTGGCGGAAGGCCTCGGTATTCCGCAGGCCACGGTGATCACCAAACTGACCCTTGCCGAGGATGCCAAATCGGTGACCGTGGAACGGGAAGTAGAGGGCGGGCGGGAGGTCCTTCAGCTCCCCCTGCCTGCCCTTGTGACCGCCCAGAAGGGGTTGAACGAACCGAGATATGCCTCTCTTCCCGGGATTATGAAAGCGAAGAAGAAAGAGATCAAGGTGATGGACGCTGCGGCCGTCGGTGTGTCGGGAGACGATGTGAAACAGAAGATCGAGACCGTCTCTCTCTCCCCCGCCCCGGAACGGACCGCCGGTAAGATCATCCCGGGCGAGCCTTCGGAAGCCGTGAAAGAGTTGGTCCGCCTGCTCAAGGAGGAGGCGAAGGCGCTCTGACGGCTGGGAACTGGGAACTGGAAAATGGGAAATAGGAGATGGGGCCCGGACGACAGAGGACGGACTACGGACGACTGAAGACAGAAGACTGAAGTCGGAGGACGGAAGACAGAGGACGGAAGACGGAAGACAGAGGACGGAAGACAGAGGACGGAAGACGGAAGACAGCATACGGAGAAATCATGTTAGCGGAAAACAATCAGATAGAGAACGAAGGGCGGGAACCGGAGAATCCTAATTCCTTCTGGAACCGGTACGGTTCTTACCTGGTGCTCGGGTTGCTCATCGTTTATGTCATTCTGCTGGGGATTGGAACCTACGCTGAGTTGACTGAGAATGAGAAGATCCTCAACTGGTGGATTTTCAGATAGACATGGCGTTGTGCCGCATCGAAGACCGGGTGTTGACGGCTGAACCCTGTGAGGGAGGAGAACATGAGCGGTGTGATGGTGATCGCCGAGATCAAAGAGGGGAAAGTCAAGAAATCGAGTTTTGAAGTGACAGCTGCGGCGCGGAGCCTCTGCGATCAGTCCGGCGCAGAAGTATCCGTGGCTCTTGCTGGAAGCGGGGTCGAAGGGCTTGCCGGTGAGTTTGGAACATATGGTGCGGACAAGGTCTATCTCCTGGACGATCCGAAACTCCAGCCTTATTCGACGGACGGTTTCACCGCTGCTCTGGCGCGGCTCATCGAGGAGAAATCCCCCGACGCGGTTCTGGCAGGAAACTCCATCCTGGCCAGAGATCTGCTGCCCCGTCTGGCCGCCCGGCTCGGCTCGGGTCTGATGACCGACTGTATAGAGATCTCCATCGAGGACGGCCACCTCACCGGTCTCTATCCGGTCTACGGGAGCAAGGCCAGGGCGAAGGCCCGATGCGCGGGGGAAAAGCCTCACTTTGCGACGATCCGGCCCAACGTGATTGCAGCCGAAGCGGCCGATCCTCCCCGAAGCGCCGCGGTAGAGAAAGTGGCGCCGGCCCTGGAGGCTGTGCGAACGACGGTGCTCGATAATATCCGGGAGACCGGTGGGAAAGTGGAACTAACGGAAGCCTCCGTCATTGTCTCCGGCGGACGGGGCGTGAAGAACGCCGAGAACTTCAAGATCCTGGAAGAACTGGCGGCGGTGCTCGGGGCTGCCATCGGGGCGTCCCGGGTGGCCGTGGATTCAGGCTGGCGCTCCCATGCCGATCAGGTGGGCCAGACTGGCAAAGTGGTCAACCCGAGACTCTATATCGCCTGCGGCATCTCCGGATCGGTGCAGCACCTGGCCGGTATGGGGACCTCCCGCACGATCGTGGCGATCAATAGCGACCCGGAAGCGCCCATCTTCGAAAAGGCCGACTACGGGATTGTGGGCGATCTCTTTACAGTGGTGCCCCTGCTGACGGAAGAACTGAAAAAAGCTCTGGACAATTAGGGGGAAATCCTGAAAGAATAGGGCACCCAGAGGGGGGTGCTAAGACGAGCCATGGCGGACACACTCCACAACCGCTTTCTCAATTGCGTTGCGCGCTACGGTGAGGAAACGGCCCTGAAGTATAAGCAGGGCGGGGCGTACCACGATATTTCGTGGCGGACCTTCGGGGAGTCGGTGCGCCACGTTGCACTCGGTCTTTCCAAGCTCGGCGTCGTGCGGGGCGATCGGGTGGCCATCCTCTCCGAAAACAGGCCCGAATGGCCCATCTCGGATCTCGCCATTTTGTCGGAAGGGGCCATCACCGTTCCCATCTATCAGACCAATACCGCCCGGCAGGTTGCCTACATCCTGAACAACGCCGAGGCGAAGGTCGCCATCGTCTCCACCGCCGAACAACTCCAGAAGATCAAGGAAGCCGGATCCGATCTCACGTTCCTCGAAAAAGTCGTGGTCATGGACCGCGTGTCTGACGGAGACGTCATTCCCTTTGACCTGCTGCGTCAAATGGGCAAAGAACTCCACGAGCAACAGCCGGACCTTTTCCAACAGCACGTGGTGCGGGCAGTGACGTCCGATACAGCTACGATCATCTACACCTCCGGTACGACGGGAGATCCCAAGGGGGTCATGCTCACCCACGGAAACATCCTTTTCAACTGCGACGCGGCGCCCAGTGTGGTGCCCTTATCCCATGAGGATATGAGCCTATCCTTTCTGCCTCTGAGTCACGTCTTCGAAAGGACGGTGGGGCAGTTTCTGCTTATCTTCAACGGGGTCACCATCGCCTATGCCGAATCGGTCGATACGGTGGCCGAGAACATGGGTGAAGTGCGTCCTACGCTCATGATTTCCGTGCCGCGTCTTTATGAAAAGATGCAGGCCCGGGTCCTGGATAAAGTCAAAGAGGGCCCGGCGATCCGACAGAAAATCTTTTTCTGGGGCATCGGTGTCGGCAGGAAACTGATGCCCTATCGATTGGCAGGCAAAGGCGGACCGCTGCTGCTGCGCCTCGGCTACGCGGTGGCCGAACGTCTCGTGTTCAGCAAGATCAAGGAGAGGCTAGGGGGGCGGCTGCGCTATTTCATATCGGGGGGTGCGCCGCTCTCGCAGGAGATTGCAGAATTCTTCTATGCGGCGGGGGTCACAATTGTGGAAGGCTACGGACTGACGGAAACCTCCCCGGTGATCACGGCCAACCGGTATGACCGAATCAGGTTCGGAACGATCGGTGTGCCTCTCGACGGTGTCGAGGTGAAGATTGCAGAGGACGGAGAGATCTTGACACGAAGCCCCTCGGTCATGAAAGGGTATTTTCGAAATGAGCAGGCGACCCGGGACGCGATCGATGAGGAGGGATGGTTCCACACGGGAGATGTGGGTGTCATCGATGAAGATCGTTTTGTCACCATCACCGACCGGAAGAAGGATATCATCGTCACGTCGGGCGGTAAGAACGTCTCGCCCCAGAATATTGAAATAATACTTACCATGGACCCTTACATCTCCCAGGTGGTCGTCTACGGCGATCGCCGCAAGTACCTGACGGCGCTGGTCGTGCCGGAGTTCGAGAAACTGGTGCAGGAAATGAAGGTGAAGGGTTTTCAACCGGCGTCCAACAAGGAATTGGTTGAGGACCCGAGGGCGTATGCCTTCATGATGGCTCGCGTGGAGGCGCTGCAGAAAGATCTGGCCCGCTACGAGAAGATCAAGAAAATCGCGCTTCTCGATCAGGAACTGACTCAAGAGAACGGCGAGATCACGCCGACCATGAAGGTGCGCCGCAAAACCATCACCGCCAAGTACGGCGCACTTCTGGACAGCCTCTACAAAGAATAGGCAATGGTCCGTTGAAAGCGTCAGTGATTGTTGAAACAGCTGGGATGACCGGTTTTTGTTGTACGCCGCTCCGGAGGAAGTTGTCTTGATTCGGAGCGGTGCTGCTGACATATAGGGGGGAAACTTTTCACCAAGGGGGGGACCATGAAACGAGCTCACGCTGTACTGTTTCTTTTCATGTTGATCGGGTTTTGCCGGATCCCATCGGCCGGCGCGGCCGGCTTTCTGGTCTTTGAACAGGGGACGAAAGCCATGGGGATGGCAGGTGCTTTCACCGCCACCGCCGATGACCCGTCGGCCATCTTCAACAATGTCGCCGGGATTACGCAGCTGCCCGGGACCCAGTTGGCCATCGGGAATACCTTTATCCG
>CALZGC010000202.1 GCA_945786985.1 uncultured Nitrospirota bacterium | reverse complement strand
GGAGCGCAACGACATCGGAAGGGTGTGTGACTACGGCTCTGTCCGGGTAGACGAACTGATGGTTCTGGAGGAGTACTCCCATGTGATCCATATCGTCTCCAATGTCCGGGGCATGCTGCACGAGAAGAAAGATCTCTTCGATCTGATCCGAGCCACCTTCCCGGGCGGGACGATCACCGGGGTACCCAAAGTCCGCTGCATGGAGATTATCGACGAGCTCGAACCTGTCCGGCGGGGCCCCTACAGCGGTTCGGTGGGTTATCTCGGTTTCAACGGGGACATGGACCTCAACATCATTATCCGGACCTTCGTGATCCGCGACGGCATGGCCCACGTGCAGGTCGGTGCCGGGATTGTGGCCGATTCTGACCCGGAGCGAGAGTACTACGAGACCCTCCACAAGGCCGATGCTCTCCTGCAGTCGCTCAAGCGTCTGCGGGATCAGGGGGAGGATAGAGCGGGGACCGACGCATGACGGGATCCATCCGAAGAGCGGGGGCCGAAGCGACGGGCCGAAGCGAGGGGCCGGTGGGCTCGCCTCACGGCTGCAGCACCCGGCTCACTGTCTCGAGGAGCCGGTGAACATCGAGCGTGTCGCTGGGGTCTTCCATCACATGCCGCCAGAGTTCTTTGCGGTCGGTGTCGATGAGAACATAGGCCCGCCGGGCGGCTTTGCGCTCTTCATCAAAGAGGCCGTAGGCCCGAAGGACCTCTCCGCCGCGGTCGCTGAGCAAGGGAAAGGTGAGGCCCAGTTGCCGGCTGAAGGCTTTCTGTGAAAAGGGCTGATCCGAACTGATTCCGAGGATCTGAACGTTCAGTGCGTTGAAGTCGTTCTGCTTGAGATGCAACGCATCCAGTTCGGCCGTTCACGTCGGACTAAAATCAAAAAGATAGAAGATAAGCAGGACGGGCTGCTTGCCGCTGAAGTCCTGCAGGGAAATGTTGCGCCCGGTCGTGCCCGGCAGGGTGAAATCGGGGGCCAGCCCGAAGTCGGCGAGAAACTTCTCCAGCGTGGCCAGTTCCTGTGTTTTGCGGAAGGTGAGCCGCTCCAGGATCTCCTTCTCCCGATACTGATCCTGGTTCATGCGGGTGGTGCCGCGCAGCTGCTCCAGGCGTTGCTCCATGAGCTGCAGGTCGTTGCGAAGAATCTGCAGGTCCCGTTCCAGCTCGGGCCGGGTTTTGGTATGCCAGCCTTCGTACTGGATCAGCTCCTGCTCCGACATTCCCAAGGCTTCCGGCGGTTCGGGAAGGGGTTCCTCCTGCACCGCGCCCCGCACCGGGGCCGTGATGCAGAGAAGCCATGCCAAAAGCCCGATTGTCCGCCCGATCTTTGCCGTGATCTCCACCATGGTCGCACCGTCCTTCCTCACCCGGATAGGGTACGGGCACTTTCATCATCGCGGCAGCCGCAGCTGCAGAATACCGTTTGCTGGTACGATTGATAGCAAGCACCGGAGGCGCTGTCAAGCGGTGCCGCCCGGTCACTCGCTTGACGATTCCGCCTTTTTCCGATAGAAAGCAGTTAGCTTCACACGGGAGGTCTACAATGCACGGCGAGCCACCGGATGCCCCTCTTGTTGAGTTCCCCATCGAGGACGAACTCGACCTGCACACTTTCCCGGTGAAGGAGATCGGAAGCGTCGTGGAGGAGTATCTGTATCAATGCCACCGCAGGGGATTTTCGGAGGTGCGCATCATCCACGGCAAGGGGATCGGCACGCAGCGCCGCATCGTCCGGGAGCTGCTGCAGAAGAGTCCCTATGTGCGTTCGTTCTCGGAGCCCCCGGCCGGGCAAGGGGGATGGGGCGCGACCGTGGTCCAGATCAAGCCATCGTCTTCCTGACAGGCTGCAGGCGGACGAGAAGCCGGGCCATCGGCCCGGGCCCATGGGCAATGGTTGCCGGCGGAATCCGGGGATTCAGCCTTGGCTGAAAGCGACGAGGAGTGAGAAGAAAAGGAGGAACCCATGATCCAGACGTCACGATACCGGTCCCGCATCCTGGGCTTCTGGTTGGCAGCGGCGCTGTTGCTGCCGGGCTGCCAGTCGGCATACTACAAGACCATGGAGCAGTTCGGCGTTCACAAGCGGGATCTTCTGGTCAGCCGGGTCAAGGATGCCCGGGACTCGCAGCAGGAAGCCAAGGAGCAGTTTCGTTCGGCTCTGGAGCGGTTCAGTGAAGTCCTGCAGTTCGAAGGGGGCGACCTGGAGAAGAAGTACAAACAGCTCAATGCCGAGTACGAGGGAAGCGAAGAGAAGGCCGGCGCCGTGCGAAGCCGGATTGCCTCGGTCGAAGATGTGGCCGGGGCGCTTTTCAAAGAGTGGGAGGCGGAGCTGAAACAGTACAGCAATGAGAGCCTCCGCCGAGCCAGCCAGCAGAAGCTGGTCGAGACACGGCAGCGGTATGATCAGCTCATCGGCGCCATGAAGCGGGCCGAGTCCAAGATCGCACCGGTGCTCACCGCCTTCCGGGACCAGGTCCTCTTTCTCAAGCACAACCTGAACGCGCAGGCCATTGCTTCCCTGCAGAGCGAACTGGTCACGGTAGAGTCCGACGTGGCCTCGCTCATCCGGGAGATGGAAGCGTCCATCGGTGAGGCCGACGCCTTCATTCAGGCCATGCTCAAGACGTAAGGCAAGCTCAATATGGAGATCACCATCGGCACGAGCAGGCTGGTCCTGGTGCAGGGGGACATCACCCGGGCGGACACCGAGGCCATCGTGAATGCCGCCAATGCCTCCCTCCTGGGCGGTGGGGGCGTCGATGGCGCCATTCACCGCGCAGGGGGGCCGAAGATCCTGGAGGCCTGCAAGGCCATTGTGGCCCGGCAGGGGCGGTGCCCGACGGGGGAAGCCGTCGTCACCCCGGGCGGTGATCTGAAAGCGAAATACGTCATTCACACGGTGGGGCCCGTCTGGTCAGGGGGCAACCGGGGGGAGCGGGAGTTGCTGGCGAAGGCCTACCGGAACAGCCTGGTGGTGGCCCGGCAGAAGAAGATCCGATCGGTGGCTTACCCGTCCATCAGCACCGGGGCCTATCGGTTTCCCATCGAAGAGGCGGCGCGGATTGCGCTCGGTACGGTTCGGGATTCTCTCGAAGAAAATGCCATGGCGGAGGTCCGCTTCGTGCTCTTCTGCGCGTCGGACCTTCGGGTTTACGAAAACGCCCTCAGCGAACGGAATTAACTCTACCGGCCGAAGACGCGGCGGAGCAGCTCCGTGGTCCGGGCCAGCGGGTCTTCCCGGATCCGCTTCTCTTCCTGCGCCAGCACGAGAAAGAGCCCGTTCATCGATTTGTCCGTTACATAGTCGCCCAGATCGAGGGGCGGCGTGGTGACGAAGGGGATGGCCCGGTAGCGGTCGACCACATCCCCGTAGATCCGATAGAGGCCGACCTCGCCCATTTTCTGTTCAACAATCGGTTGGAAACGGCTGCGAAGCGTCTCTTCGGTGCGGTCGCGAAAATAGCTTGTCGCGGCCGTGTCACCGCCGTTGAGAATCTCAAACGCGTCGGCCACAGTCATCTGGCGGATGGCGTTCCAGAAAACCGTCTTCGCTTCACCCGCGGCCCGTTCCGCAGCACGGTTCATGGCGACCTCCAGGGCGTCCACCTGGGAGCCGAAACCGACGGTCCGCAGGGCCTTGGCCATGGTCCCAAACTGTTCGGGCAGGGCGATGCGGATCAACTGGTTGGCCAGAAAGCCGTCGACCGATGCGGTGGCAAGAACGGTGCGCTCCGTACCGATCTGAAGGGCCTCTTTCAGCCCCGCGGCCACGGTGGTGGCATCGAGGGGCCGCTCCGGTGTGGAGAGGACGGCCCGAAGGGCCTCTTCCGGAGACAGGCTCCCGGAGAGATCTTTGCAGCCAGCGCTCATCAAAAAAAGCAGCGGCAGTAAAACGAGAATGCCCTTCATACGCGATCCGGGTGTCATGGATTTCTCCTTTCTTGACGCCCGTCCCTTGTGCCCATCGGCCGTTGCGTCTGTCCCCGTCGAAATGCACCCGCACTATACTGCAAGTGCTGCGACCGGTCAAGGCGCCTTCCAACCCGGATATGGCATGAGCGAATCTATTGCGCGGCCGGATCGTCGGGTTTGTCGCCCCCGGGGCCTTGTGCTATGATGCGGAGCAGCGAGGGGCCCCATGACACGTGACCTGGAGCAGGAAAACCGCGTTCTCCGGGAGAAGGTCCGAACCCTTCAGCGGGAAAACCGCCATCTGAGACAGCTCGCTGAGGAGCAGGTCGACTCCCTCATGGCGCTGCTCCGCCGGCGGGGACTGCAGGTTTATCGAATGAACCCCACCGACGAGCTGCTGTTGCCGCCGTCCGCTCCCGCCGCCCTGCAGCAGGAATACTATGAAAGACTGCACCGCTACTCCTTCCGGCTCTTCCTCCGGGACTTGATCAAGCACCAGGAGGAGATCGGCCTGTTGCAACTGACCCGTTACTGTTCAGCCGAGGTCGCAGCCCGGTATCTTCGTTTTCTCTGTGAGGCCGGTGCCGCCGAAGCGACGGCATCTGCACACTACCGAGTCGTCCGGACGGTTCGCAGTTTTGGCGGAACGCTCGAATGGTATGTGCACCGGATGCTGCGGGAGGAGTTTGCCGCCCCCGCGCTCTACGGCGTGCAGTTTAAGGGAAGCGGCCAGAGCGGGGATTTCGATGTGCTGGCGGATTTCGAGGGGCACCTCCTCTACCTCGAAGTCAAGTCATCCCCGCCCCGAGGCATTGAGGCCCACCAGATTGGGGCTTTTCTCGAGCGCGCGGCGGGGTTGATCCCCCGGGCGGCCATTTTCTTCAACGACACCGAACTGCGGATGAAGGACAAACTGGTGCCCCTCTTCGAGGAGGCACTGCGGCAGCGGGCAGGGCCCGGGGAGACGGCACCCTCGGCAGAACGGCTCTGCGGCGAGATCTTCCGGTTCGGACCCGATCTTTATCTCATGAACAGCGGCAAGCGCGTGTCCGAAAATCTGGGAATCTGTCTGCGGCAGATCCTGATCAGGGGTTGAAGTAGGAGTGCTGTTTCTCCCGCTTGACTTGCTGTACCGCGGAACGGATGACTGCAACGATGTGATTGTTGCAGTGGGGGTCGGCGGGATAGAGGATGAAGCCGTTGTCGTCTTCCCGGTAGCGGGGGGTGAAGCCGATGAGGGTTTCGTTGTCCCGGAAGGTGACTTCCACACGATCGCCGACCCACGGGCGCTCGTTAGTGGGGGAAGGGGGGTGACCGGGGTTGCCGTCGAAGTTCTTCACGTAAAAAAGGGCTTTCAGATCTTCCACCCGGATCTTTTCAGCCCGGCCGGCTTCGCCGCCGTCGGGGACCTCTTGCACCAGATCAAAGGTTTCGCGGAAGAAGGCGAAGTTGTGCGTATACCCCTTCTTGATCGTCCCGCCCTTGTAGTGCACGACCACCGGTGAGCGCAGGTCCATGATGTCCCTCCCACAGTGCTTCCGCAACAGCTTGCTTCAACTCTATCCCAGGGGGGGCGGGATGTCAATGATCCCACTGGGATCCCACTGGGATCCCAGTGGAATCTCACCGGAGGCCGATGCCGGGACCGGCGGCACGGTCCATGTCATGGCGCGATAGACCTTGACAACGGTCGGCGGACTGCACTACTATTCCAAGTCACGAAAGCAGGCGAATTTCATCGGGTTTTCTGTGGAGAGAACCACCGTCTCCTGTCCGGTCATGTCCCATCAATCCTTTCCAGCAGACGCCATGCCGTTTATTGTCACTGTCGAATGTGTCGGCTGCGGGGCGTGTCAGGTCACCTGCCCGGTGGACGCCATTGTTGAACGCCGCGAACGATTCGCGATTACCGACGAGTGCATCGAGTGCGGTGCGTGCCTCGGGGTCTGTGCCGTCGGCGCCATTGAGGAACAGGAGGAGGGGAGCCGCGATGCTTCGGGTCTATGATACCCTGCGCGATGCCAAAGAGGCCTTCGTCCCCGCCGTGGCCGGGGAAGTGAAGATCTATGCCTGCGGCGTCACGGTCTATGACGACAGCCATATCGGCCACGCCCGGGGAGCCGTGGTCTTTGATGTGATCCGCCGGTACCTTGTCTTCAAGGGGTGGCGCGTCACTTATGTGCGGAATTTCACAGATGTGGATGACAAGATCATCAAGCGGGCGAAGGAAGAAGGGGTCTCCTCCCGGGTTATCGCAGAGCGGTATATCGAGGCGTACCAGAAAGACATGGGTGCCCTCGGCGTTGCGGGGGCGGACCTGGAACCGAAGGCCACGGAACACATGGGCGAGATCATTGAGCTGGTCAACCAACTGGTCGCGTCGGGCCATGCCTATGCCTCCGGCGGGGACGTCTTTTTCCGGGTCGCCGCCTTCGACGGGTACGGCAAGCTCTCCAAGCGCAAGCCCGAGGAGCTTCTGGCCGGCGCCCGGGTGGAGGTGGATGAGAGAAAGGAGAATCCCCTCGATTTTGTTCTGTGGAAGGCCTCCAAGGAGGGGGAGCCGTCCTGGGAAAGTCCCTGGGGGCCCGGTCGGCCGGGGTGGCACATCGAGTGTTCTGCCATGAGCCAGGCCCATCTGGGGGTCACCTTCGACATCCACGGCGGCGGCAAGGACCTGATCTTTCCGCATCATGAAAACGAGATCGCCCAGAGCGAGGCGGCAACGGGCCGTCCCTTCGTCCGCTACTGGGTGCACAATGGATTTGTCAACATCAATCACGAGAAAATGTCCAAATCCCTGGGGAATTTCTTCACCATCAAGGAGGTCCTGGCCCGCTTTCATCCTGAAGCGGTGCGTTTCTTTTTACTGCTGACCCATTACCGAAGCCCCATTGACTTCTCGGATCAGAATCTCAAAGATGCCGAGCGCGCACGACGGCGGGTCTACAACCTCCTGGCGGAAGTGGCCCGTAGGGTTCATCAGGGCGCGGACCCTGCCGCTGACGCTGGGTCGGACGATGCGACGCAGGCGATGGGCCGCCAGGTAGATCAGATGATGACACAGTTTGAAGCGGCCATGGATGATGACTTCAACACTGCCCGGGCCCTGGGCCATATTTTCGAGATGGTCCGTCTGCTGAACGGCGCCCTTCAGGATCGGCCGGATGCGCCCACCCCGGAGCTGCTGGGGATTCTCACTGCGTTTCAGGAGAACCTCCGGAGGGCCGGTGAGGTGCTTGGCCTGTTTCAGGAGGCGCCGGACGCCGTGCTCAAAGGATCGGCCGAGGAGGGGGGCGACGCGATCGAGGCAGAGATCTCTCAGCGGCTGGCCGCGCGAAATCGCAAGGACTGGGCCGAGGCCGATCGGATCCGGGATGCGCTGGCCGCCCGGGGCGTTCGCCTGAAGGACCGCCCCGACGGCACCACCGACTGGGAGTGGGACCGGTAGATGTCCGAATACGTATACGGGATCCATCCCGTGGAGGAGATCCTCGCCGGCCGCGTCCGGCCGATTGAGCGGATCTGGATCCAGAAGGGGGCCCAGGGGAGCCGCATACGGAACATCGTCGAGGCCGCTCGGTGTTCGTCAGTCGATCTGCGTTTTGAGGAGCGCCGCCGGATGGACCGGATGGTCCCGGGCGGGCGGCACCAGGGGGTGATCGTCCAGTGCGGCCGTAAAGAGACGCTTTCCCTCGACGCACTCCTGGAAAGGAGAGCCCCGCAGGACGAAGACCCCTTTTTCCTGATTCTCGATCGCGTGGAAGACCCCGGCAATCTCGGCGCCGTGATTCGCACGGCCGCGGCCGCCGGTGTGCACGGACTCATCCTTCCGAGCCGGAAGGCGGCCCCCCTGAGCGGTGTCGTTTCTAAGCGGTCGGCCGGTGCCCTGGACCGGCTCCCCGTCTGTCGCGTGACCAACCTCGTGAGGGCCATGGAAGCCCTCAAAGCACGCGGCGTCTGGATCATCGGCGCAAGCGCCGGTGCGTCGCAGCGCTACACTGACGTCGACCTTAAAGGACCGGTGGCACTGCTCATCGGTGGTGAGCGGGGAATTAGGCGCCTGGTGCGGGAGGCCTGCGACGCTGTGGTCTCCATTCCGATGCAGGGAGCGACGGAGTCGCTGAATCTCTCGGTGGCGGCAGCGTTGCTCCTCTACGAGGTGCGGCGAAGCCGCGACGAGGGAGGGCAGTAACGGCCCGGGCCGGGGTTCTCGTCCCGTGGCATTCACCCTTTGTTTCAGGGGATCATCAAGGCCGTAATGGGGTCCAGGGGTTGCTATCCGACAGTGAAACGGTCTTTACCGGTATAGAACAAGCTCATTCCCCTCCTTCAGGACCCATGGTGGCGGTTATGTCCGTTTCCCGAATGGCGGTGCCATGGGGCTCCGGCCACACCGGGGCCGACACCTTTCCGGTGCAGACCGCAGAAAAATAAAAAAAGTTAGAAAAAGTGATTTTTTCTCTTGTAATCCGGTTTTATTTGGTTTAATTTACCTCTTTACTTTTGTTGACCGGAGGTCCATGCAGTAGTAGAATTAAACGTTTAGTTACCGGAGCTTACGGTTATGAGGGACTGCCCGGGGCGGCGGATCGCAAGCCCCCTGCATTGGGCCGGGTGGTCTTACGCCGGAAGGGAGTGACAGTTGTGCCCGAACAGTCCTTTCCGGATATTTGTGCGGCCGGTTTTGACGACGCCGATGTAGCTCAACGGTAGAGCAACTGATTTGTAATCAGTAGGTTGTCGGTTCGATTCCGGCCATCGGCTCCATCCGAAACGTCCGGGGGCCCGCGGAGCCGCGCACAACGGGAAGCAACAGCGAAACCAGATAGCCGGCAGCAATGTTCCGGAGGAGACTTTCCTGTTTCCTGATTTTCCGTTTTCAGGTTGTTGTTACGTGACTGGGGAGGTTCCCGAGCGGCCAAAGGGAACAGACTGTAAATCTGTCGGCGAAGCCTACGGAGGTTCGAATCCTCCCCTCCCCACCAGAAGATCTGCCGCGCAGTGTTGGCACGGTGTGAGCGGTGATGGGCGGGAGTAGCTCAGTTGGCTAGAGCGTCAGCCTTCCAAGCTGAGGGTCGCGGGTTCGAATCCCGTCTCCCGCTCCAAACCTAAAGACGGGAAATAGAAAATAGAAAATGGAAAATAGGAAATGGGAAGACAAAAAGCTAACCTTGAGACAAGCGATGCGGTTGGAGTGTACCAGTTTCTATTTCCCATTTTCTATTTCCCAAGAGGTGGCCCACGTAGCTCAGTCGGTAGAGCGCATCCTTGGTAAGGATGAGGTTCACCGGTTCGATCCCGGTCGTGGGCTCCACCAATTCTCTGTGATCCACAGAAGGGGCGAGCCCGTCCCCGACGGCGCACCCGGCACCCTGGGGTGAATCCCGGGCGAGATAGCCATTATCGTTTGAGGAGGACATTTCATGGCGAAGGCAAAATTTGAGCGGACGAAGCCCCATGTCAACATCGGGACCATCGGTCACGTGGACCACGGCAAGACGACCCTGACGGCGGCCATTACGCGTGTGTTGTCGAACAAGGGTCTGGCGGAGTTTCAGGCCTTTGACCAGATAGACAATGCGC
>CALZGC010000201.1 GCA_945786985.1 uncultured Nitrospirota bacterium | reverse complement strand
CCACAAATATAGAAAGGTCCCTTTTCGCCCGTTTGCGCGGCAACGTGTCGCACCCCCATCTTGACGATCGCATACCAGTCTTTCCATGAGACATCTAGCAGGCCGACCGGAACGGTTCCGTGTCCCGGAAGGCGCACACTGAGCACGTAAAATCCATTCTTGAGAAAGATCTCTCCAATGTGCCGCAGACTGTAGGGTGAATCGGACAGGCCGTGAATGAGCAAAACCCCGCCCCTGATATTCTGCGGGATCAGTTCGTAGGTTCTGTTCCAGTTCTGCGGGAACTTTGCCGGCGTGTTTTGTCCGTCCTGGACATAGCGGATGAACTTGGAGTATTGAAGCGTGGCATCCGGATCTATGGCATAGCGATCAAGTTGTGCGAAGAGCCGATCTTCCAGTTCCCAGTATTGAGCGAGGTTGTACTCACCTCTATAGTCCTTCGCCCGGAATTCCCCTTGCGGTGCGTCATGATGCCAAAGTTCCAGATCCGGCTGGCGAAGTGATAGGAAAGCACCGACGAGAAGAAGCAGCATGACGATAATGGTCAGCAGCAGCCATCTCTTGAATAACCACGGAAGGAGTAGTGCCGTTGGTTTCATACATTCCCCATCCTGTGCTGGCTTCCAAGGGAGCGATGTTTATTGGATACGGTGTTGTCCCCTGCCCTTTTTCAAAGCCAACTCTTTCTCGATTTCTTGCATCAACTGGCGCGGCCCCGGTGCCGCCGGCGCCAACGCCACCAGCTTCTCTGCATATGAGAGAGCTCTTTCCCACTGCCCCTCTTGCATGTAGAAGACTGTTATGGCATGAACAATGGCCGGATCCGTCGGATCGACGGTGTAGGCCTGATGCATGGCTTGCTCAGCTTCTTGACTGCGGCCCAGGTGGCGCAGCGTAAGGGCATAGTTGTATATCACCCGTGCCCGGTCCGGCAGGAGTTCAACCGCTTTCGCCAGCGCATCGCCTGCTTCCTCCAGCCGCTGCATCTCGGCCAGGAGCAAACCAAGAGAGTAATGGGCGTCACCGTTTTCCGGTTCCAGATCTATGATCTCTCTGAACATCTGCCGGGCCTCGTCGTTACGCCCCATGCCATTGTAGAGATGGGCCAGGTTAAACCGGACAGGAATGAAGTCCGGAACCAGTCGGATGGCGTCCTTGTAAGCGGCTTCCGCAAGCGCGTGCTTGCCGATGTTCTGGTACATGAGTCCCAGATTCAGATGAGCCTCCGGACGGTCGGCTATGGCCTGTTGACGTGCTTGGTACTCTTCCAAGGCCTTTTCGAATTCCTGTTTCTGCGCCTCGTCGAAAAGCTCTCCGGGAACATCGGTCAAGCCACGGGCCGCTTCGCTCCGAATGGCACGAATCGGGTCTTTCAATTGCGGAGCCAGAAGAGAAAGTTTGTTGCGCTGATACTCCGCACCGAGTGATCCCGGGAGCATCAAAGAAACCCCTTTCACCGCTTCATATCTCACAAGAGGGTCTTCATGGTTGAGTGACGACGCAATAGTGTCCAGCGCCTGCTGACTGGGGGATCTCGACAAGATGTTCAGGGCTGTCGCCCGGATGATGGGAGGCTGTGCCCGATCCTTGGCGACTTTGATTAAGCCGGGGACAACTTCAAGATCGCCGGCCTGGCCAGCGGCAAAGAATTCGGCAAAATGTCGCTCCGCCATTCGTTTCTCGCTGGACAACGGGTACCATGCATCCACTTTCGATGCTGCCCATTGCGCGGATTTATCATTGTGGCAGCTGTTGCAGGGGTTCGGAATATCCAGCTTCACGGAAAGATCGGGACGGGGTATTTGAAACTTATGATCACGCCGGGGGTCAACGATCATATATTTTGTTTCGGGCATGTGGCACTCCACACACTGAGCTCCGGGAGAATTCTTTTTATGAAAATGGTGCTCCGGCGAGTCGTAGTCCATATCCTTCAGGTTGGTGTACTCTTTGGACGGAGGGGAACCATGACAACCCACGCAAAGTGCATTGCCACTGGTGTGCAGTCTGGCCGTGTGTGGATTATGACAGTCCGTGCAACGCACACCCTGCAGGAATTTCTTGGATTGGATAAACGATCCGTATACATAAACCTCATCCAGAATCTGCCCATCGGGATAGTAGAGAGAATCTGTTAATACCTGTGGCACGTAATAATCCATGAAAGGCTGTCCATATTGATAATCTTTGCGCAAACCATTTCTTCGTGAATGACATCGGGCGCACGCATCCAATTGCACAGGGGAATCGGTTGCCTTGAGATCCACTTGGAGACCCAGGTCTTCATATGCCAGTTCTTTATTGCCGGGGCGTTTTTCAGCGTTCGCCCAAGCCACATGGTTGGAACCAGGGCCGTGGCAGGCCTGACACCCCACATCGATCATGGTCCAGGTCGTATTGAACGTGTTTGTTTCAAGATCGTAGTTCTTCTGGAAATTGGTCGTATGGCACTCGCCGCACATATAGTTCCAGTTCAGGAAGCGTCTTGTCCAGTGAAACATATGACTCGGTGTGATTTCTTCATCCGGATGGAGGTGCACCCAGCGCTGGCCACCCTCCCCTTTTGGATGAT
>CALZGC010000200.1 GCA_945786985.1 uncultured Nitrospirota bacterium | reverse complement strand
GCCAGCAGGTTGGCCCCGGCATGATCGGGGGCCTTCTCGAGGGCATCGTGGGCCATGGTGATGGCCTGCTGGAATTGTTTCGAAAAATAATAGACCTGGCTGAGCAGATAATGGGGGATGGCTGAGTCCGGATTCTCTCGTGTCACCAGAATGAGTTCCTTTTCGGCCAGAAAGTATTGCTTCAGCCCGAGATAGGCGGCCCCCTTCAAGAGATGGGCGTGCACCGCGTTCGGCTCCAGCTCCTGTGCCTTCTCTCCCGCACCGATCGCCTCCTCGAAACGGTCCTGGTTGATGTAAAGCTCACCGAGTTTCAGGTGCCCCGCGACCAGGTCGGGCTCCTGCGCCAGAGCGCTTTGGACCTCCCCGACGGCGTTGTCAAGTTTCCCCTGCAGCGTGTAGACCTCCGCTTTTGCCAGATATGGTTTGACGTCCTGGGGATCGAGTTCCCGGGCTTTGTCCAGGGCGAGCAGTGCCTTTTCAAATTCGTTACGAAAGAGAAAGATCGTTCCCATCGTCATCCACGCCGGTTGGAAATCAGCATCGAGACGAAGCGCTTCCTGCGAAAGAGAGAGTGACGATGCCAGATCGTTCCTGCCGGCATGAACGTTCGCCAGGACGTAGAGCACCCTCGGATCGTCGGACCGGGCAGCCCGGCATTTTTCCGCGCTCTGCCCGGCCGTGTCCAGATCTCCCAGATGGAGCGCTGCCTCGGCCATGTTCAGATGCAGCGCGTAACTGTCCAGCCCCTTCTCGGCGGCTTTCCTGTATTCGCTCAAGGCCGTTCGATGCCGCTCCTTGAGCGCATGGGCCCGGCCGAGAAGAAAATGGGCTTCCGCCGCATCCGGAGTGAGCTTCACGAGATTGCTGAACTCAACCACGGCTCCCTGTCCGTTTCCCTCCTCGAGATAGGAGAGCCCCCTTTGCTGATGGCGGGCGATCTTCGCGTCCCTGCTTTCGCAACCGACAGCGCTCATCAAGGCAACCATCAAGAACAGCGCCAGGAGTCCTTTGAGAGACGTGCTCCACGGGGTGGCCAATTTCATTGGGAATCTCCTCCTGAGCCATGGGCAACAGATCAAGAAATCAGCCTATCGCCGGGGGCGTTCGGTGTCAATCTCTAATTCCGTTTCAGCCGGCCGATTTACCGCTCTTTTCCTGCCAAAGGACCGCCCCGATGAACCCAACTCTCCCGACTGCGACTGTTGACAGCATCGGCACGCGTTGGGTACGATGATGCCGAGATCCTGAAGGACGCCGTTTCATGCCGGATCCGGGAAACAACAGGCTGTTCCCGCTGTCCACACCTTGTCGGGAGGGCAAGAATAATGAGAGTCATCGAATCAGTTGCCGACATCAAGCTTGCCGCACGCGCTGCCAGGTGCGATGGCAAAACCATCGGGTTTGTGCCGACCATGGGCTTTTTCCATGAGGGGCATCTCTCCCTCATGCGTGCGGCCCGCTCCGAGAATGATCTGGTGGTGGTCAGTCTCTTTGTGAACCCCACCCAGTTCGGTCCGAATGAGGACCTCGACCGGTATCCCCGGGACCGCAACCGGGATGTGGAACTGGCCATGGGAGCCGGAACGGACCTGCTCTTCGTTCCCCGGGCCGAGGAAATCTATCCTTCAGACGATTGCAGCCGGGTGGTCGTCCGAAGACTGTCCGAAAAGCTCTGCGGGGCCAGCCGGCCCGGCCATTTTGAGGGCGTCGCCACCGTGGTGGCGAAGCTCTTCAACATGACGCAACCGCACCGCGCCTATTTCGGCCTCAAGGATTACCAGCAGACCGTCGTCATTCGGCGGATGGTTGCGGATCTGCATCTGGATGTCGACATCGTGACCCTGCCCACGGTGCGCGAGTCCGACGGCCTCGCCCTGAGTTCCAGAAACAGCTATCTCTCCCCCGAGGAGCGCCGGACGGCACGCTGCCTCAAGGAATCCCTGGAACTGGCAGAGCGCAGGATTCACGAGGGGGACCGCCTGGGGGACCAGATCCGGGGAAACATCCGGGAGCGGATCGGTCGCGAAAAACTGGCCCGCATCGATTACGTGTCCGTGTCCGATCCGCAAACGCTCGATGAGGTCTCTCAGATTACGGGGGACGTGGTGATCTCCCTGGCCGTCTGCATCGGAGAGACGCGCCTCATCGACAATCTGGTTGTGAATGTGACCTCATAGCGTCCGGATCCCAAACCCCTCCAGGAGACGGGCCAGGCGGACAAGGGGGAGTCCCACAACATTGGTGTAGCACCCCTCGATCCGCTGCACCAGGAGGGCCCCTTTCCCCTGAATCCCGTAAGCACCGGCCTTGTCCATAGGCTCTCCGGACGCGATATAGTTTCGAATCTCCCGGTCGGCCAACTCCCGGAACAAGACTTGCGTGCACGCATCCCCCCGTGCCATGCGTCCGTCGGCCGCATCGATGACGGCCATCGCCGTGATGACCTCATGGGCCTTCCCCGACAGGGCGCGCAGCATCTCAAAGGCTTGCTTCGGATCTTCCGGCTTGCCGAGGGGCCGCCCGTCCAGCACGACCACCGTGTCGGCGCCAATGACGATCCCCGACGCCGTGCGGTCCGCGATCTGAGCCGCCTTGCGGACCGCCAGCTTTCCGGCACTATCCCGGGGAGGCGTCTCTGCGGGAAACGACTCGGGCACATCGCTTGGCACTACATCGAAGACAAGTCCGATCTGTTCGAGCAGTGCTTTTCGCCTCGGCGAGGCGGAGGCCAGAATGAGCTTCTTCATCATGGAAAACCTCGGAGTTTGCGGGATCCACGGGACACTAGCAGATCGGGCGGGAAGAATCAAACGGGAAAAGGCTCCCGGACCGGCCGGCCTTTTCCATATGGACATTTATCCGCTGTGGAGATATAATTTCCGAGTATTTTTGCCGGGAACGGAGAGCCCTGCCGTTCAGGGGGTTTTGTGCGCTGCCGTTTCACCCTGTACGATGGCCATGGCACTGAAGGCCGCCGGAGCCCGAACCCAAGGCCCTCCGGAACAGCCCGGTGGTTTTTCGACGGAGCGTCTCATGCAGACAACCGGTTCTGATCCCGCCGACATGAGAGCGGCCTTCCGGTGGCAGCAGAAGGTGTTGGTCCTCCTGGGAATTCTCGTCCTCAGCGGTCTCATCTGGTTTTTCTGGAATGCCCTTCAGAGCGCCGACGAGATTCGCTTTCCCGTCTCCGACTATGTTTTGCTCTTCTCCCTCGCGGTCGTCATCGCCATCCTCTCGCTGGCCCTGATCCTGATGGTGTTCCGCAACCTGATCAAGTATTACTTTGAGGGGCGCAAGAGCCCGCCGCGGGCGAGGATCAAAACCAAACTGATCATTGCGTTCATCGGCTTTTCGCTGATTCCATCGATTCTGCTCTTTACCATTGCCAGCTTTCTCATCACCACCAGTATTGATAACTGGTTCAACGAGCGGGTCGATGACTCCCTCCGGGAGTCACTCGAGGTGGCCCGGGTCTACTATGAAAACTCCGAGCGCAATGCCATCTACTACGGCCGTCAGATCAGCGAACAGATCACCGGGCGCAAGCTCCTGAACGAAAAGAATCTGGCCCGCCTCCGGGAGCTGATCCAGCAGAAGCAGAAGGAGTACAACCTCGGCGTCGTGGAGGTCTTTTCGGCCACCCACGAAGAGCTGGTCAAGGCCATGAATCCCGAGGTGCCGTCCACGACCTTTGTGGGGCCCCGGGCCGAGATTATCGAGATTGCACTCAACGGCAGCGAACATACGGAGAGCGAACCCATGGGAGAGGGCGACATCATCCGGGGCGCCGTGCCGGTGCTCTCCTCCTGGAACCCCAAGGATGTGGTCGGGGTGATCGTCGTTAATTATTATGTCCAGAAGAGTCTGGCCACGAAGATGATGAACATCACCCGCGCCTTCAACGAATACCGGGAACAGGCCATGCTGCAGAACCCCATCAAAGGGATCTACATCATGTTTCTCTTTCTGGTGACACTGGTCATCGGCTTTTCCGCGACCTGGGTGGGGCTGTACCAGGCTCGCAAAATCACCATTCCCATTCAGGACCTGACCGAGGCGACGCACCGCATTGCGGAGGGCGACCTTGACTTCGTCATCGATGTGGAGTCCAAAGACGAGGTGGGGATCCTGGTGGACTCCTTCAACCGGATGATGAGCGACCTGAAAGGAAGCAAGGAGAACCTGGAGCGGACCAACATCGAACTGAAAGTCTCCAACGAAGAACTCGACCGGCGGCGGAGCTACATCGAGACGATTTTGCAGAACATCGACACCGGTGTCATTTCCATCGACTGGGAGGGGCGCGTGACCACCATCAACCAAGCCGCGGAACGGATGCTGGGCATCCGGATGGTGGAAGCCCGCGGCAAGGACTACCGGGATTTGCTGACCTTCCCGAAGCTTCTGGAAAACATCAAGACCGTGACCACGGGCCTCCAGAAGAGCTTCGGCCGCGAATTGCAGATCGCCACCGATCAGAGGACCCTCTTCATCAAGAGCCACGTCTCCGCATTGGAGGACGATCGGGGCAATTACCTGGGCGCCGTGGTGGTGCTGGACGACTTCAGCGATCTCATGCGGGTGCAGAAGGTGGCCGCATGGCGGGAAGTGGCCCGCCGAATTGCCCACGAAATCAAGAATCCCCTGACACCGATTCAGCTGTCGGCGCAGCGCCTGCGCCGCAAGCAGGAGAAGAACTCACCCGATCTGGATGCCGTGATCCGGGAGTGCACGTCGACGATCATCAAAGAGGTGGACGGCCTCAAGAAGCTTGTCAACGAGTTCTCTCAGTTTGCCAAGATGCCCGACGCCCAGCCGACGCCCAATGACCTGCATGAGATCATCACCGAGATCTGCACCCTCAACGATGCGCACAAGAAGGTGACTATCGTAAGATAGATCGATGAAGAACTGACGACCCTCAATGTCTATCGGTAAAAGGTTCGGCGGGCCCTCATCAACCTCCTGGAGAATG
>CALZGC010000199.1 GCA_945786985.1 uncultured Nitrospirota bacterium | reverse complement strand
CCGGCCGGAAACGGGCGCCCCGGATCTATGTCATGGACAATGTGGACCCCGACTACCTGGCGGGGCTCCTGGACATTCTGGATCTCAAGAAGACCTGCTTCAACGTGATCACCAAGTCCGGCGGAACGGCCGAGACCATGTCGAACTTCCTGACCTGCCAGAAAGCACTGATCGACGCTGTGGGCCGGGAGGCCCATGCCGATCGGATCGTGTTCACCACCGATGCGGCCAAGGGGAACCTCAAACGGGTGGCGGACCGGGAAGGCTATTCCTGTCTCGTGATTCCCGACGGCGTGGGCGGGCGGTTTTCTGTGCTGACTCCCGTGGGACTTCTCTCCGCGGCCCTCTCCGGCGTAAACATTCGGGAGCTGCTGGCCGGGGCATCCTTCATGGAACGGCGGTGCCGCAAGGTGAAAGTCTGGGAAAACCCGGCCTACTTCAACGCGGCCGTCCATCACATTCTCAACACCAAGCGGGGCAAACACATCTCGGTGATGATGCCCTATTCCAACGCTCTCTACGGCGTTGCGGACTGGTATCGGCAGCTCTGGGCGGAGAGCCTCGGCAAGCGCCGCTCCCTGGACGGACGGGAGGTCTTTGCCGGGCAGACGCCGGTGAAGTCCCTGGGCACGACCGATCAGCACTCCCAGATCCAGCTCTACGTGGAGGGGCCCAATGACAAGGTGGTGACGTTTCTGGCCGTGGATGGGTACGGGAAGAAAATGGAGATTCCCGAGAGCTACGAGGAGATGGAGGGGATTTCCTACCTCGGCGGTCACACTCTGGAGGGGTTGATCCAGGCGGAACGGATGGCCACCGAGTATGCGCTCACCCGTCATCGGCGCCCGAACCTGACGCTCACGCTCAAAGAGATCAACCCCTTCACTCTCGGTCAGCTGTTCATGCTGTATGAGATTCAGACCGTCTTCTCCGGTGGCCTCTATCGGATCAACCCTCTGGACCAGCCCGGCGTGGAAGACGGCAAAGCGGCGACCTACGCACTGATGGGGCGTCCCGGCTATGAGTCGCAGAAGGAAGAGCTGGGCGCCGCCGAGCCGAAGGACGATAAATATGTGCTCGCTCTCTGACCGACAACGGCCCCGGCGCCGATTCCCGGCAGGGCTTTTCCTGCTGGGATTTCTGCTTGTGCTGAGTGCGGCCTGTTCCGTGTCCCGTCCCGTTTATCGAACGGAAAGCGGAAAAACCGTGCAATACGGTGAGGCCTCCTGGTACGGGAAGCAGTTCCACGGACGGCGGACCGCAAACGGGGAATTCTATGACATGTACAAGATTTCGGCCGCCCACCGGACGCTGCCTCTGGGGAGCGTGGTGCGTGTGACCCGCCGGGACAACGGCAAGTCCCTGAAGGTCCGGATCAACGATCGGGGACCCTTCATCCGTGGCCGCATCATCGATCTCTCCTACGGTGCCGCCCGGGCGGTCGACATGGTGGTGGACGGGGTGGCCCCCGTCCGAGTAGAGCTCATTTCATTGGGGGACAACCGCTATTACAAGAACGGCCGCCCCGAACTCGCCTCTTCTTCGACGTCGGCGCCTCCTCTGCCTCAGCCGCGTTCGGCGACCTACACGGTGCAGGTGGGCTCCTATCTCCAGCGGGAAAATGCGCTGCGGCTGAAGCAGCGGCTCAGTGTACGGTATGACCCGGTTTTCATCCGAGAGTGGGAAGACAGCTATCGGGTCTACTATCGGGTGCGTGTGGGACGGTTTTCCTCGGAAGGCGCCGCCCGGGAGATGGCCCGAAGACTGGAGGCCGAAAACCTCTCCACCTTTGTGACGGCGGACTAGCCCGGATATGGGATGAGTGATCGTCATGAGAGGCCGGATCTGAAGAAGAAGGCCGCCGTCGTCTACCGGCGGCTGCAGAAGGCCCACCCCGAAGCCCGCATCGAACTCAAGTTCAAAACCCCCCTGGAATTACTGGTGGCAACGCTTCTCTCCGCCCAGTGCACCGACGTCAAGGTCAATGAGGTCACCGCCTCTCTCTTCAAGAAGTACCGAAAGCCCCAGGACTATCTGCGACGCCCCCTTTCAGAACTGGAGGCGGATATTCGTCCGACCGGTTTCTTCCGGCAGAAAGCGAAGAGTCTGCGCGGGGCGATGGAGGGGATGGTGGATGCCTTCGGCGGCAAGGTGCCGGATGACATGGAAGGGCTGACCGGTCTTCCGGGGATCGGGCGGAAAACGGCCAACGTCATTCTAGGCAATGCCTTCGGGGTCCCCGGCATCGTCGTCGACACCCATGTGGCACGGGTCAGTCAACGGATCGGACTGACCGCCCAGAAGAATCCGGAGAAGATCGAGACCGCTCTGGGAGAGCTTTTCCCACGCAAGTCATGGACGCAGCTGAGCCATCTTCTGATTTTCCACGGCCGCTACATCTGCAAGGCCCGCAAGCCACTCTGCGATCGGTGTTCTCTCACGGATGTTTGTGATTACTTCCGTGAAGCATGAAAACGGCTGCCCCGCCTCAGCACCCCGCGCATCCTCCGGTTATTCGAAGCGGTAGTGTTTGCGCACATCCCTCCGGATTTTCCAGGTGCAGGACATGCCGGCCGGAAAGGTCACCAGGTCACCCTGGCCCATGGTCACCGGGGTACCGCCCTCCGGTGTGACTTCCACCTCCCCCTCGAGGAAGTAGCACGTCTCCGTCTCCTCGTAGGTCCAGGGAAACTCGGAGGCCTCTTTCGTCCAGATGGACCAGTTCGGAACGCCGAGCGCTTTCAGATGGGACTCTTCCGGTTGATGTTCGATCCGGATGTCAGCCATGGTATTTGTCTCCTTCTCCGTTGGGTAGGGCACCCGTTTCCGATCACTCATCCAATACCCGGGCTACTCCCGGGGATAGAGCCGTACCATGCACTCCGGGCAGAGGCTGTGCGTCAGATCAATGCCCGGTTCTTCCTGGATGTACGTTTCGATGGGGTCCCAGTGGCCGTCCTCCGCACGGATATTCTTGCAGTTCGGACAGATATGGACGTAGTCGCTGAGCAGGTGGGTCAATTTCCCTTCCAGCTTTCTCTGAAGAGCCAGATGCTTGCGATCGGCATTCCGGATACGGTTGACGGCGGACTGGGCATACACGCCGAAAGCTGCCAGGAGCGCGCACACGAGCACGCGCATCCAAAATTCGTGCGTGTCGCGGGGGACCAGCTCCTGCAAGAAGTTTCCTTCGTAAAAGATAAACGCATGGATGGCGGACTCCAATACCCAGAACCCTGCCGCCAGGAGCACGCCGATTCCGAGAAGCTTCCGGGAGCCGTCCGACGTTCCCTCGACATCTCCGGCGCGCGGGTGCTTTGCTTCTTTTTCCGAGGTTGTCACGTATCCGACCTCTCGACAGTGCCCTACCGGTTCCGGCGGGCCGAAAAAACACGCCAGTAGATGAGAAGATTGACCGCGACGACGAGCGCCCCCAGTGTAATCTGCAACCCCCGTGTTAGGGCGGCCGGATAGAGAACCGGCCAGATATAGTGCTCGACGAAACCGCCCGGGTAGCCCGCCTCGCCGCCCAAATGACGCAACCGGATTTCCAGCGGTGTCAGCGGGCAGATCCATCCGAAGAATTCGATCCCGGCCGCCCACACTGCCGCGGGGAGATGCACCCGGATGAGTCGCGGCCATCGAAAGAGCAGGACGGCGCCGAGGGCAGCGAAGAGCACAAAGCCCAGATGACAGAGCACCACGATGTCGGCCAGGAACCGATAAAACATGAACACCGTCGAGACGTGCCTTGCGGCTTCGCCCTTTCCGGCCGCCGACGCTTCCCAGGCTCAGGGCGCCCAGCGGCTCAGCAGTTCGCGCAGCATTCGAAAACTAGCTTCCGCTCGTTCCGCGTCGGGGTCTTCCAGGGCGTGCGCGGACTCGAGGGTCTCGACATAACGGACCGGCAGGCGATGAAACCGGGCGCCCGCGACGACAAAGGCCTTGTACCAGGTAAAGGGGCGCAGGGCCGCATCGATATACCCCGGCTGGGCCAGATAGGTGAAGGCCTGCCGCACCTCGCCGTTTGAAACGATGCGCACCGTCTCTCGAGCGTAGCCCGACCCGAGCGATTCGGCAACATCCAACTCCCGGCGCTCCCGGGGGGTGATTTCAAAGAGGACCCCTTCGACCGCGTCCGCGGGGCGCCCCGTCTGCAGCGCGTTGCACTTGCCCGAGCCGTCGACACCCCGTTTGTGAAAGTGGAGCGCGTGGCCGGTGAGGGAGCCGACGCCGATGGCCCGGCAAGAGGGCACCCGCTTCCGGAGGCGCAGCGGATGCATGTTCGATCCGTAAGCGAAATATGTCAAAAGATCATTCATGAAATTTCTTCCGGGGTTGCGCTGACCAAGCCTTATCATAGCGCAGGTCCCGGGAATTGTCAGTCAGGGACACGTTGCCCACCGAGAGCCGGTCACGGGCGTGAAAGGAGCGCGGTTCAGGGCCGGTGCTTCCAGGAGGGTGCCGCTGATTACAACGCTTTCAGGCTCTTGCGGCACGCATCGATCGTCGCGTCGATGTCTTCCGTCGAATGGGCCAGAGACAGGAAAGCAGCCTCGAACTGTGACGGCGCCAGGTTGACGCCGTGGCGCAGCATCTCGTGAAAATACCGGCCAAACCGCTCCGTGTCGCAGCGGGCGGCGGCCGCGTAATCGGTGACCGCCTCTTCGCTGAAAAAGCTGCAGAACATGGCGCCCACCCGGGTGTGGCAGGCGGGAATTCCCGTCTCTTCGAAGGCTTTCTCGATGCCCGAGCAGAGGGCTTCTGATTTTTTCTCCAGAGCCTCGTAGGTCCCCGGCTCGGAGAGAATCTTCAGCGTCTCGATGCCCGCGGTCATGGCCAGGGGGTTGCCCGAGAGGGTCCCGGCCTGATAGATAGGACCGGATGGGGACACCCGCTCCATGATCTCCTTCCTGCCCCCGTAGGCGCCGACGGGAAGTCCGCCGCCGATCACCTTCCCGAGGGTCGTCAGGTCCGGGGTGACGCCGAAGCGCTCCTGGGCGCCGCCGTAGGCCACACGAAATCCGCTCATGACTTCATCGAAGATCAGCACCATCCCCTGCTCGGTGCAGAGTTCCCGGAGCCCTTCCAGAAACCCGGGCTTCGGTGGAATGACCCCCATGTTGCCGGGCAGGGGCTCCACGATGATGCCCGCAATACGCTCCCCCTCCTGCTCGACGATATTCCGGACGGCGTTGAGGTCGTTGAAGGGCGCCGTGATAGTGTTGCGGGCATAGTCGGCAGGCACGCCGGGGCTCGTGGGAACGCCCAGTGTGGTTGCGCCGGAGCCGGCCTTGACCAGCAGTCCGTCGGCATGTCCGTGATAGCATCCCTCGAACTTGATGATCTTGTCCCGGGCGGTGAAGCCCCGGGCCACACGAATGGCGCTCATGGTGGCCTCGGTTCCGGAGTTGACCATGCGGACCATTTCAATGGAGGGCACCGCGTCGATCACCATTCGGGCGAGTTCGGTTTCGAGCGCCGTGGGCGCGCCGAAACTGGTTCCTCGAGACAGGGCGTCGCGCAGGGCGTCCAAAACTCGGGGGTGGGCATGGCCCACAATCATCGGTCCCCAGGAGCCGACGTAGTCGATATAACTGCGTCCATCCACATCATAAATCCGGCTTCCCTCGGCCCGCTCAATAAAGACCGGCACGCCGCCGACCGATTTGAAAGCCCGCACGGGACTGTTCACGCCGCCGGGGATAACTCGTTGTGCTTCCTCGAAGAGTTTCTCTGAACGTTGTGCCATCTAGCGTCTCCACAGTTCGATCAGAATTTCAGAAAAAGCTATCATTTTCAACGGGGGGGTGTCAACGAAAAGAGCAGGCGGTGCACTTTGGAGGGGATAATGGGCGGAGCGGAGTCTTAGTGGCCCTGTTCGTAAATATGGTGACGTACCGAGAGGGCCGTGGGCCGGGCTCATCAAGGCGCGCGACTGAGGCGTACCCCCTGTGGTACGTCGCAAGGAGCGCAACGCAGAGGAGGCCGGCCCACGGCCCTCGAATGCCACCGTATCTACGAATAGGGCCACTTCTTAGGGAAAATAAGTCAGGAAAGCAACGAGGCTGAGCAGGACGGGAAAGACGAGATGCGGTGTGACATAGGCCCATCGGATACTGCGGCAGAAGACGCGGAAGTAGCGCAGATGGAGATAGCCGAAGACTACGAAAGAGGCCAGACAGAACCAGACATTCTCCCGGATGAGAAGCATGATGAGGAGCATGAAGTAGATGAGATCGAAAAAGATGAGACTGAAGAGATGAAAGATGATCTCTCCGTGATAGCGCCTGACAAACATCTCTGCCTCCTCCGTTTCGTCAATTCTAACACCGCGGGGCCGATGGGGCAAATGGTTTATCTTTCACTGCTTCAACGCTGCAGGACTCGGGCCGCCTCTTTGGCCCAGTAGGTCAGAATCATGTCGGCGCCGGCCCGGCGAATGGCCATGAGCGATTCCATCATCACCCGTTCCTCATCCAGCCATCCCTGTCGGGCTGCGGCCTTGATCATGGAGAACTCGCCGCTCACGTTGTAGGCCGCCACCGGCAGGTCGAACTCCTCCTTGACCCGGTAGATGATATCGAGGTAAGGCAGGGCCGGTTTTACCATGAGGATGTCCGCGCCTTCGGCCACGTCCATTTCAGCCTCCCGCATGGCCTCTCGGGTGTTGGCCGGATCCATCTGGTGCGAGCCGCGGTCGCCGAATTCGGGCGTCGACTCCGCCGCATCCCGGAAGGGTCCGTAGAAGCCCGAGGCGTACTTGATCGCGTAGGACATGATGGGGATCTCATCGTGGCCATCTTCGTCAAGGGCTTCCCGGATGACGCCGACCCGTCCGTCCATCATGTCCGACGGGGCCACCATGTCTGCGCCGGCCCGGGCATGGGAGACGGCCTCCCTGGCCAGCAGTTCCAGCGTCGGGTCGTTGAGGATTTCGCCGTTCTCCACGATGCCACAGTGACCGTGGTCGGTGTACTCGCAGAGGCAGACGTCGGTGATGACCATCAGATCGGGGACCCCGTCTTTCAGAGCCCGCACGGCAGTCTGAATGATCCCGTTCTCGTCGTAAGCGCCGGAGCCGACCGCGTTTTTGACTTTGGGGATGCCGAAAAGGATGACCGCGGGAATGCCGAGTTGGTGGACGGCCTGCGCCTCCTTGACGAGTTTCTCCACGGAGAGCTGATAGTTGCCGGGCATCGAGGGGATTTCTTTTTTCACGTTCTTGCCGTGAATGGCGAACATGGGGTAGATCAGATTGTCCACGGAGAGCTGCGTTTCACGGACCATTCTGCGTATCGTCTCGTTCTTGCGCACCCTTCTGGGACGGTAGCTGGGAAACAGCATGGCTCTGGCCTCCTGAGCTAAAGGTTCCTCGGTCACAGCGATCTATCCCGGATATTGCATGAGTCAATCTACTGAGAGGCCGGATAAGCCGCCATATCCGGCCTTGCAGCTAATTGCCTGACTTCGAAATATTTCAATATGTCTTCAGCCAGACAATTCGCTGCGCCTTGTCTATGTTGCTTCTACGACCTCTCGTGACGATCGCTCATGCAATACTCCGGCTAGCGGCTCTCGGCGCCGAAGTAGTGCACAATGGCATCGGACACGGACTCGAGGGTGGACTCCTCGGGTTCGATCACGACCGAGAGGCCGGCTTTCCTGGCTGCCTGGGCGGTGACCGGTCCGATGCAGGCCATCTTAATCTTTGCCAGGGCTTCGTGCAACCCTTCGTTTTCCACCGCGTGCACAATGTTTTTCACATTCGACGGACTGGTGAAAACCATCAGGTCCGCTTTCCGGTTGATCAGAATCTCGTGGAGGGCCTCCCGGTCGATGCGCGGGGGGAGATTGCGATAAACGGTGGCCACCACCACGTCTGCACCGGCGGCCCGCAGCGATTCCGGTATGATCTCCCGGGCCTGCTCCGCGCGAGGAATCAGAACCCGCCGGCCCTGCAGGTTTTCCCGTTCCGTCAAAGCCTCGACCACCCCTTCGCCGGTGAAGGTTTCGGGAATCAGGTCTGCCCGGATCCCCCGTGTGCGCAGGGCCCGAGCGGTGGACGTGCCGACCGTGCAGATGCCGATTCCCTTCAGGTTTCGCACGTCCCGGTTCCGCACCACCAGGCGGTCGAGAAAGTAGCGGACGGCATTGGCACTGGTCAAGACGATCCAGTCGAACGAATTGAGTTCGTCGATGGCCCGGTCCAGTCCTTCGAAGCTCTCCGGGGCAACGATATCGATGGCCGGAAGATAGTAGATGACAGCGCCCAGGCGTTCGAGTTGCTTCGAGAAGAGGCCGGCGTTCTCCCGTTCCCGGGTCAGCGCGATCCGCCGTCCGAACAGCGGCAGGCGCGCCGTCCAGTTCAGCGTCTGCTGGAGACGCACACTCTCCCCCACAATCATCAGAGCCGGGGCTTTGAACTCCTGGGCCCGGGCTTTCTCATGAATGTCCGACAGCGTGCCGACCAGAACGTCCTGCTCCGGTGTGGTGCCCCAGCGTACGAGGGCCACGGGTGTGTCCGGTGCGCGGCCGGCGGCCAGAATTCTCTCGGCGTTCTCTTTCAATCGGCCGATCCCCATGTAGATGACCAGTGTCCCCACCCCGGTGCTGAGCTTCTCCCAGTCGACGGGGGGGCCGCCTTTTCCGGTCCCCTCATGGCCCGTGACAAAGGCCACTGTTGAGGAAAAGTTGCGGTGAGTCAGAGGGATGCCGGCGTAAGCGGCGGCTCCGGTCGCCGCGGGGACCCCGGGAACGAACTCAAACTCGATGCCGTAGCGGATGAGCTCCTCCGCCTCCTCGGCCCCACGGCCGTAGACCAGGGGGTCGCCCCCCTTGAGGCGGGCCACGTTCTTGCCGGCTTTGGCTTTTTCCACCAGAAACCGGTTGATATCGTCTTGGTGCAGGGTGTGGTGGTGGCCGGTCTTTCCGGCATAGACGACCTCGCATCCCTTGCGCGCATACTGCAGGAATTTCTGATTGGCGAGGTAGTCGTAGACGATTACATCCGCGTCCCGGATACATTCAATGGCGCGCAGAGTAATCAGCTTCGGATGGCCCGGACCGGCTCCGACCAGAAAGACTTTGCCCGGCCGTCGGTGCACCATGGTTACACCTCGGGGGGCGGCAGTTGCTGCGCGCGATAGACTTCATCGAGGATCCGCTTGCCGCCGGCGGCCAGGACCCTCGCGCCGAGTTCGATGCCCAGCGCTTTGGCTTCGGTCCGGGGGCCTCGGATGTCATCCCGGATCAGCTCCTTGCCATCCACACTTCCCACCAGGCCGCGAAGATGAATCTCCGCCTCCTGAATGACGGCGAAGCCCGCAATCGGTACCTGGCAGCCCCCTTCGAGCTTCGTCAGGAAAGCCCGCTCTGCCGCAACCGTATCGAAGGTGTCCGGGTGACGCAGGAAGGCAATCCATTCGTTGACCTGCGGGTCGTGCACACGGCACTCGATGCCGATGGCTCCCTGGCCGATGGCGGGCAGGCTGATGCCGGTGTCCAGCAGTTCGGTGATTTTCGATTCCCACCCCATGCGGCGGATTCCCGCAGCGGCGAGGATCACGGCATCCAACCCTTCGCTTTGCAGTTTATTAATGCGGGTATCCAGATTGCCCCGCAGGTTGACCATGGTTAGGTCGGGCCGCCGGTGCAGCAGCTGTGCCTGCCGTCGAAGACTGCTGGTGCCGATCTTGCCGCCCTGCGGTAGCTCGGCGAAGCTTGGGCCTCGTGAAAGTAGTGCATCTCTCGGATCTTCCCGTTCGCAGATCACCGGCAGGTGCAGGGCCTCGGGCAGTTCTGTGGGCACGTCCTTCATGCTGTGTACGGCCAGATCGACCCGCCTGGAAAGCAGAGCCTCTTCGATCTCTTTCACGAAGAGCCCCTTGCCCCCTACCTTGGCCAGCGGGACATCGAGGATCTTGTCCCCAGTGGTTTTGATCTTGACCAGGGAGACGTCCAGATCGGGATACTTTGCTTCCAACCGACCCTTGATCCAGTTGGCCTGCCAGAGGGCCAGCTGGCTTCCCCGGGTTCCAATACGGAGTGTTCTTCTTTTTGGCATGATCATTCCTTAAGCTAGCCCGGATATTGCATGAGCAAATCTATTACGAGGCCGGATAGGCTGCCCCTTGCGGCGTTACAGAAAATTTCCTGACTTCGAAAGATTCCAATATGTTTTCAGCCAGCAAAATTTCTGCGCCTTGCCTGTGGCGCCTTTACGGCCTCTCATGACGATCACTCATGCAATATCCGGGACAGGGGGCGAGGCTCCCGAAGGTGCCCGCCGGATTTATAGGATACCTTTTGCCGCATGGTGGTGCTACCTATGTGAAGGTGCCGGGCTGACGCATCGCACCGTTCCGGCGAACGGTACGACAGAGAATCGCCGGGATCGGTCGGCGCCCGTCACAATTTCTCCCGCGGGCCCTTTCGCGTCTGCTCGAGTTGGAAGACCTCCATGAGAATCTCGATCAGCTGATCTCTCGTCTCGGCACGGCTCTCCGATTTCAAGGCTTGCAGCGGTCCGTGGAGTATTTTGTTGACGATGGCCGAAGCCATGGCCTCGACGGCCTTTCTTTCCTTTTTCGACACCCCGTTCAGTCGGGGCAGGGTTCGCGCGAGTTCCTCCTCCCGGATCTCTTCAAGACGCTCCCGGAGCAGGACGATCATGGGCGTCACGTCAAGTGAGGCCAGCCATTTCTCGAAGGTGCCGACCTCCGCCAGAACGATCTCGTCCGCCTTTTCCGCCTCCTTCCGGCGCTCCTGGAGGTTGGTGTCGACCACGGCCTGCAGGTCGTCGATATCATACAGGTAAACGTTGTTCAGCCGGTCGATGGCCGGGTCGAGATCCCGGGGTACGGCGATATCAATCAGGAACATCGGTTTGTTCCGCCGCACATGGAGCACCTCCTTGACTTCCTGGTGCCCAAGGATGTATTTGGGCGATCCCGTGGAGGAGATGATGATGTCGGTTCGAATCAGTGACTCGGTGAAATCCTCGAAACGGATGGCACTTCCGTTGAATTCCTCCGCCAGTTCTACGGCGCGGCTGTAGGTGCGGTTGGTGACCAGCAGTGTCTTGGCGCCGTTGTCCATGAGGTGACGCGCGGCCAACTCACTCATTTCGCCGGCCCCGATGAGCATCACCGACTTCTCGCTGAGATCGTCGAAGATCTTCCTGGCCAGTTCCACCGCGGCGTAGCTGATCGAGACGGCGTAACGGGCGATTTGGGTCTCGGTCTTGACCCGCTTGGCCACCGAGAAGGCCTTGTGCATGAGGCGGTTGAGAACGACTCCGGTGGTCCCCTCCTTGGAGGCGACGGCAAAGGCGTTCTTGATCTGCCCCAGGATCTGGGGCTCTCCGACCATCATGGAGTCGAGGGAGGAGGCGACGCGGAAGACGTGCTGAATCGCCTGATTCCCGTCCAGAATATAGAAATGCGGCTCGACTTCGGACAGCGAGATCCCGCTGCCCGAAGCGAGGTATTGCTTGATCCCTGCGATCCCCTGGTGAGGGTCGGGGCAGTGCGCCAGTACTTCGACCCGGTTGCAGGTAGAGATAATGACGCATTCGGCGACGGAATCGCTTCTGAGCCGCGCCAGCTGATCGGGCAGTGCCATGTCGGGCATACAGACCTTTTCCCGGAGTTCAACCGGTGCGGTTTTGTGACTCAATCCGACCAGTACGATCGCCATCAGAATCGCTCCGGATAGTGATAACTCGAGATAAACGAGTTGATGCCGATGAAGGCAAAGACCAGCACGGCAAACCCGATAATGGCCATGATGGCGGTCCGTCGCCCCCGCCACCCGACAGTCAATCGCAAGTGCAGCAGGACGGCGTAGATGACCCACGTGATGAGGGACCAGATTTCCCGAGGGTCTCCCTGCAGATAGCTCCCCAGTGAGGCCCGTGCCCAGAGGGCGCCCGTGATCATGCCGAGTGTCAGGAGCAAAAATCCGATGGTGATCACCCGGTGGTTTATGGCGTCGAGGATCTCCAGGGATGGCAGCTTCCGGAAGGTCGATCCGAAGCGGTGGGCTTTCAACTGGTACTCCTGAAGGATGTACATCAGGCTGACGGCAAAGGCGAGGGCAAAGGCCGCATCTCCCAGAAAAGCCAGACTCACATGGATGCCGAGCCAGGAACTCTGCAGCAGTGGGGGGAGCTCCTTTATTTCGTAGGTGACCAGCGCCGGGTAGAGCAGGGCGACGAAGGCCAGGGGGATGATGAAGGAGCCGAGGATCAGGATGCGGTAACGAAACTCAAGTAACAGAAATATCAGGATAATCGTCCAGGAAAAAAAGGAGAGCCCTTCCTGAAAATTAGTGACCGGGAGATACCCGGCCTGAAAAAAATCCTGGATCAGAGCCGCCGAGTGAAACAGGAAGCCCATGACGGCAGCGGCAAGATAGGTCCGGCCGAGCGCTTTTTTTGGGAGCACAAAATAAAACAGGCAGGCCACGGTGGAGAGGAGGTAGAAACCGAGGGCGATCTTGAGCATCATTGTGTCCGGGATACCTTTCCGTCAGTGTGTCCGGGATACCTTTCCGTCAGT
>CALZGC010000198.1 GCA_945786985.1 uncultured Nitrospirota bacterium | reverse complement strand
TAGAAGTTTCGTTACATGGGGCCTTCCCCGCGCTCCGTGACCAAATCCGTTTCACTGATGGAACTTCTAACGGGGCTAAACAATAAACCGCCCCAGTACAGTGTTCCGAGTTCGCTGTCTGAGCATTCCCACCACGCCCTCGGGAAACATGATAATAATCACAATAATGACCGGCGCGAAGACAAGCAATTGCAGCCCCGGAAGAAAAATCGACAGATAGTACTTGGAGATGCCGTAGATCAGTCCGCCCACCAGCGGCCCCAGGAGGGTCCCCGCACCGCCCAGCATCACGATGATGATCGCTTCCACGGTGTAATGGATCTCGAAAACTTCAGGCGGAAAGACATAGGGCGTTTTCAGTGCCCACGACGCGGCCCCCACCAGCCCGGCGAAACACGCGCTTGTGATAAAAGCAATGATCTTGTACTTGGTGACGTTGATGCCCATCACCTTCGCGGCGTCTTCATCCTCCCGCAGCGCGGTGAGGGCGTAGCCGACGCGGTTTCGCATGTAAAACAGCGTCACCGCCGCTGCCAAAACGGCAATGACCAGGACCATGACATCCGCCCAGTAGGTCATCAGTCTGCTGGCCCGCTCCGTTCCCAATATTTCGTTCAGCTGCGCCGTGAAAATCATCCCTTCGGCACCGTTCCAGATGCGTGCCCCCTCGATGAGAAACCGGAATCCCTCGTTCACACCGATGGTGGCAATGGCAAAGTAGGCACCCCGAAGCCGCAGCGCCACGGCCCCCACCGCGAGCGACAGGAGGGTCGCCATGAGCAGGGCCAGAGCAAAGCCGATCACGATAACGACCGCGCCCAGTTCGGGAACGTGGGCGAGTTTCGTGATCGCCAGGGCCATCCCGTAGGTGCCCATTCCCATGAAGGCCACGTAGCCAAAGTCCACGTAGCCCGTCATACCCAGGAAAATGTTGAAAGCCTGCCCCAGGGCACAGTAAAAGAGGAGCGTGGCCACCAGCTGCCAGGTCCCGGAAACCGTATGGCCCAGTGCGAACAGAATGGCGTAGGCGAGCAACACGGGAAGAATGGGGAGGTACTTGGCGACCTGGTTCATGTCCGCTTTTCGCTCAGAAGGCCTGTGGGACGGATCAGAAGAATGATCAGAAGCATCAGGAACGAGAAGAATCGCGTCAGGGCAAAGGGCTCCACGCCGGGTATCAGGGCGAACAACGTGTAGGATCCGTTTTCAAGAAGCCCGAAGACCACCCCGCCGAAGAAGGCACCATAGGGCGACGCAAGCCCTCCCAGCACGGCGATGACAAAGGCCTTCAGGGTGTAATGCCCACCCATGTAAGGATTGATGCCGACCGGAATGAACATGGTCAGCAGCACCCCGCTGGCCACCGTCAGACCGATGCCCAGGGAGAAGCTCATGGCGTAGGCCGCGCCCACATTCACTCCGCAGACCCGTGCGCCCTCACTGTCCTCCACCACGCTTCGCATGGCAGATCCCGCCCGGGTCTTGTTGAACCAGAGATAAAGGAGCAGCGCGATGAGTGCACTGCCGACGCAGGCATAGAGTTTTGACATGGGGAGCACGGTAATGCCGAGGTCGATCTTCCCGACGGCCCAGTTGTACCCCCGAAACTCGGACCCGAAAAGGAGTTTCACCACCTCCTGGAGCAGGATCCCCAGGGAAAAGGTGGCCAGAAGGGTTGCGAGTTCCGGGGCCTTGATGAGCCGCTGCATCACTGTGTAATAGAAGAGAAGCCCCAGCCCCATTCCGAAGACAAAGGCCAGGGGGACGGCGATCACCGGATTGATCCCGAAGGTGTTGAAGAGGAGCAGGGCGATGAAGGCACCGACCATGATAAAGGCCCCGTGGCCGACATTGACGACCTTGAGCACCCCGAAAATGAGGCTGAGGCCCATGGTGGCCATCCCATAAACGGCGCCCAACACCAGACCCTGGATCAGGTTACCCGCCAGTTGTTCGAAAACCATCTGCTACTCCGAGCATCAATATGATTGCATTTTTGGACCCCTCACCCCGTTACATGCGGTGCATCTAACGGGGCAGGCCCAACCCTCAGCCGCGCACGGGGCGAGGGAGCCGGGGGTGTGAGAGGCCACGGCGCGTCCACAACGTCGATGTTGCCCCCGCTTTGCACGGGACAACATCCGTGCGAGACGTTAGTATCCCCGACTTCCGGCTACATGCCCGGAATGGCTTTCTTGCCCTGAGCTTTCTCGGCGAAAGTCGGCATGGGGTAGGCCGGTTTACCGGTTTGCGCCTCAGGCGGCCAGACAATCACCCGCTTCCCGTTCTGCCACTGGACGTCGACCATGGTGTGGCCGACCTGCATGCCCGTGTCGTCCACGTCCCAACCACCATAGAACGACATGAATGTCAGGTCCCCCAGGGCCGCCCGTACTGTCTCACTGTGCACGGAATTGGATTTCTCCACAGCCAGCGTGTAGGCCAACACCTGGGCCCCGGCTTCGGCCGCATGGTAATCCGGAATGACATCTTTGCCGAGGGCTTTCTTGAAGAGGGCCACAAACTCATCCTGACTCGGTCCGATCCACTGGAGTCCCACCTTCTTCGCCTCTGCTTCCGAATACTTGACGCCGTATTCCCAGTGGGAGGGTCCCATGACCCCTTCGGCCATGCTTGTCAGGGCCTCGTAGAAAGCCGGCAGTGTGGCCGCCGCAATCAGCGAGAGGCTCTTGGTGTTGATGTCGAGATCGGCCATCTGCCGGTTGAAGAGCTGCCCGTCTTCAAAGTGACCGCCGCCGAGAATGAAGTCGGGGTTGCTGGCCTTCAACGCAGAGAGAAGGGGCGTCAGGTCGGTCACACCCTTGGGATAGGTCCGTTCGAAAACGATTTCAAACCCCAGCTTCTTAGCATGCTCCCGGGCACCCTCCATGACCATCTTCGCAAACTCCGAGTCCTCGTAGGCCAGCGCGACTTTCTTCGCCGCGGGGTCCGTCGCCTTGATCATATCCAGTGTTCCCTGGTGATAGCTCGTGGCCGGGCCGATGGTCTGCACGATGTACTTGAAACCCTGGCGGAAAATCGCGTTGCTCGCACCGCCGTGGTCCATGTAGAGGATCTTGTTGGCCTCCGTCACCGGCGCACCCCGCAGCGTCAAACCCGAACTGTACGGTGAAAAAACGACATGGACTTTATCCGACATCGCCAGCCGCCCGATCAGGCTGGTGACCGCTTCCTTGTTGGACTCGCAGTCATAGTAGATATATTCCAGGGGGACTTTCTTGCCGCCGAGCATGACACCCCCGTAGGTGTTGTTGACCCAGTCCACTGCCGCCTCGATGCCGCCCAGAGCCTGCTCCCCCGCCTTGGCATACTTGCCCGAGAGGCAAGCGGGATGGCCGATGAGGATCTTGTTTACGCCCGCCGCCGTCTTGTCCATTGCCGTCCCAGCCTTTTTCTCGGGTGCCTTCGACTCGGGCTTCCCACAGCCGATGAGGACGAAACCGAGGGCCGCGATTATGAGCAACAAACGTTTGAAGAAAGTGAAATACATTTTTTCTCCTCCTTCATGAAAGATTGGCGTACACCCCGCGTCGCGAGTCCCCCTTCTCACACCTGCGCAGGATTTCTCCTTCCCCCGTTCCCCAACGTACAAACGCTCCCAACATCTATCAAGTGGACGACGCGGGCGCGCGGTTATCCCCTGAACACCAGACGCACTGTTTACGGGGGTTTCGCACCCCTCCCTCCGCAACACTGGTTGGATCCGATGAGGAAAACCCTTCACTTGATCCGTTGTGAGAGCGCTTTGAATTCCGGTGTCCCCGCCTTTTCCATCAGCTGAAAGAGGACCGTTTCCGTGCAGGTGATCACCGCCCCCCCGTCCCGCATCATCTCGAGACCCGTGCGGTAGTTCTCCCGGGTTCGGGAACAGACGGCGTCCTGAACAACGTGCACGGCGTAGCCCTTGTGCAGAAGGCTCAGGCAGGTCTGGAGCACACAGACGTGCGTTTCCATCCCGGTCAGAATGATCTTGCGTCGCTTTGTGGCGGCCATTGCGTCGACAAAGGCCGCGTCTCCGCAGCAGTCGAAGGTGATCTTCTCCAGCGGGTTGTAGGCGGGAAGGGCGCCGCGGATCTCATCGATGGTCGGGCCCAGGCCCTTGGGATACTGTTCCGTCACCATGGCCGGAAGATCAAGATGCTTT
>CALZGC010000197.1 GCA_945786985.1 uncultured Nitrospirota bacterium | reverse complement strand
GTGAAGAGAACGTTGCGGCTCCCCCCCTTGGTGATGCGCAGCGCCTCCAGCAGGGGGACGCTGCTTCCCATCAGAAAGCCCAGGGTCCGCATGATCTGGGAGAGGTAGATCTTGATGCTGATTCCCGCGAGCAGCGGCAGGGAGATCTTCAGCCGGTCCACGGTGAAGCGTCCCCGGTCTGTCCTCAGAAAACGATGCACGCCCCACCAGAGCGCCGCCAGGAGAAGGGGCACCAGATACCAGTAAACCCGCAGCAACCCGCTCAGCGCCATGAGAAACTTGGTCGTCGGGGGGAGGATCTGCTCCACCCCCTGAAAGAGGGTGGCGAAGCGGGGAAAGACAAAGGAGAGCATGAAAATGATCACCAGCGTCGTCACGGCGCAGAGCACCAGCGGGTAGGTCATCGCCCCCTTTAGGGCCGTGATGAATTCCTCCCGCTTCTCCTGCAGCTCGACGATCCGATCCAGCATTTCATACAAATGCCCCGTGTTCTCCCCGGCGCTCACCAGACTCGTATACTCGGGGGAGAAGAGGGCCGGATATTGCCGCAGTGCATCGGAGAGCATGCTCCCGTCTTCCACCGCCTCCAGGAGCTTCTCCAGGACCGCTTTGAACTCGGGATTCCGGATTTGAGTGGTGATGGCCGAGAGGCTCTGGTTCAGCGGGGTTCCGATTTCCAGCATCAAGGAGAGCTGATTCGTGAAGAAGAGAACCTCCCGGGCCGGGATTTTCTTCCGAAAGAGGCCATACGGCGCCGTAGCCTTCGCTTGGTTTGCGGTCGCGGCACCCCTCACCCTCACGGGGGCCGGTGTTTTCTTCTCACTGATTGCAATCGCCATCTTTCGCCTTCATCTCCCGGTGGCAAACGCCGGGCCCGCAGGGGGCCGGGATGAGTCTTTTCTCATTCTACATAGACCGAGCGGAGGACTTCTTCCACGGTGGTCAGTCGCTCTTTCGCACGCTCTAACCCTTCCGTCCGCAGGGAGGGGAGGTTCCGCTTCTTCTGGTAGTCCCGGACTTCACTGACCGAGAGGTTCTTGAGGATCAATTCCTTCAGGTCCGCGTCGACTTCCAGGAGTTCAAAGATTCCGACGCGCCCCTTGTAGCCCGAATCGTAACAGGACGGGCAGCCTTTCCCCTTGACCAGTCGGGGTGTGCGTTCGTGCTCCCACCCCAGCTGTTCGAGCAGCGACGGCGGGGGGATATAGCTGGTTTTGCATTCGGCACAGACCGCGCGCACCAGTCTCTGGGCAATCACCGCCGTCAGGGAGGAGGCCAGCAGATAGGGCTCGATGCCCATGTCGATGAGCCGGTTGATCGTGCCGGCGCCGTCGTTCGTATGGACGGTGGAGAGAACGAGGTGGCCCGTCAGCGAAGCCTGAATCGCGATTTCCGCCGTCTCCCGGTCCCGAATCTCTCCGACCATCACCACGTCCGGGTCCTGCCGCAGCACATGTTTCAGAATGCGTGCGAAACTGAGGCCGATGGCTTCGTCCACCTGGTTCTGATTGATGATATCGAGCTGGTATTCCACGGGATCCTCGATGGTGACCAGGTTCTTCTCCAGGGAATTTAAAAAATTGATGGCCGAATAGAGGGTGGTCGTCTTGCCGCTCCCCGTGGGCCCGGTGACAAGGATCAGGCCGAACGGCTTGCGCAGCAGGCTCTTGAACCGCGCCAGGGTCTCCGCATTGAATCCGATCTGATTGACGTCGAGGATGGCCCCCTTCTTGTCGAGGACCCGCAGCACGACCTTCTCGCCGAAGATCCCCGGCAGAGAAGAAAACCGCAGGTCGACGGAGCGCCCTTCGACATAGACCTGGATCCGGCCGTCCTGCGGCAGCCGCTTCTCGGCGATATCGAGCCGGGCCATGATCTTCAGGCGGGATACCACCGCCGGGTGCAGGTCGACCTTGGGCGTCATCACCTCGTAGAGGACGCCGTCGATCCGGTAACGGACCCTGAATCTGCTGCGGTCCGGTTCGATGTGGATATCGCTGGCATTGTCCTTGATCGCCTTGAGGATGATGAGATTGACCAGGTTGATGATCGGACTGCCTTCGGCCAGTTCCTGAATCTCCTGGCAGTCGTGCTCGATGCGGTTTTCGACGAGCTGAAGTTCGTTCTCATCCAACCCCGACAAGAAGTCTGTGATCTGAACCTCTTCCCCGTAATATTCGTCGATGGCCTTCAGGATATCCGAGGCGCGGCAGAGCACCGGATGCACCCGACAGCCGGTGAGTTTGGAGAGCTCATCAAAGACAAGGACGGCCTGGGGATCCGCCGCCGCCAGGGTGAGCTCGTCACCCACCTTGAACATGGGGATGACGCGGTAGAGTTTCGCTTTCTCCTTGGGGAGGATCTTCACCACCATCGGGTCAATGAGCCCTTTTCGCAGCCAGACGTGGGCAAACCCCATCTGCCCGCCCAGGATACGGAAGAGGTCCTCTTCGGAAATCATCTGCTCGGCAATGAGGATCTCCCCGAGGCGCTTGCCAGTTCTCTTCTGGATCTCCAGTGCCTTGTGACACTGTTCCTCGGTGATGATTCCCTGGGCTACACAGAGTTCACCGAGCCGCTTTCGGGCGGCGGGCGCGACGACGCTCATGCCTCCGCCCCCCTGCTCCCGGTGATGTGGTCAGGCCAGTCTCCATGCGTCTTCAAGAGGGGATCTCCCGCACCGCCGGCGTGTATGCGCCAGCCGGTGCATCGCTGCAGAAAGACCATCACCCGAAACTCCTCGCTGCATCTTCCAGGTCAAAGGTAATGTCGAAATACCGGGTCATCCGGGTGATCTCCAGAATCTCGTTGCAGAGCGGATTGGGGTTGGAAATCTTGAGACTGCCCCCCTTTTTCCGGACTCTGTCTGCGCAGGCCAGCAGTTTTTCCAGACCGGCGCTGTCGATGTAGGGCACCGCGTTCAAGTCGAGGACCACCCGGACTTCGCCCGCATCGAGACACTGCTGGATCTGCTCATCCAGAACGGCGAGATGCTCGCCAATGAGCGCCTCGTCGGGTGAGAGAAAGACAATCCGTCCGATCCTGTGGCGTTTGATCTTCACCCTTGCCCCTCCGTGCAGGCCGCCTCCGCCCGCTGTTCACCGGCATGTTCCCGGATTCCCAGCAGGTGCCGTATCTCTTTTTCTTTCTCCTTCAAGTAAGTCTCGGCAAAGACATCGACGATCTCAGGGTCCAGCTGGGCGCCGCTGACGT
>CALZGC010000196.1 GCA_945786985.1 uncultured Nitrospirota bacterium | reverse complement strand
AGGTCCAGTTCTCGGACTACTCCGGCAAGATCGTGATTCTCAATTTCTGGGCCTCCTGGTGCGTTCCCTGCAGGATCGAGATCCCCCAACTGATCGATCTCTACAACCGCTACCGGGACCGTGGTGTGCAGGTGCTCGGGATTGCCGTTGATCCGGCCGGACCGGAAGCGCTTCGGGCATTCTCCGACGAGTTGAACGTCAACTATCCGATGCTGGTCGGGGACGAGAAGACCTTCTACGAATTCGGCGGTCTCGTTGGTCTCCCCACGACGTTCGTGATCGATCAGCATGGCACCATTCTCAGCCGTCATATGGGCCTGGTCGATCCGTCGATCTTTGAGAAACAGATTCTCGTCCTGCTGGCCAAATAGCCCCCCTGGCACCCTCCTCGCTACCGGGCGGAGAATCCACCCTTCCGACAAGCAGCCTCTGTCAGATTATTCCAAATAATATCTTGACAGATTTTGTTTTGCCCCCTTAACATATTACTAGTAAGGAAATTTTCTCGATTCTTCCCGTATACTTTCAGAATCTGCCGAAATGCTTGAAGTAATGGCAGGTTTCCCCATGGCCGTTACGCGGGGCGTTCAGGATGTACAAGAACTACTGGGAATTGCTCGACTACCCCTTTGAGAATCTGCCGAACCCGGCCTTTCTCTACAACTCCGCGGAGCACGAGGAGGCGCTGACCCGTCTGGTGTACGCGATCGAGAACCGCAAGGGGGCCGCCATGCTGACGGGTGAGATCGGCTGCGGAAAGACGACGATCAGCCGGCTGCTCGTACAGCGGCTGGTTCCGCGAAACTACCAGCTGGCCCTCATCGAGAATCCCTCTCTGGAGCCCGATGAGTTTCTGCAGGAGATCCTCTTCCAGTTTTCCATCGAGGCGCCCGACGCATCCAAGCGCGAGATGGTTCATCTGCTCAACGATCATCTCTATCGTAACAAGAACAACGGGGTCGACTCGGTGATCATTGTGGATGAAGCACAATTGATCCGCAACGAGCAGACTTATGAAGAGCTGCGGCTCCTGCTCAATTTTCAGATGAACGACCGCTTTCTCCTGACCCTGATTCTCATCGGGCAGCCGGAGCTCAATGAACGCATCGCAAAGATTCCGCAGCTCGATCAGAGAATTGCGATTCGCTATCATCTCAAACCGTTGGAAATATCGGAGATGGTTCGGTTTATCTTCCATCGGCTGAAGAAGGCTGGCGCCAAGCGCAACATGTTTACGAACGATGCATTGCGGCGCATCTATGAATACAGTGCGGGCGTTCCGAGAAAGGTCAACAACATCTGTGATCTCAGTCTGTTGGTCGGCTGCGGAGAGAGCGTGCACTTCATCAATCAGGGAATTGTGGACAAATCAGCCCACAGCCCGGTATAGGGAGCACCAAGATGGTGAGAATGAGCGACATACTCAGGGACTCT
Source organism: uncultured Nitrospirota bacterium (assembly GCA_945786985.1). Taxonomy (GTDB): domain Bacteria; phylum CG2-30-53-67; class CG2-30-53-67; order CG2-30-53-67; family CG2-30-53-67; genus CALZGC01. Next base: position 5,162 of record CALZGC010000196.1, on the reverse strand, counting down.
GCCAAATCCGGCGAAGAGCCGGACGGCCGCATCGCATCGTCTACAGCGACATCGGAGCGGACGGAAGAGATGGGGAGCGCTGCGGAGCAGCCCCAGCTGAAGTTGAGTGATATCCTGTCGGTGGACGACCTCCTGCGGGAAAACGAGGAGAGAGGGATCGCCGATCTCATGTCTCCCGAGGATTTGCGTCACCGCTCTTCGGGGATACTTCGAGAGCGAGCCGAGAGCAGTCCGTTAGTTGGAGACTGGGCTTCCGGCGATGTGGACCAGATCTACGAAGCTTCCAAAGAGCAGGTGCAGGCGGCCATGACGCAGGGGAAGGCCGGGGAGCCCATCCCCATCCAGCAGATTGCGGAGTGCACCGTCCGAATGGTCAACAGTCTGTGCACCAGCGACCGCCTCTACCTGAAGGCTGTCTATAATCGTCACTCCTCAACGGATCTGGTATCCCATTCGGTGAACGTGGCCATTTTCGCAATCAAGATCGGCGCGGGTCTGAACTACACGGAAAACCAACTGATCCGGCTCGGCACGGTGGGGCTCCTGCACGACATCGGCATGGCCAGACTCCCTGCAGCGCTGATCAACAAGGAAAGCGTTCTCACCAAACAAGAATACCAGGAAATGCAGCGGCACCCCGAGCACAGCTATGAGATGCTCTCCGCCCTCGGGCCCCGCTACGAATGGATCGCTTTGGTGGTGCGTCAGGAACATGAACGGATCAACGGGAACGGCTATCCCCGGCGTCTGGCCGCCGCAGATATCCACGAATATGCCCAGATTGTCGGGCTGGTCGATTACTACGAAGCCCTGACCCACACCCGCCCGCAGCGCAGACGGTTTCTGCCCTTCGACGCCGTTAAGATCATTGTCGAACAGGAAAGGGGCGTGTTTGCTCCCAGACTTCTCAAGACACTCCTTCGAAAGATCTCCGTTTTCCCGCTGGAAGGCTTCGTCAAGATGAACACGAGCGAAGTCGGAAAGGTGATCGAAACGAGTGAGGAGCGCCCGTTGCGGCCGACGGTGGAAATTCTCTACGATGGCGACGGGCAGAAGCTGAAGGCTCCCAGGGTTATTAGTCTCAAGGACACCCCCCTGATCTACATTACGGGATCGGTCTACGAAGAGGATATTCTCGGTAAACAAAGCGGCTGGAACCTCCATGCGTCTGCACAGCACCACCAGACGCCGTAGGCCTGACCTCGGCCGGAAGGAGCAGCGCCGGCGGCGAGATGCCCGATGCAACCACTTCTCCGTTATGTCTTGATTTATACACCTTTGCGCCTTCGACAGACGATGAAAGCCGACTCCCATGCCACACGCCATCGACGTCCGGAACCTCAGCAAGACGTTTCATCCCAGGAGAGGTTTCGCTCGGTGGCTCTCGGCCTCTCCTATTTCGCATGATCTCAAGGTTCTAGAGGATCTGACCTTTCACGTCCAACGGGGAGAGATCTTCGGGCTGCTCGGTCCCAACGGGGCCGGCAAGAGCACCTTGCTCAGGATCTTGGCCACCCTCATGCACCCGACGGTGGGGGAGGCCCGACTGCTAGGATACGATACCGTCCGCGACGAGGCCCGCGTGCGAGAAAGAGTGGGGCTGGTACTCGGTGATGAGCGGAGCTTCTACTGGCGGCTCACCGGGCGGGAGAATCTGCGGTTCTTCGGAGCGCTTTACAACCTGCGGGGAGGAGATCGGGACCGGCGGATCGACGCCGTCGCCGCGCGGCTGTCCATGGAAGCCTATCTCGATCAGCGCTACGATGCCTACTCTACGGGGATGCGTCAGAAGCTGTCACTGGCCCGGGGGCTCCTCGGTGACGCCGAGGTGTTGCTGCTCGATGAACCAACCCGTGGGCTCGATCCCGCGGCATCGGAAAGCCTGCTGAGCGCGATCCAAACACTATCACGGGACGCTGGAGTGACGATCGTGATGGTAACCCATCGGATGACGGAGGCCCAGGCGGTGTGCGACAGCATCGGGGTTCTCGGGAACGGTGGCCTGAGAACGGCCCGGGACCTGGGGACGATCGGCCGGTCCGCCGGGTCTGCAAGACGCTACACCTTCTACGCGCAGCCCGACGCCAGACAAGCCGAGAAGTCTCTCGGGGGACTCACCTTTATATCGGCCGTGCAGTGTGACGCGAAGACCATCTCCGTGACCGTGGAGGAGCCGGCGCAGCACCTTGCGGAGGTTCTGGACCTACTCGGTCGTGAGGGATTGCGAATCGAACATGTTGAATCGAACGGCGCCCCAATCCAGGAACTCTTCGAACTCTGCGAGCCCGACGTCCGGCGGGAGGTGGGATAGATGTCCCAGTCCGCAGTGTCCTCCCTGGCACTTCCCTTCGTCTTTCTCCGGCGCGACTTCAGCGTCGCAAAAAGCTATCGTCTCTCCTTTCTTTATCAGACGTTGGGCACGTTTTTTTCGGTGTTCATGTTTTACTTCATTGCCCGCCTTGTGGGAGAGACCGCCGCCCCCAGTCTGGCAGCCTACGGCGGGGCTTATTTCCCCTTCGTGCTGATTGGGATCGCCTTTTACCGTTTTCTGGGTGTCGGGCTTTCAGCCTTTTCCAATTCCATCCGCGAGGGGCAGATCACGGGGACCTTCGAAGCAATGCTGGCGACCCCGACGAGACCGGTGTCCATCCTGATCTGCTCCAGCCTGTGGCCCTTTCTCTTTGCGGCTTATGAAGTGCTGCTCTATCTCGTTCTGGGGGCCGCATTCTTCGGATTTCAGGTGGGGAACGCGAACCTGTTGTCGGTGATGGCCGTGCTGGTGGTGACGCTCCTCTGTTTTTCGGGTTTCGGGATGCTGTCCGCGGCCTTTGTGGTGCGGTACAAACGGGGGGATCCTGTCCTCTTTGTGGCGGGCACGCTCTCCGGCCTGCTGGGAGGGACCTACTACCCGGTGTCGATTCTTCCGGAGGTTCTCCAAAAGTGCTCGGCGCTTCTGCCGCTCACTTACTCCCTGCGCGCCATGCGTCTGGCCATTCTGCAGGGGGCGCCGGTGACCGAACTCGCCGGGGATCTGACGGTGCTGGCACTCTTTGCCGCCGTCGGTCTGCCCGCCAGCCTGTTTCTCTTCGGCCGGGCGCTGCGCTGCGCCAAGGAAGAAGGCACTCTGCTCCAATATTAGTGCTAGATTCTGAAACTCATCGCAAAAGAGTGCCGGTGCCGGTAGAGGGCCTCATCGGTGCCGGAGCCGTTGAACTGATCGACGGCGATCCTTCCCCGGCCCGTCTCCACGACGACCCAGGCATGTCCCGTGCTTCCGTCCGCGGGAAGACCGACCCAGAGTTCATTCGTGAAACCGGCGACATTGCAAAGGGCCGAGAGCAGAACGGCAAATCCCTTGCAATCGAGCACAGGCGAAAGCAGTGCCGTCTCCGGCAGGAGCCAGGGGGCATGGGGAATTCGGCCCTTCATGGTATTCACCTGAGCGATCAGCTGATTCGGGCCCAGGGGTCCCAGGGGGCTCTGTCTGGAAGAAAGCCACCGCCGGATCAGATGGGGCCTTCTGTAGCGGCGGCGCACTTCCCGCAAAAGCCGGTAATCGGAGAGTGAGAAGAGTTGCGGGCTCCGGGTGTGAAGAAAGAGCCGGAGCGAATAGACTAACTGCAAGCCGGGGTTGAAAAGACCGAAAAGAAAAAGTCGGTACAGTTTGCCCGCCAGGGGCCGGCCGGGGAAAGTCGTCTCTCGGAGCGCCACGCCCCATTCGAGGAATCTTGAAAGGATCATGAGATCTCAGTGCTCCGGGAAGGTGTTGGGGTGTCCGAAAGGTGATACCGGTGGGGTCGCCACCGTCAGGAGGCCTGAAGCTCAAGCAGCTTCTTATCCGCCAATTCCTGAAGGAGTGCGAGAGCCTCCGTTTCTATGGCCGCCCGATCACCGTCGAATTCCTCGGGAAGCAGGCGGAGGATCTCATCGACGGTGATCCCCTCATGGCACAGCTCCCAGATCCGGCTTCCCGTCTCGTTGAGCAGGTAGGGCTCGCCGTCGGCTTCATTGAAGAGCACGGTCTTGCCCCCTTCTTCCCGCCAGAGGATGTTCGTCGGGATGATCGGTTTGCGTGTGTCCTCCGTCATGGCTCTTTCTCCCGTTGCTGAATTGCCTCGATCAGCTGAAGACGCTGTTTTTGAAGTTCGGGTGACAGGCAACCGATCCGATGGCGCCGCCGGCGGACTCGTCGCAAACGACGACGCGGGTCAGTCCGTTGGTGCAGAATGGGGGCTGCCCTCCTTTGCCCTGAACGGTCAGAGAGGTCAGCTGCGGCTTCTCCCACGTCTTTTTTTCTTGTGTTTTCATATGCTTTGCTCCTTTTGTTCAGGTGACAGGCGAACACACGCCGGGTATTCGCCCCAGACATTGTGCGTATAGAGATAGGCCTCCGCCCGGCACCCCCCCTTGCACTCCTCGACGACATCACACGCTTTGCAGCGGCCCTGAAGTTTCTCCGGGGCGAGAAACTCCCGGTAGAGAGGAAGCCGATGCCAGGCCCCTCGCAACCCGTATTCGAGGACCTTGTTGGAGAGGCCCCAGACATGGGCCGGGGTGCAGGGCGTCAGGTTGCCGTCCGGGAGGATCAGACAGGAGGAGACCCGGTCACTCCCTACGGTGCAGGTCCCGGGCCGACCGTTCTCCGCACTCGGGAGTGAATGGTTCTTGAACGAGACGTTCAATCCTTCTTCTCTAAGCGCGGCGATCTCGTTTCGGGCCGCGTGCAAGGCTCCGGAAGAGGGGCGGAGCGCCTCATAGCTGTCAAAACCCCGACCGGTAGCGACGAGTTCGGAGACGTTGACAAGAGAGGGGGAGAAGGGAGCCAAATTGCGGATCAGCCGGGGCAGCTCCTCAGCATTCTCTCGAGTCAGGGTGATCTTGACATGCAGGTCGAGTGCTGTCTCTCGAATCCAGCCGAGCGCTTGGATGATCCGTTCAAAGGCGGGGCCGCCCATGATGGCGTCGTTGGTTTCGGGCGTTGCCCCGTGCAGGCTGACCTGGATGCGGTTGATCCCGTGGACCACAAGGTTTCGGATGACAGTTCGGTCGAGCAGGACACCGTTGGTGGTCAGTACCGTGAAAACCCCTTCTGTTCTCAGGCGCTTTACATATTCGAGGGTTTCGGGAATCAGAAGGGGCTCGCCCCCGGTGAGATAGACTTT
>CALZGC010000195.1 GCA_945786985.1 uncultured Nitrospirota bacterium | reverse complement strand
TTCCCAGGTTTCGCATGCGGCTCTATGACCCCGGCATTTCGGATGGACTCATCGGCATCCTGATCCGTTGCACGGACCGCGCGGCGGCGAGCCGGGCCGCAGAGATTCTGGAGAAGGCCGGCGTGCTTCGTATCCGGCGTGAGGATGAATCATGAGACGTTCGGGACAGCAGCGACGGGGATTGTTGGTGTGGCTGAGCTTGCTGGCCCTGTGGTGGGGGCTTTCGGGCTGCTACGATATGCATGATCAGCCCTCCTTCAAAGCTCAGGAGGGCCCCAGGCTGAGCTCGCCGGGGGGCGCCGTCCCGGTGCAAGGCGTCGAAATCCTCATGCCCGGCAAGGTGCCGGTTAATCCGGTCGCTGCCACGGAGGACTCTCTTGCCGTCGGCCAGACGCTTTTTGAGACCAACTGCGCCATCTGCCATGGTCGCGAGGGACGCGGGGACGGCCCGGTCGGCAAGAAATGGATCGTGCCGTGCGCCAACCTTCATCAGGAGCGGATTCACCGCCTGAGTGACGGGGATCTGTTCAACCGGATCACCGCGGGTTATGGCACCATGCCCGGGTTCGCGAGGCGCCTCTCTCCGGAGGACCGCTGGCATGTCGTGAACTACGCACGTCAGTTCAAGTAATTCCCCCTGTTCTCTCCGTCCCGGTCTCCCCCGATCCCCCGGTTTTACTGTTGCGTCTCAGTGTTTTACGTTATAGTAGAACCGACAGAGGAGAGGCATTGTATGGATCAGAGCACACGGACGTCGACCTACGAGCAGACCGGGACGTTTCCCTTCGGGCCGATGGATCGCGCCTTTCTGGCGCTTCGTATCGTCGTGCTAGCCGGCGGGCTGGGGTGGCTTCTCTTCGCGCCCCTGACGCGCGACGACAAGATCCAGGCGCTCATCGTCTTTCTCTTCTATTCCTTCTATAACTCCGCCCTCTATGTCTCCATTTTCTATAACCCTCGCCATATCCGGGCCTTTTACCTGGTGGGCATCATCTTCGATCTCATTTTTATTCTTCTGCTTCTGATGCTGACCGGCGGGGCGGCGAGCAGTTTCTTCATCGCCTTCTATATTCTGGTCGCCCTGCATTCCTTGTATTACGGGCTCAAAGTGGGCCTCATCGTGTCGAGCGCGTCCAGCCTGATCTACCTGGTGAGTTATGTGCAGAGCGGGTATCCGATCCACTGGACCGACTTTGGCGTCAGGATTCTACTGCTTTTCATGCTGTCCGTCTGGGCCGGAATTCTCTCGGGCATCATGCGGGAGGATCGGGAGCGAATCGGGCGGTTGAACAGGGACCTCCGGGAGTCGTTCGAGAATCTAGAGCGCGCCCAGAAGCAGCTGATCGAGACGGCAAAACTGGCGGCCCTCGGTCGGATGACCTCCGATGTGGCCCACGAGATCCGCAATCCCCTGGTCTCCATCGGCGGGTTCGCGAGGCGGTGCCACGCCATGATTGATCCGGGGGCTCCGGAGAAACGATATGCCGGGATCGTGGTGGATGAGGTGGCGCGACTGGAGAAAATACTCCGGGACCTTCTGATCTTCTCGCGGGGGCCCGCGCGCCAACCGACGATGACGAAGATCGGCGAGCTGCTGGCCTGGGGGCTGGAGCGGGTCCGGGAGGAAATGGCCGAGAAGGGGATCCGTGTGGTGCAAGACATCCCGGGGGACCTGCCTGAGATACTGGCCGATGGAGAACAGCTCCGGCAGGCCTTCATGAATATCATCCTCAACGCCGTGCAGGCTCTGGAACCGGGGGGCGTGCTCACGTTGCGAGCCTCGACGGAGAAAGAAGGGGAGGCGCACCGGGTATGCGTCGAGATCGAGGATACGGGCTGCGGAATTTCTGAAGAGCACCTGCCGCTCATCTTCAACCCCTTCTTCTCCACGAAGAATGCCGGTGAGGGGACGGGCCTCGGACTGTCAGTGAGCCGCCGCATCGTTGAGGAGATGGGCGGGAGGATTGACGTGTCCAGTAACGTAGGGGAAGGGTCCCGCTTCAGGATTCTGATCCCTGTCTCCGCAGAGGCGCAGGTGCCAGCGCTGCCCGAGGAGGAGCGCGCACGATGAAACGGGAGCTGTCCAAATTTCTGCGGGCCCACCCGCTTTTTCAGAAGCTGGGGCTGACCGCTGAGGAGCAGCAGGAGCTGATACGCGCCATTGAGGATGACTATCTGGCTGGCTTCTTTGGTTCTCTGATAAAGGAAACCGAGGCCATCATGGGAATCGACCCCAATCTTCCGGAGCAGCGCATTCTGGAGATGGCGGCCACGACCATCGTCGACAGTCTGGAAGCGGAGGCCGCGTCGATCCGGCTTTTCAATCCCGACACCCTCCAGATGACCAGTTTCGGATCCTACCACTTTGCCGAGGATGAGCGTATCTCGGACATCCCCTTTCACGATAGCATTGCCGGGCGTGTGGTCAAGGAAGGGATCAGCATCCCCGTGCCCAGCATCCTGAAGGACCCGGCCTACAAGAACAAGGCCATTGTGAGGAAAAAAGGGTTTCGCTCCATGCTGGCCGTCCCGCTTCGGATTCCGCGGTTCATGAAACTGGGAGAAGATCTAATGGGAAGTCTTCAGATCTACTTCCCGGAGGAGAACCGGAAATTCGATTCGCTCTTCGTAACCCACGCGGAGCTGCTGGCTCGGCGCGTCAGTTACGTCCTCGCCAAAAAGCGGATCCTGGACCTGCAGAAACTCAATGCCCGTAAGGAGAACATTGTCAATACGATCTTTGTAAAGCTGAGCAATCGGGAAGGGGTCAAGCTGAAGGATCTCTTCATGGCGCTCATCCCCGAACTGGGGGAATCGCTGAAAGTCTACGGCTGCTCCCTCTTTACCGTCTCCCGGGATCAGCAGTTCGTCCGTCTGGAAGCGGCCTATCCCATGGAGCAGAGCTACCACAACGTCGGCTCCACCTACACGGTCCAGCGCTATCCCTACTTTCAGACGGTGATCCACGGTGCCGACGCCTATGGGGATGCGCCCTATGAGCGAATCGATCGCGGCTACCTGCTCATCAAGAATCCTCTCCGGAGCCATCTCATCAGCCGGGGGATCCGAGAGTTCGCGGCAGCCCACCGGATTCACTCGATCCTGTTCGTTCCGCTCAGGGCCAACGACGCGCTGCGGCACCTCATGATGTTCTATGCCACCGAAACGCACCAGTCCTTCACGGACGAAGAGATCGAGCTGGTCACCTTTTTCGGCCGGGAGGTCATGAAGGCCTTTCGTCTGGAGCTGCTCGACGATGTGCTCCATGATTTCAAGAACCCGGCCATCGCCATCGCCGGTTTTGCCAACCGGGCCAGGAAGGTGCTCGACGGAGAAGATCTCGCGGGTGCCCGCGAGCGCCTGAGTTCTTATCTGGACATCATCGTCAAGGAAACCGATCGTCTCAAGGACCTGACCATCTCCATGAGCGTGGAGGGGCGGGAGCAGATCGTCGATCTGAGCCGGGTGGCGGCGCAGCGCTACCACGTCAATGACGAGGCGATTCGGGAACTCAAACGAAAGAATTTGGAGGTCCGCGCCCCCGAGCTCGAGCCCGATCTGCTGGTATTCTGCTCGCCCTTCGGCATGGAGCGGGTGCTCGACAATATGCTCAGCAACGCCACCCGTGCCATCCCGGAGGCCGGGGGCGCGCTTTCTCTGCGCACGTTCACTCGCAAAACCATGGCCTGCCTGGAGGTCCG
>CALZGC010000194.1 GCA_945786985.1 uncultured Nitrospirota bacterium | reverse complement strand
TCTGCCCCATTAGAAAAAATACTATTTCTAACGTGGTACACGGTAAATGCGTTCAGCCTTCATCGATCCCCTTATTGAGGGCTTCCAATAGCTGAAGGTTTTATTCAAAATCACTTGAATCTATATTTTCCATCATGTCTTCCACCAATTGATATGTGTCTTTTTCTCCGGTTTCATGCTCAAGTATATCCAGCAAGGCTTTTCTTGTTTGAGGAGCGGCAATCTTGGCCACATCCCGCCCCAGCAGCTGTGCACCGGCTCTTTCATAATCAAAATCGTCTGCTTCCAATAAATCGGTATGTTCATCGTAAAAGCGCTCACGATTTCCAGTCTCTATGTAAATTCGCATAAGAAATCCCAGGTCAGCGGCATCTTTCTGCTTTTCAGAATCACGGTTTTTCCATGCAATTATTTTCATGATTGTTAAACCGCATGGAGTTGCAAAAGCAATATCAAGCGGAGGATCGGATCTCAATCTCACTACTTGCGAATCATTGAACGCATCTTCAAAACCCAGGGTGGTCATTTCTGTATCATGGTCATGAGGCCAGCTAATTGTGTTATGAGGATCATTGCCTATTCCAAAGGGCACAATATCCATAGGAAGCTCGTCATGATAACGAATCCTTTGTGCCTCCTTCGCTGACTTGAAATTGCCTGTTGCAATCAGCCCCTCTTTCAACCTCAAATACTGGTCCCAATCCGATACCTGAACGGCCACGTCGATATCAACCGTGGCACGGATGATCTCTACACCGAAGCCATGCCCGAGAACGATATCCCGCGCTGTAGCACCGATGACAAAAAAAGGTATCTCCAGGGAAGCAGCTACATTTGTGATACTTTCAAGAACCGTAACCGTTCGTTCATCGATCTTCCCCGATAAGTCGAGTAATTTCCTGATCATAAATAATCCTTGCCGTTTCTATATTTCTTGCATCACCAGTTGCAAGCAAATCTGCGTACACTAACAAGGGAGGCACCAGGTCCGGCTGAGGTCTATTGTATTCTGTATCCCAAAAAACCTTGAGAATCTCAACATTGCCCTTCGGATCTTTTCTCAACCTGTTCTCTAGTATCAACTCTGCTGGTTTTTCCTTGGTGTAGATCGTGACGAGTTGGGGTTTTAAGTATTGGGTTATTTTCGCGGCAGCAACCTCTCCACCCCAGTAAGCCTGAAGGTAATGAAGCCCGGCATTTTCCCACCACTGAGGTTGATCTGCCATATAGCGTCCAAGAAATAGTTTTGGTCTTAGCTTTTCAGGGTATGCGGTTGCCCATCGGTCTATCAGCTTATTTTTGTCTGCCAGCCTTCGGCCGCGTACCCCCATGTCGATCAGATACCCTGCTTCTCTCAGGTCTGTGAGAACCCAACCCACAGTACCCAGAGCCACTTTTGCAGCTTTGGCAATATCGCGATAAGGTGCATCTATTAATCGGGGCTGGCACAGAAGTGCAAAAATAACCTTTAGCCCAGTGGGTTGGAAAGCTCGTGTTTGGGTCTGTTTGCCTGGTATGCCCTCCAGTTTATTACCTTTTACGAAAATGAACAGAGGAGGTTCGTTTACATAGGCATTGCCTGCTGTATCCATAAACGCGATGCCCATCTCCTTTAGTCGATCGGCCATATTTGGATTCACATATTCCGCAATAATCAGGCCCTTCTGCGGAAAGTCTTTTAACTGCAGAACTGCAGCACCCAATGTAGCTTGTGTGAGTCTGGTTTTTATTTCAACCACAAATTCCCTATGTATATCATTAGCGCCTAGACGCACTACGGCATCCGCATGCCCTCCGGCATGGTTCCTATACTGTTCCGCAACAACCATGATATTCAGCCCTGTTGTATTGCGGAATTCTTCTACAGCTTTTTCCAGGATTTCGGTCTCAGGGTATAGGGTTCTCATGACAATCAGGACCTTCATGTACAGTTTTTATATTTGTTCAATAATAATGAACGTAATCTATTAATGAACAAATGTCAGTAACTATTTGTAAATTAATGTAATTAAATTATACATTGTCATACATGTACATTATGTCTTAATGTTCAATAATACTGTACATAAGTTAATAGTGTACAGCATGGCCCAAAGAAAGCACGAAGCTAATTACGCAAACCTTATGTTCTTAACTTATTGATTTCAAATACTTTATTGTTGGACGGAAACTTCAAAAGGCCGAAGACAACAACCAGCGAAAACATCGAAACCTCTTTTTGCTTTTCCTCTGGAGCCTGCCCCGTCAGAGACGCAGTCTCTAACGGGGACCTCCGCGCCTCTAACGAGTGGAGTGAGCCCTGTTAGAAGTTGAGCGGCTGCAGATAGCTGCTCATGAAAGGTCCTTCCCGCCTGGAATATGACTTCTAACAGAGCGAACGGGCGGTGAATGCTCTTCGCCTTTGCCGGAAACAAAAAAACCGCCCTCAATTTCACCTATTCTCGCAGTGAAATATCCGACGGTTGCCTCACATCCCCCCCCTCTGGTCGTTAAGATTCTAGTGTCATATAAAAAATCGCTATTTTTCAATAGGTTACAGGATCAGCACGCTCGCTTTCTCCGCCGTTGTTTCCGTATGGGCTGTGGTGAGATGACTTGATTTCGAGAGATTCTGAAATGAACGGGGCGATTATATAGGAAAGGGGTGGGTTGGTTCAAGACAAAAACAGATGACGGAGGACAGTAGACAAAATAGAGACCGGACGGACGTCTCTGGAGAAACCGATCCGAGCCCTGTGCCCAATGATTTCAACCATTCTTTCGTTCGGTCTTTTCGCAAGGCGGTTAGCCCAGATCCGGCTTAACTTTCAAGGCGCATATGGTCTATAATAGCCAGTCATGATCAAAAGAATTCTTCTTGGTGGATTCCTTCTGCTCTGGTGCATGGCGGCAGTAACGGCCCACGCGGGTTACCCCCGGCCGGTTTCCATGTCGATCCTGAGCCGCTGGCCTGAATCTGAGGTGATCGGTGAGACCCGTGCCCATGTTCTCGGTGGGGGCGAAACCCTGATGGAGGTGGCCAGGCGCGCCGGCGTGGGGTACCAGGGTATCGTGCAGGCGAACCCGGGGGTCGATCCCTGGAGGCCGGGCACCGGCAGGGAAATCGTCATTCCTCGCACCGCCATTGTGCCGAAAGAATCGGGGTTGGGAATCACCATCAATCTGCCGGAACTTCGCCTCTATCATATTTGGAAGGACAACGGCCGCTACCGGGTGAGAGTTTATCCCATCGGTATCGGCCGTGACGGGTGGAACACGCCGGAAGGTCTGTTCGAGGTGCGCAACATGATCGAGGAGCCGACGTGGCAGGTGCCGCTGGCCATACGCCAGGAAAACCTCGAGTTGCCGGAATACGTCGGCCCCGGCCACGACAACCCCTTGGGCCTCTTTTGGATCGGCTTGTCGGTCGGGAGAATCGGCCTCCATGGTACCAACAAACCCTTCGGTGTGGGACGCCGAGTGAGCCATGGCTGCATCCGGCTCTACAACGAAGATATCCGGGATCTTTTCGCGCGGGTGTCCATAGAAACACCGGTCCGGGTTATCTACCAGCCGGTGAAAATTGCCCCCAAGGGTGAGCGACTCTTCATCGAGGTTCATCCCGATGATCTAGGACGATTGGATCTCACCCTGGATGCCTTGCAGCAATGGCCTGACCTCACTGCCTGGCAAGGATACATCAGTACCCATGCGATCGAGAAGGCCCTACGGGAAGCCAGGGGTCTCCCCGTCCCAATCGGCATTCAGGAAGAAAGGCGACGCTAGTCAAAGCTATTCCGCTACTTGGTGAGACCCATCTCGAAGGCCTTCTTCGCCTCCGCAGCGCTCTGTCTGGCCTGTGCGGCGGATCTATCCGCGCTTCGGGCCCAATCTTCCGCGCGATCTGCTGCCGCCTCGGCACGCTCAGCGGAGGTTGCCGCACTCTTGCTGGCTGCCAGCGCCTGGTTCAACAAGTCTCGGTCGGCCTGGGCGAGTTGGGCCGTACAACCCCCCAGAAATAGACCGAAGAATAACGCGGTTCCCAAGGATAACCAAAGTCTACGCATGGATGCCCTCCTTCTATTTGTGTTGCGTTCAACGGTTCCACCCCGGCTCATAACCTGGCCCCCGGAGAAGGCGCCACCTTAACCGAGGCCTATGGGGTTATCGTTTCTTGAAACCACCACTTATTGCTTTTCCTCTGCGGCTCATCAGGTCGGGAAATAGAAAATGATAAATAGCAAGTGGTAAATGCTCTTTGCTTTCTCCTCCGTTGTTTCCGTATATGCTCCGTGGTGAAGCAGGTGGAAGGCTGAAGACTGAAGGCTGAAGATTCTTGCCTTTAACGCCAATTAGCTTTCCTTTGCGCCCTTCGCGTCTTTGCCCCATTAGAAAGAGGAAACGTTTCTAACGGGGGAGCCGGTGAGATGCCTTGATTTTGAGAGATTCTGAAATGACCGGGGCGATTATATAGGAAAAGGGGGGGCTGGTTCAAGGGGAAACTGGGGGAAGCAGGAAGAAGGTAGAAGGTGGAAGACTGAAGGGGAAAGACAGGTTGAAGGCTGAAGACTGAAGCCCAAAGACTGAAAAATGTCTTTTGTTTTTCCTTCAGCCTACAGCCTTCTACCTTCTAGCGGTTTTTTTGCAAGTCATACTCTATCGGCAATAGTGACATGAGGTCAATGTGCTTTGAGGCTTCCAGAATTTCAATTCCAACAATTTTATCTTTAGTTCCGATATCTAGCACAATATCTTCTGCGACCCTTTTGTTCACAACATCCTGCTTTTTTTCGTCGAACCGGATATAAAGCAAATCTTTCTTGTCATCGTATGAAATTTTCATTCTGTGCTCTCCCAATTCCCGTAAAAAACATAGACAGTGACCGTTAAAATGGTATCTCCATGAATGGCGAATATGACTTCAACACGCTTCTGTTTATAAGACTTTCCACACCGTTTTCTATTGAATGGAAAGATCTTTGATTTGGCCAATCTACCATACTTGGCGTCAATTACAAAACCATTATCGATTACGTCTTTGATTTCAACTTCATTGGTGCCCCGCTCTTTTGCTCTTTCTATGGTGTGAGGCTCTATAAGAATCTTCATGTAGGAATTCCCTTAATGCCGAAAGTCTTTAATATTATGAATGTATTTTCTCCGGCAATATCTGCGGTCATTCCGGAAGACAGTTGATCTCATCTCAAGAATGCCGGCTCAACGAATTGAAAATAAGAACGGAAGTTCGATCAAATGCTCTTGGCCTGCGAAATCCAATCACAAAGATTGAATCTCTTCCAGACGTTGAGCATTCTGTCTCATGGATGTTGCTTCAGCGGTGTGATATCTAGCGGTGTGAGCTTTATACCAAAATGAGAAGTATGACTCAAGGGAAAACAAGAAGAAAAGAAGGTAGAAGGTGGAAGGCTGAAGACTGTGGGCAGTGGGCGGTAACCCTCACGTCGGGAAATGGCAAATAGTAAATAGAAAATGGGAAAGGCTTTTAGCTTTTCCTTTGCGACCTCCGCGCCTTTGCGGTGAAATGCTTTTAGCCCTTCTCCGCTATCTTGCAGACATGCCCAACCTTGTGAGATACACCCGGAACAGATCCGGGTTGAGTTCTTTCATCTTCCGCCGAATCCGGATCATCTCGGGGTCGTGCCGTTTTTTCCTTCGGAGATATTCCGCATACTGGAGGTAATCAAACCAGAGTGGGGCAGGGTCTGCACCACCCTCCTCTTTGCGCTGAATCGCCACGGCAAAGGCATCCGGGGCTTCCCCAATCTCCTGAAGATCCAGGACGAATATCCCCTTCATCCAGCCCCATACCGGCAGATGACGAAGATAGACCCCTTCTCCCGCCTCTCCCTCTTCCACCCCGTCGATCAGATCACGGAGCGCCTCATCCCGCAAATGAACAACATCGACGGCATCGGGGCCTTCCAGGAAAGCGGCAAGGTAGCTGTCTCGCGCGGCCCCGGTTTCGCCCATTTCAATCAGGGCATCACCTCGATAGGCTAAAAATCGGGCCCTGGCCGGAATCCTTTTTTTCAGGGCCTCGTCAAAGCATTGCGCCGCTTCGGCATATTCCTCCACCTCCATCAGGAGACAGCCGAGATGAAAGCGGGGGAAAGAAAAGATCAACTCCGCTGATTTTGCGTTCCGCAGCTCACGGATCATAAAACGGATTAGGCCGGTCCGCAGTTCGGGAACGAGATCGCCCGCCAACCGGCGATAGAGTTGTTCGATCTCTGCCACGGAGGGTCTCCGTGAAGCGAAATTCTGCAGAAGATCCTTCCACGTTTCCGTCTCTTCCCGTTCTTTGAGAATCTCCGGATCGGCTGAACCGTTCTTCGGAATCTTTGCGTATTCCTCCAGTGCCCGATGAAATTCGATGGACAGGAGCGCCTTGCGTGCATTGTTGCTCCGAATGGTCTTTTGATTATCGCGAAAGAGATCAAGTTGCATAAAATTCTTGGATAGTCCAGTAAGCGGTGGGCGGTGAACAGTGGGCGGTAACTGCTCAACGCCACTTCTGGTTCTTACGAAGCCGAGCCTTCCTCGGCGACCTCTGCGTCTCTAGCGAGTCCGCGAGCCCTGTTAGAAGTTGAGCGGGTGCAGATAGCTGCTCATGAAAGGTCCTTCCCGCCTGGAATATGACTTCTAACAGGGCGAGCGGGCGGTGAAACGCTTTTGCTTTCGCCTTTAACACGAACTAGCCTTTCTCCGCGTTCTCTGCGCCCCCCCATTAGAACAAATACAATTTCTAACGGGGTAGACGGTAAATGCTTTTTGCTCTTTCCCGGAAACAAAAAACCGCCTTCAATCTCACCTAATCTCCCAGTGAAATATCCGACGGTTTCCTCACATCCATGCCCCTCTAGCTGTTTCTTCACCAAGCGGTCAATTTTTATAACTATTTTTTTTCATTGATTTTTATATATATTCTGCGCGCTTTCCTCCGGGCGATGACATGCGCTTCGCTGAAAAAATTCGATTTGGAGAGGATCTGGAAAGACGGGGCGATTATATACGAAAGGGGTGAGTTGGTTCAAGACAAAAACAGATGCCAGAGGACAGATGACAGAAGACCAAAAAAGGGGGGTGAATTCAATGCTTGAGATCGGAGGGTGAATAGATGTTGAATTTCTTGAGAGGGCGAAAGGCTCTGTCGGCAGAGGCGATGGCGGTACAGTTTAAACGACGGGCTGCGGCAACAATGATTGAGTCGTTGGTCAGAAGCCCGAATTCTCTCTGGATGTTCATCGCCTCGAGTATGTCCAGGCTGGATGCGGGTTCGAGCCTGAGGCCGATCGCGAAAAACTCCCGCATCTGCCTTTCGTAGTTTGTGAGCCTTCGGACCCGCTCGGGCTTTTCCCCAAGCGCACGGGACGGGTTGGTGCCTTTGATCCATCCGTTTTCCCGCGCTTCGATCAGCATGAGTGCGTGCATGAGTTCCGCGACCACGGGCATCGGAACGACCCCTTGCACCTCCCTCCTGGCGCAACGGGACAGAAGTTGTGCGCATTGTTCGGATTTCTGCTGATTGGCATAGACGAGGATATTCGTATCCAGAACAATGATCTCGCCATCCTCTATCTTTGGGAGTTTCATAGTGCCAGCATATCCTCCTGGAGAAGTTCATCGATGTCGTCAAGGCTCAGGTCACTTCCATGCGCGCAGAAGTCCCGACAGGCGCGTTCGGCATCGCCCCCTCCCGTGTCTGCATAAAGGTAAGCAACCAAGGCATCCTGAAGTAGGTCGGCCAGCGCTCTACCCTCGCGAGCGGCACGCTCCTTTGCCTTCAGGAGGATCTTTTCATCGAGGACGGTCCCAATCTTTTTTTTCATTCTTACACTCCTCTTCAACTCTAAGCGCTCCCTCCTCTTAGTTGACATCTGCAATATATACGGGATTTGGCTGGGTGTCAAGAAGCAAGATAGATATCTTGATATATTCTAGATAAGCACTCCGGTATTTAGGCTGAAGACAGTGGGCAGTGGGCGGTGTGACCCCAGACGACGGAGTAACGGAGGACGGAGGACGGAGACTTCAGAAGAAAGGCTGAAGGCTGAAGACTGACGACCGAGGAGATTAAGGAGCAAGAGAAATGGTGATCCCAGGGGGATAGGACCAGTGGGCGGTGTGACCCCAGACGACGGAGTAACGGAGGACGGAGGACGGAGACTTCAGAAGAAAGACTGAAGGCTGAAGACTGAAGACTGACGACCGAGGAGATTAAGGAGAAAGAGAATTGGTGATCCCAGGGGGATTCGAACCCCCGTTACCGGCGTGAGAGGCCGGCGTCCTAACCACTAGACGATGGGACCCCAGGGTTGGGAAATGGCAAATGGCAAATTGGAACTGGACAAAACAACTGCGCAACATCAGAGAATCTATATGATCGGAAAAGGGGAAATGGCCGACCATGCGGGTCTGCCTATTTTCTATTTTCTATTTTCTATTTCCCATTACTATTTCCCAATTCCCGCCTTTTTGTTTGGCTCGGGTGCCAGGATTCGAACCTAGATAGCCAGTTCCAGAGACTGGTGTCCTACCATTGGACGACACCCGAATGGTACTTTAAAACGTAGCAAAATCAATTTTTGCTGTCAAGGATAAAGCCTTAGCCCGAATATTGCATGAGTCAATCTATTACGAGGCTGGACTTGTCGCGGCGTAGCATTCTGCGAAGACGGATAGTCTGCCACATGCGGCGTTAAGAAAAAACAAAAGCATTCTACCCCAGGGCGCAGAGAACGCGCAGGAAGGCCTTTCAGGGTTAAAACCCAAAATGTCTTCTTTTTGCCTTGCCTGTGGCGCCTCTGTTTATCTCGGGGGCCTCTGCGGCCTCATGACGATGACTCATGCGATATTCGGGCTAGTCGGCTTCGGGGCGACTCTCGATCCAGGCGATGGCGGATCGCATCCGTTCCAGAACGCGGGCCTTGCCCAGAACGGCCACCATCTCGAATATGCCGGGGCTCACGGTCCCGCCGGTCAGGGCCACCCGCACGGGCTGGGCGATCTTGCCGAGCTTCATTTCGGTTTCGTCCATAACCGCTTCGAAGGCTCGCTGCACGGTCTCCGCGGTGAAGGCCTCGAGTCCTTCCAGCCGGGCCGCCAGGGTTTCGAGGACGGGGAGGATCCCGGGTTTCAGAAACTTGGTTCCCGCCTTCTCGTCTATGGTGATCTGTGACTCGAAGAAGTACGTCGACATCTCGGCCATTTCCACGAGCGTCTTTCGCTTATCCTGCTGGCACTTGACCACTTCGGTGAGATCGCCGAGCTTCTCTTCGGGATAGGCCTCGGGGATCATCCCCTTCTCCGCGAGAATCTCGTTGAAGAGCCGGGCCAGGCGCTCGGGATCGCCGGTCTTGATGTAGTGGTGATTGAGCCAGTCGAGCTTTTCGGGATTGAAGACGGCCGCGGCCTTGCTCACACCCTCGAGGGAGAACTTCTCGATCAACTCGTCCAGGGAGAAGATTTCTTCGTCGCCGTATCCCCAGCCGAGCCGGGCGAGGTAGTTGAGCAGCGCCTCGGGCAGATACCCCATCTCCCGGTAGGCCATAACGGAGGTCGCGCCGTGGCGTTTCGAAAGACGGGTCTTGTCGGGACCGAGGATCATCGGGAGGTGGGCGTACCGGGGGACCTCGTAGCCGAGCGTCTGGTAGAGAAGAATCTGCTTCGGCGTGTTGTTGATGTGATCATCCCCCCGGATGATATGGGTCATCTCCATGAGGGCATCGTCGACGACGACGCAGAGGTTGTAAGTGGGCGTGCCGAAGGAGCGACGAATGATCAGATCATCCAACTGGCTGTTCTCGAAGCTGATGGGGCCCCGAATGAGGTCGACCATCTCGGTGGTGCCCGCGTGGGGCGCCTTGAAACGGATGGCAGGCTCCTGGCCCGCAACCGGTGTGACACCGTCCCGGCATCGGCCGTCGTACTTGGGGTCCCGCCCCTGCCTGAGCGCCTCGTTTCGCCGCGACTCCAGCTCTTCCTTGCTGCAATAGCACGGGTACGCTTTTCCCTCCGCGAGAAGCCGCTCAATATGCTCCTGATAGATTTCGTTCCGCTCGCTCTGCCGGACCGTCGGCTCATCGCAGTCGAGCCCCAGCCAGGCCATGCCGTCCAGGATGGCCTGGACCGACGCCTCGGTGGAGCGTTGGATATCGGTGTCCTCGATGCGAAGGAGAAAAGCGCCGCCGTGATGACGGGCATAGAGGTAGTTGAAGAGGGCCGTTCGGACACCGCCGATGTGCAGATACCCGGTGGGACTGGGGGCGAATCGGACTCGAAGCTTCTCCGTCATAGACTGTCTCGCTGGTTTCTCAGATCCGCTGAAAGCCGGCAGGGTGAAAGGCGTCCGGTTGGTTAATCCTTGTAGACGAGGACCGGAATCGGGGATTTGCGGATGACTTTGTCGGTCACGTTCCCGAGCAGCATCTTCTCAACCCCCCGGGTCCCCTGACTCCCCATCACCAGAAGTTCCAGCTTCTTTTCCTGGGCGTAGTCGATCAGCACGGAATAGGGCTGTCCCTTGAGAACAGTCGGATAGACCTTCTCGTCACTCGCCAGAATCTTTCGCGGAATAAATTTCTGCAGCTCTTTCGTCGCCAGTTCCAACGCGTCCTTCAACATATTCTCCACCGAACGATGGGGGATGTAAGAACCCTCCGGCAACTTGTCACGAACCACATGGACTACATGGAATTCAGCGCCGCAGTCTTTGAACAACTCGTAGGCGTAGTTGAGAGATCGTTTGGAGTTCTCACCGAAATCAATGGCAACCAGAATCTTTCGAACCTTGGCCATGGCCCGCATCCTTTCTGAAAAAAAAGCGGGGCCCTGTTCGGGCCCCGCCCTCGTAGACTGTCGCTTACCCCATCTTGCCGAGCAACATAAAAGCGATGACCAGACCGTAGATCACGAGCGACTCGATCAGGGCGAGACCGATGATCATGGTGGTCATGATCTTACCGGAAGCGCCGGGGTTCCGGGCGATGCCCTGCATGGCGCCGTTCACCGCGTTGCCCTGCCCCAGCCCACCGCCGAAGGCTGCCACGGCGATGGACACCGCGGTGGCGATGGCGATCATCCCGCGGGCCGTACCGCCGGAAGCCGCTTCCTCCGCCGCCAGGGCGGGTGCCGCCGTGAGAAGCATCACGGCAAACACGAAGATTCGACTCAAAATATTCCTCATGATATAGACCTCCCTTCTTGGAGTTGCCGTCCACATCCCGGCGTGTCCGAAGAGCCGACCGCCGTTCCCGGGAGGTATCGTATCCCCCACCTCCAAAGGAACTCCGCTGTTCCGTCCCCGGAGAGCGGCTGCGGTGGTCCGGTCACCCGACCGTGAACCGCAGAGTTGGATCCCGGCCAAAACCGGGAGAAAGATCGATCAGTGCGCGTGCTCCACGGCCCCCTGAACGTAAAGAATGGCCAGCAGCACAAAGACAAAGGTCTGCACCAGACTGGTAAAGACCATGAAAGCCATGATCGGGATGGGAAGGAGAAAGGGAACCATTCCCGCCAGAATGATCAGCAGCGTGTCCTCGCCCATGATGTTGCCGAAAAGCCGCAGGCTGTGAGACACGGGCCGGGCGAGATGCCCGATGATCTCGATGACAAACATGAGGGGCGCGAGCCAGAGGACGGGCCCCATAAAATGCTTCAGGTATTTGAAACCATGCTCCCGGACCCCCGAGATGTGCACCGTGAAGAAGACGATCAGGGCGCAGGCCACCGTGATGTTGAGGTTCGCCGTGGCCGAGGCCATCCCCGGGAAGACGCCCATGAGATTGGCCGTGAAAATAAAGAGGCTGAAGGTGGCAATCATGGGGAAGAACTTGCGGGCGTTTTTCTCCCCCATGAGCTCCGCCATGAAGTTCAACACCGTCTCGAGCACCACTTCAAAGAAGTTCTGAATGCCGGTGGGCACGAGAGCCAGGTTGGAGGTGGCGATCTTGCCGAAGATTATCAGAATCAGGACGGTGAGGGCCGCATAACCGAGAGGGAGATACTCATGACCGAGAAACCCGAGAAACATATAGCCTTCATGCATTTCCCTTTTCCTCCATCGATTCACTGATACCGTATCGGCCGGCCCGCACCAACCCCTCTACCAGGACGACCAGCAGCACGGCGGAGAAACCCGCGACGAGTCCGTACACATCCAGGAGGCGATAATAAACGAGCACAAAGAAAACGGCGGCCAGCAGGATGAATTTCAGAGATCCGAAAAGACCGTAAAGTACACGGTGAACCGGGTAGGGGCCGAGGGTCCGTTTGACGACGAAGGCGATGGCCTTGAAATTGGCGAACCCCAGGGTCAGGCCAACCAGCACCCCCACGGCCAGATCCCGGTGGAACAGCCAGGCCGACGCCGCGACGAGCAGGGCCCCGAACAAGAGGCCGGGCCAGTGGATCACTTTCGGTGTGAGTGTGTCGACGGGGTTTCCCTTCACGGAAGGCTCATTCCTTGCTCTCCCGGACGGCAATTTCGTAGAGATTCTTGAACCCGGCCACCACGCCGAGGATCAGGAAAATCAGGGTCATCCAGGGATAGGTATGAAACCACTTGTCCAGGTAATGTCCCATGGCGTATCCGATCATCGTGGTCACGACCATGTAGATCCCGGCCGTACTGACCGAATAGAGCTTTTTCAGTAATGCCTTGTCTTCCTGTTTCATGCATACCGGGCGGGGATTCCTGTCAGCCACTTGATCAGAGATGCGGGAGATTACCATTCCCGAATATTTTGTGTCAAGAATAAATGCCCGAAAACATGGATAAATTATTGTTAAATTCAGGAATCTAATACTATAATGAAGTAAAGCGAAATGACAGCATCTTGACGTCAGTTATCTGAACGAATGGGGCTTAATGCCGCATGGGGATGCGTGATATCGCCCGGGAAGTAGACATGCCTCCCGGGAAATCGACAATTGCAGATGGCCGCCCGGCCGTTTCTGCTGGGAGAATCCATGTCGGAGCAATGCCAAACCAATAAGAACTGTGTCCTCTCCAGAAGGTTGGGCCTCAAGCTCTACAATCGTTGTGACTACTGCCATCATCGCTTTGTAGACTGCATCGGGACACAATACAACATCGTGATCATGATCACCTTTGCGGTGCTTCTGGTGCTTCCCTATGTAACGGACCAGCCGGCCTTTCAGAAAGTGGGAACCATTGGCATTGTTCTTTTCCTGCTGATGCTGGGCATCTTCGTCAACACCAAAACGGACGCCCTATACCGGAGCGAATACGAACTCAAGAGCAAGACCTTCGAAATGGGGAAACTGAACAGCGAATTGACCCAGCTCAACCACTCCCTCTCTCTGCGCTCCGCCGAGCTGACCCAGGCCAATGAAGAACTGCGAACACTGGACAAGATCAAGTCAGATTTTCTCTCCACTGTCTCCCATGAGTTCCGCAGCCCGTTGACCTCCATCAAGGCGTTCGCCGACATCCTGCTCAACAACAAGGAGACCATGACGCCCACCGAATCGAACGAGTTCGTCACAATCATCGAAGAAGAGGCAGACCGGCTGACCCGGATGGTCACCGACATCCTCGATCTGAGCAAACTGGAATCGGGAACCCTCGAATGGAAGCTAGAGCCGGTCCGGCTCGACAACGTCATCGCAAAGGCCGCCACCACGATCGGCGCCGTCTGCCGGGAGAAGAAGATCCAGGTCACCATTCCCCCCGAAAATACGATTCCCATGGTCTTGGGCGACTTCGACCGATTGATTCAGGTTGTCACCAACCTGCTGGACAATGCCGTCAAATTTACAGAAGAGGGCGGACGTATCACCGTTGAGACACAAACCTCGCCCGTGGATGTCACCATCCTGGTCCATGACACGGGCGCCGGCATTCCTGAAGACCAGACGGAGGCAGTTTTCGACAGATTCAAGCAGGGGGGCGACACCCTGACAGACAAGCCGCGAGGCACCGGGCTGGGACTGCCCATTTGCAAAGACATTATCGAAGCGCTTGGCGGAACCATCTGGGCGGAACAGCGAAAAGAACCCGGCGCGATCTTTGCCTTTCGCCTTCCCACGGCACGGCCGGCTCCCCTGCCCGCGGCATCGGCCTGCTCGGAAC
>CALZGC010000193.1 GCA_945786985.1 uncultured Nitrospirota bacterium | reverse complement strand
TGGGAGGACAGAATGAGTAAAAGGAAAATATTTATTATAGGTCTTCTGGTGGTCTTTGCCGGTACCGCATATGCCTCAACAGACAAAGCGTCACTCTGGGGAGGTCCCAGAATTACAAAGGATGAGCTCAGGGCAAATCTTGATAATGACGATTATGTGATCATAGATCTCCGAATACCGAGCCACTTTGACAGCAGTGATGAGAAAATAAAGGGAGCGATCCGTGAAAACCCCATGGATGTGAATTTCTGGTATCCGTATCCGAAAGATAAGACAATCGTCCTTTATTGTGCCTGACCGGGTGAGGATACAAGTGCCCGTGTGGCACTTGAACTTATGGAAATCGGTTATTCAAAAGTTTTAGCCCTCAAAGGAGGATGGAGAGAATGGGAGGCGTCAGGATATCCGGTCGAGCCAAAATAATAGATCGTTGCAGAGATCAGTCTTCCAATGTTTTGTGAATGGTTATGGCTTCTGTGTTGAAAAAGCATAAAGGGTAATTTGATTTATTGGGGGCCGAAGTCGCAGATAATTAATGAGGAAAAAGATCCTAATATATTTGCCTGTATGTATTGCCTTCCTCGTGCCTTTATCGTTTTCAAATCGACTTCCTGGCTTCTTCTTAAATAAAAGACCCCTACTCGGCAGCATACGCAACGGTGACGAAAACCAGAAGCGACATTGTCAAAATCCACATGCGTTTCATTTTTCCCTTCCGGTAAGGACCTTCTAATCCAGTGTGGGCTTTGGTGTCTTATCCGTCGAAGCCGGCAAGATCGGATACTCAACCTTAGGCTGAACCCCCGTTGTGGACTCCAAAAAGACCACAATCTTTTCCGTTTCGCCTTTTGTAAGGGAGATACCCAGCTGAACCGAACCCATGATGGCCACTGCGTCTTTCAACCTCCAGACTTTTCCGGAATGGAAGTATGGCGGCGTCAGGGCTACGTTTCTGAGGGAGGGGGACTTGAATACATACTCGTCGGCTTTCGATCCGGTCACCTTAAACCTTCCCACGTCACCTGCAGTGATCTCCTCTTTGGGCCTTTCAAAGATTCCGAAGTGGAAATACCCCGTGCCTCCCATATTGATGCCGCCGTGGCAGGAGTAACAGCCTTTGTCCATAAAAAGCTTCAATCCATCTTTCTCCTCAGCCGAGAGGGCATTGGCGTCTCCCTTTAGGTATTTGTCAAACGGGGAGTCAGGTGTAAGGAGCGTGGCCTCAAAGGCCTCGATGGCCTTTGCCATGTTTTCAAAAGTCACGGGTTTCTTTTCTGCGGGGAATACCCGCTTGAACATCTCCACGTACCCGGGCATGCTTCCAATGGTTTCCATAGCCCTTTCCGGGGTGTTGTTCATCTCGACCGCTGCCTGTACCGGTCCCTTGGCCTGCTCCTTTAGATCCGGCGCCCTGCCGTCCCAGAACTGCGCCAGGTTGAAAATGGAGTTCAGCACGGTCGGAGCGTTCCTCGGTCCTTTCTGCCAACCGTGACCGGTGGAGGTTTCCT
The DNA here is from genome assembly GCA_945786985.1 of uncultured Nitrospirota bacterium. Lineage (GTDB taxonomy): Bacteria > CG2-30-53-67 > CG2-30-53-67 > CG2-30-53-67 > CG2-30-53-67 > CALZGC01. Next base: position 22,646 of record CALZGC010000193.1, on the reverse strand, counting down.
GAAAGTCGTCGCCGCCCATGCCGATGTTATGGCAGGTGTTACAGCTTATCAGGGAGCTTGACGAAAGCCTCGGGTCAAAGTAGAGCATCTTTCCGAGCTCGACCTTCTCAGGGGTGATCGGGTTCCTGTCCAGGGCAGGAGGTGCCATGGGGATCGGCTTGAACACCTTCTGCACCCTCCCCATCAGTTCTTCGGCATGTGTTGCCGTCACCAAAAAAAACAGTGCGAAAATTAAAATCCCCATAAAAGCTTTCTTTATCATGACTTTCCCCCTTTCGGATGATTCGATTTACCCTTCCGACGATATGCAGATAAGTACAACCGACAATGTAATGATCCTAAAGGTTCAATTTTACCCCTCATATTCATTTTGGCTTATGGTAATGTATTGTCAATCTGCGCAAAGTGCTGTTCAACCTTGGCATCCGACAGATGGATGAAAACTTCCAGGGGACCCAGATCTACACATAGCACATTTTGATCTTTTTCTTTACCCAGCCTGCCAACCAGCACCTTTAGTGTTCAGGACTGACCGCCATAGAAGTTCCGGAACCCTCAGCTTGGAAACAGAGTTTCTCCCTTCGAATCTGTAGTTGTTGTCAGGTGAACTCACCACGACCCACTATTGCATATCAATCTCTTCATTGTCGAGTTCTATTTTTCGTCAAGCCCCCGTAGGGGGCTCGCCCCCCATGTCATCCCGTTAGAAGTTAATCTCAGAAGATTATTCCTGCTCAAAACCTCCCGGGGCGAGCATCCCCCCCAGCAAGCGAAGCGAGCCGCGTTAGAAGTCAATCTTAGAAGATTATTCTCGCTCAAGACTTCTAACGGGGCGAGTTCCGAAGTGGTGCTTTTCGCAAATGGGGTGAAGCACCGAGAAGGCGGCAGAGCCGTCTCATCAAGGCTTGCGAGCGAGGCATACCCGCTGCGGTATGGCGCAGGGAGCGTAACGCCGATGAGGCGGATCTGCGGCACTCGAATGTCGCTCCGTTTGCGGAATGCGCCACCGTACGCCCGTGTCGTTTCGAGAAGCGCAGGGTAGCCCTCCGAAGGAGGGCCAAGTGACCGGGCGCCCTTTCTTTTGGTTCATTTTCTTTGGGCGTGCCCCGTTAGAAGTTGATCTTAGAAAATAATTCTTGTCCAAGAACTTCTCGGGGCGTGCAAAGAAAATGAACGGAAAAGATTTCTGGGTCTAATCCATTGACATTGACGTTCATCTGAAGGCTCCCCAGATCTGGTGCATCTTTCGCTTTTTTCATGCATGCAATAAGAGAAAAGGAATGTCATAAAGTACATGAGACCAAGGATGCTACTTGCCAATATCCATTTCTGAGGTATATTGCTGATATGCTTGTGAAAACGAATTCCTATCATTTCACTTTCTGCAAGGAGTTAAGGATGACGACCTTGACAGGTGACACACATAGATTCGCAGGACGGACCCTGTTGCTGGCTCTGTGCTGCCTCGGCCTGCTGCTCCCCCCGCCGGCGGCCGCCATCGACTGGCTGAAGTCCGGCAAGGATCTGCTCCGTTCCGGCCCGGCACGAGAGGCTGTAACTCGCGCGGGGCTGAGTGACGGAGATATTGCCGCCGGGCTCAAAGAGGCCCTCCGGGTCGGCAGCGAGCGGGTGGTCAGTCAAGTCGGCGCGCTGGATGGCTTCAACGCCGACCCGCAGATCCATATCCCCCTGCCCGGCAGCTTGGATAAGGTGCGCACGGGGCTGGCGGCCATCGGTAAGTCGGCCATGCTTGACGACCTGGAACTGAAGCTCAACCGCGCAGCCGAACAGGCCGCCCCCAAGGCCAAGGCCCTGTTCCTCCAGTCCATTGAGGGGATGACCCTGGAAGACGTTCAAAAGATCTACAACGGCCCGGAAGATGCGGCCACCCGCTATTTCCAGGGGAAGATGTCGGCGCCCCTGGGCAAGGAGATGGAGCCGCTAGTGGCCCAGACCATGTCTGAAGTAGGCGCCGTGCAGTCCTACGACGCCGTGCTCGGCGAATACGGCAAGCTCCCCTTTGTCCCCGACATCAAGGGCGACCTGAACGGTTATGTAGTCGAGAAGGGGATGGATGGCATCTTCTTCTATCTAGCCAAAGAGGAAGCGGCCATCCGCGAGAACCCGGTCAAACGCACTACAGAGCTGCTGCAGAAGGTGTTCGGTGCCCGCTAGCTGCGGAACTTCTGAAGGGTCACGGAACCATAAAAGGCTACTTTTTAATGCATATTCTTCGTTGAAAAACCCCTGTCCCCTTTATGCTCCCCAGTCTTGAATGAGAAACCTGTCCTGTAGTCTCTTTCGGTTGCATATTTAACCCGGATATTGCATGAGTGGATCTATGACGAGGCCGGATAGTTTGGCACATGCGGCGTTACAGAAAATTTCCTGATCTGGTGGCCCTATTCGTAAATACGGTGGTATTCGAGTGCCGTAGCGCGCCCTCGTCTGCGTTGGCTTTTCCCCGGCGAAGAACGTCCTTCACCGGGCCATCCTCCCGCTTCACTCTGATTCATGCCGCCAGCGGCGGTTTATACATTAAGGTGTCTTGGGATGCGCTTTCTGCGACGTACCGCAGGGGGTACGCTTCAGTCGCGCGCCTTGAGGAGATCGCGCTACGACGTTCTCTATACTTCACCAAATTTGCGTACAGGACCACTGACATATTTCAATATGTCTTCAGCCAGGAAATTTTCTGCGCCTTGCCTGTGGCGCGTCCAGCACCCATGAGGCCTCTCATGACGATCACTCATGCAATATCCGGGTTAATACGATTTTCTTTCTTTCGTCCACCCTGACGTGGCGCATGTTTCCATTTCCCATGCATGCAATAACAGAAAAAGACAATAACTTGTCATAAGAATGTATGACATCAATGCTGCTGCTTGACAATTGCCAAATTCTAGGGTATTTATCCTGACATCCTTGTGAAAGTGAATTCCTATCATATGTCCTTGCCCCCTGTCTCAACATCCCTATGCTATAATCAATGTCCCAAGCATAATCACCCATTCATTTCAGAAACAAAGGCAGGTTCATTGTGATGAAAAGCAAAGTCATTTACTGGATGTCGCTTTTCCTTGGCCTGGTCGTTCTGGTTACTGCATTTCTTTTTCCCGCTCTGAAAGAAGCTTTCCAGGCTAATCCGGTCTTTAACGGCATGATCATTGGCGTGATGATCGTAGGCATTGCCATTACCTTCCGTCAAGTCTTTGCGCTTGGGCCGGAACTAGCCTGGCTTGAGGAAAGGCGTAACCCTTTAGAGCCGGATTTCCGGAAGGAACCCAAGCTGCTTGCCCCTCTGGACCGCATGCTCACCGAACGGGGGGGAAGACTGCGGATTTCAGCGATGGCGGCGCGCTCAATGCTCGACGGCGTCCGTATGCGGCTTGATGAACACCGCGACATCTCCCGATATCTCATCGGGCTTTTGATCTTCCTTGGACTGCTCGGCACCTTCTGGGGCCTGCTCGATACGATTTCATCCGTGGGAAAGGTGATCGCAGGACTGGACATGGGCGGGGATGATTTGAATAAGGCCTTTCTCCGGCTCAAAGAGAACCTTCAGGGCCCTCTGGCCGGGATGGGAACGGCCTTTAGTTCATCTCTTTTCGGGCTTGGCGGTTCATTGATCCTCGGCTTTTTCGATCTGCAGGCAGGACATGCTGAAAACCGCTTTTTCAAGGAGCTGGAAGACTGGCTGGCGGACATGACCCATATCTCAAGTGGTCCCCTTTCCGATGGCGAGGCCCCAATTCCGGCCTATATCGAAGGGCTACTCGAGAAGACCGCTGACAGCCTGGAGAAACTGGAGCGGATCTTGAGCCGGAGCGAAGAGGAACGCACCGGCATGAGGGAGCAGCACTTGCAGCTCACCCGCCACCTTGTTGACTTAGGCGATCTGGTCCGCACGGAGCAGCAACAGAATAAGATGCAGGCACGGCAACAGCAGGATCTCCAGCCCCTGTTCAGTCGCCTGGCCGATGCCATCGAGATTGAGACCTCGGGCAAGGAATCCATGCGGGATCAACTGCACGATCTCAATACCACCTTACTCAAGATCACGGAAACCGCGTCCACGAGCCAGCGCGAACTGGTGCAAGAGCTTCGTCAGGAACTGAGGCTCCTCACCCGAACCCTTGCCGGCCGTGAAAGAAATCCCTAACCTTTTGGGAGTGCCGTGTTTCCCCTGACCCGCCGCACACGAAGCATCAATATCTGGCCCGGTTTTGTGGACGCCCTTGCCTCGGTGCTTCTTGTCTTCATCTTCATGATGCTCTTTTTCGTTATTGCCCAGTTCACCCTTGCGGGGGTGCTGGCAGGCCGTGAAGCAGCCCTGGCCTTGTTGACCCGGAACATCGAGGAGCTGGCAAAGATTCTCTCCCTTGAGCAGACCAAAACCAGCGACCTCGAACAGACCGTGGCCGACCTTGAGGCCGAGCTGCGGGCAAGCCTGGCTGAAAAGGACGACCTGAGCGCGAGGCTTCTACTTACCACCGGCCGGGCTGAGGAAGCGGAAGGCAAAGTGGAGGACCTTAGCCAACAACTCATCCAAGCGCAAAAGCTCATCACTGCGGACAAGGAAACCATACGGCTTAAGCTGCTCGAGATCGCCAGTTTGCAGCAGGACATAGCAGCCCTTCGCCGGATGCGAGAGCAGTTGGAAGCAGAGGTGGGAAATATGAGCTCAAGACTTGAATCCCAGTTGGCCACCCTAGGGGAGGAACGTGATCGACGCAAACAACTTTTGGCGGAGTTATCGTCTGCAGAGGAACGCACGCTGCTCGCCCAGGCGGAAATTGGAGAACAAGATATCCGTATTGCCGATCTATCGGCCCGCATTGAAGAACAGGATCGCGTGCTTGCCGAAGAACGTCAGTTGTCCGAAGGACACAAAAGCACCATCAGAATGCTCAATCAGCAAATCAGTGCCCTTCGGGAACAACTCTCGGCGCTTTCCGCTGCTCTCGATTTGGCTAAGGCCGAATCCGATCAGCAGAAGGTTCAGATCGACACCTTGGGCAAGCGACTCAATCTGGCTCTCGCGCGGAAGGTGGAAGAACTCAACCGATACCGTTCCGATTTTTTCGGCCGCCTCCGCGAGATACTCGGTGACCGAGAGGATGTGCACATTGTTGGCGACCGTTTCGTTTTTCAGTCTGAGGTGCTCTTCGCTTCGGCCTCGGCCGATCTCGGCAAGGCTGGTCAGCAGCAACTCACCAAGCTGGCCGCCAGCCTTAAAGAGGTCTCCCAAAAGATTCCCACGGATATGGACTGGGTGCTTCGCATCGACGGCCACACCGATCGGCGGTTCATCAATACCCCTCAGTTTCCGTCCAATTGGGAGCTTTCCACGGCCCGGGCCATTTCCATAGTGCGCTACCTGGTGGACCAGGGCATCCCGCCCCAAAGGCTCATTGCCGCCGGCTTCGGCCCGAACCGCCCCCTTGATCCTAGTGACAACGCTGAGGCCTGGAGACGAAATCGAAGGATCGAAATCAAGATGACCCTGCCCTGATGGAGGAGCGACAGGGGTCGGGGGTCAGGGGACGGAGAAGGGCAGGTACAAGGTACCCGGCAAAGGACTTCTAGTTCTATGGGGTCATGCACCCGAGACTCGAAGAGTCTAACGGGGCAGGCACTATAATTTTGTTAAGCACAGTCTTGAATGAGAAACCTGTCCTGTAGTCTCAAAGTCGGGCTCGCGCTTATCCTCCTGCTTTTTTCTCAAGCTCGTCTAGCGCGTCCGGACCGGCTAAGGCCAAACCTACAATCGCTTTCGGGATTGAGCTCTGTTCACTCATCACCCGGATCTCATTTTCCTTGTCGGTAAACTCCATTATTTCACGAATGGATTCGATATATTCGAGTATCTGGTCATTAGACATGTTATCCAGAGAGGGACCTTCAGCCTCGGCCTTCCTTCGGGCGGCCTCTTCTTCTTCACGCCTTAGCTTTTCCTTCAGTTCCTCCTCCATCGCATTTTTCAAAGCGTCGATCGCAGCCTGATCAAATCCGCAGACCTCAATCATTAACTCATCAGTCACCTTTTCATTGATCAGTTGCTTAATCTTGTCTTCATCCGACTTTCCCTCGGCCTCATCAAACAGCGACTTGACTCTGGCTTTTTCGGCGAGCTCTGCTTCCACCACAGCATTTACACGTGTATATTCCTCCTGCGCAATGCCCATCCTGTCGACGATTACCTCAGGCGCCAGACCGTCTGCGATCAGGTACCTTATTCCTTCCTCACCACCCAGCTCCTTTGCCCTGACAACGTACAGGTCCAGCCGGGTTCTTTCTACAATCTCAAGGATATCAGCTCTCCGGTCAAACTCCCTGAGTGCAGGCCAGGTATCTTTCAGGCCTTCTATAAGACCGGCCGTTGCCTTACGGGAATTAGAAACGTCTTCCACAGTAAGGGCGGACACCGCAGCGTTGAAATCCTCCATCATGGCCTTTCCTGCCCTGATTGTTGAGTCCAGAGCCCACCGCAGCTGAAGCATGTTACCCCCGTGTCTTGAAACATTGTAGCCGGTATCATCAAGGGCTTTCGCCATATTTGCAATAGTCTGTTCAAGTTTACCGGCTTCGAGGTCGCTGGCACTCAACCCGAGGATCTTCTCCTCGATCAGTAACCAGAGAGGCCTCTTTTCTGCTATCTCGTTCGTTGTCATGGTAATTCTCCTTCTTCATTAATGTCCTGTAAATTTCTGAAAATGATAAAAGACTGATTTTCAGGCCAAAATGGATAATAACATAAAAGCTGTTGATCTTTAAATATGCGTTTCAATTTTCTCCTATCCCGCAGGAGAAGAGCTCTTGGGGGCAGGCGCACTATAAGGTTCCGTACGAAAGAACGCTTGTTCATTGAAAGCCGGGTCTATTTCTTCATCATCGGATGATTGTTTTGCAGCGTTTGGAACTTCTAGAGGGTCAGACCCCATTAGACCTAAAGGTCTAACGGGGCAAGCACCCATTAGACCTAAAGGTCTAACGGGGCAAGCACCCATTAGACTCCTTGACTCTAACGGGGCAAGCGCTATAAGTCTCTCTTTCCTACCTTCTCATACACTTTTCTTCTGTGTATGATCCCGAGTATCCAGACTTCGCTGTGAGATATCTTAAAAACAGTCCTGTAATCACCGACTCTCAGTTTCCAATATCCCTTCAGTGTTCTTCTCAGGGGCTGTCCGTATTCATGAGGAGCTGTCGTGAGGCGCGTTTCTATTGCACGTTGGATACGTTTCCTGAACCGTGCGTTCAGTGCAGGGATATCGATCTCATTGACATCAGGATGGTATCGTAGTCGAAAAGACAAAACTACCAGACCTCGTCGTGTTTCAAGGCTTTCGATTTCCGAAAGGTGCTTTCCCTTTTTTCTGCAAACAAGGCAAGATCGATGTCCTCTTCAACTTCTAACGCTTCTTTTACAAGATCTCTGACCTTCAGGGATAACGAAACGCCATCCCTTTTCGCAAGGCGTTCGATGACTTTGAAAAGACCTTTTTCCAACACCACATTAACCCTCGGGTTTTTTGCTGGCATCTATTTCACCTCCGTGGAAACGGGGCGTAACACTTATGGGTCACCTTGTCAAGGCCGTCCTGGCCGATTGTTCTTTTCCTATCCATGAAATAGCAGAAAACGGCAATAAGTTGTCATAAGACATATGACATAAGGTGATTATTGAGTCAATAGGTTGAATATTCGTTGACAAGAACTTTTACTGCTGTATATTGCAGGTATAGCTGTGAATGAACATTCCAATCATTCACTGATCCTGGCTCTCATGATTCTGGCACATCATGTGTTATCTAACCAGTTTTCGTCCAGCAAAGACCCTTCCACACAAAGAGAGGTATCCGAACTAACAAGGAGGTGCAGATGATGACCAAAGAACTCTTTGCAGCCTTGATGCTGTCAACAGTGGCTGTCCTATTCACTCCATCTTTCGCTCATGCTTGCTCATGCCTTCCGCCCGACCTGGCCCGCAGCTATAACTCCGCGGACGATGTAATCGCCGTCAAAGTCTACAAAGCAAGGAAGCAGGATCGTACCCTGCAGCAAGACAATATTTCACTGCACGGTGATGTTACTTACGTGGGTCGAGTATTGAGAGGGTTTAAAGGATGCCTCGCTGAGGGAGATAAAGTATTTATTAAGTCTGCAATCAGCGGCGCCGCTTGCGGCATGACCCTCAAGAAAGGTTTCACTTACTATCTAAACGGCCGACGCGACGCAAGAAAGTCTGGCTGGCATCCAGTCGTTCACATCAACTCGTGTGACTACAACCTGCCGCTCGACGCACTCACGAAGCAGGACTGGCGGTTTCTGGAGACGAGGCTGAACTGCTGCGGTGACGAGTGCGTTTGCAATGACGGAACCCGTCCGGTGCAATGCTTCGTCGATCCTTGTGAAGTAAACAAGTGCGATGAGCCTGATGCACAGTGCGTAGCCAACTACTGCGGTGGTTGCAACGCAGAGTTTTTTGACCAGACCGGTGCGCAAGTCTGCAGGGACGAGTGCGTGACTGACCGGGACTGCGCCGCCGACTCATGGTGCCGGCCAGATGAGGCAGGCGTTGGGCAATGCGTCCCCTTTGCAGGTCCGGGGCAAAGCTGTGACGGCTTCGTACTGCCATGGTACCGAGAGCGCTGTGCCGAGGGGTTGATTTGCGTGCCTGTAGAGCCGACGGGCGATGCCCCGGGGATCTGTGCGACCTGCAACGTAGACGGTACGGCATACCAGGCAGGAGAATCCTTCCCCGCCGGGGATGGCTGCAACACGTGCACCTGCACGAAAAGCGGCGCGGTCGCCTGTACAAAAATAGCCTGCCCTCCATTGTGCGAGTACGATGGCACGACCTACAAACGTGGCGCCACGTTCACAGTTGATGACGGGTGCAACCAATGCGTATGCCTTGATGACGGAACGGTTATTTGCGCGCCAAGTCCCTGTCCACCATTCTGTGAGTATCGCGGAGTCCTCCACGAATCTGGCGTCTCGTTCACTGCGGTTGACGGATGCAACCTATGCGAATGCGGGCCACATGGCAAGGTGATCTGTTCAATGAGGCCTTGTGTATACCAGCTAAAGCCTGAGCTTGGTTTGCCATAGAATAAGCGAACCACCTAAGACCGGAGGGGCCTCTCGCGGGTCGGACCACGGCAACCAATAAATTCATTGTGTGTTTTCCAAAAAACGAGCTTTTCTTCTGCCTTAGAAGCCCCATTTTGACCCCAAGATTGAAGAAGCCACAGGAACTGCCTCAACCCGATCCTGGGATCGCCAACTGCGAGGTTGGCGCGTGATAAATGCGCTTCCTGATGGGCATCAGGGCGCTTATGGGAGAAGGGGCGTTTGACCCGGGGAAAAGAGGGTAGACTGATTATTCAATGATCCAGAGGGAACAATTCTTGGGCATGTGCAGGAGCTTGTTGGTGGTGCTGCCGAGCAGAAATTCTTCTTCCCTTGAGATTTTGTGCCGGGCGACCACGACCGTGCAGGAGTCAAGTTTTTGCTGTTCCTCAAGAATCGCCTCCGCGATGGACGGATACTCTTTGGTGAGGACTTCGGTGAAGACCTTCTCCTCCGGAAATCCTGCCTGGATAAGGATTTGGCGGTATCTGTCGAGAAGCTTCCCCATCTTGTTCTCTTGCTCTTGAATCCATGCCGTGCGTTTCTCTTCTGATTCAAAGAATTCCGTTTCGGGGGCGGTCACCAGGTTGAATATCGTCGCCCGGAACCCCGGCGCATCTCCCAGAAAATCGGCCACGTAAAGCACCGCGCGCTCGGAACTCTTGGAGTCGTCCACGGCCACGAGGATATGGCGGTCCTTGATCAATCCAGACGCATCGCTCTCCTTCTTCGCCGAGGATATGCTGTTGCCTCCCCCCGGTCCTTTATCTGAGGTCATCGCGCACCACCATCACGTCCGACAGAAATCGGGACGTCTGTTCGTAGAATATATTGGCGCCCAAAGAAAAATGGCGCAGCATATAGTCCAGTGCATCCGGGATATAGGGAAAAACCTTCTTCAGATTCATGACCCTGTTTCTGAATATAATATTCAGGTCCTCATCCGTCAATTGTTCGAGAACCGCGGCGCGGGTCTCCATGAGGTCATGAAGCGTAACATCTCCCTGACCGGTAATGTACGCCAGAATATTGCCCAACCCGAAGAGGTCATACCCGAAGGGGTTCTCCCGATGGATGTAATTGAAATCAAAATCGATCCATCGGTAGTGGTTGCTTTCGCTGTCCAATATCAAATGGTCTCGTCGTATGTCACCATGTTTTTCTCCCCGGTCGTGCAGGAATTCGATCGCCTTGACGAGTTCAATGAATTCATCCAGGAAAGAGGGGAAATAGTTTGCAAAGTAATCTTCATGTGACAGAGACAAATCGTCCATCACGTCGATCAGTCTTCTTCCCTTGATGTGGTCAATGATCCGCACATTGTTGCCCGCCGGGTCCGTGACTGAGAATCCCTGCATGAATCGGTCATGACCGTGCACCTTGTCCAGGATGCGCGCCTCCTTTTTCGGGCTACGGACACATTTGAATAGAACCTGACCTACACGCAGATTGAAATCTTCGTGGTAGACCATCTTGATAATCTTGCGCGTTCCATCGATCAGATCAATGGCGCGGCGTACCCAGAATTTGGGCTCGTCGTCGAGGCCGAATCGCCCCTCCTTCGCTGTGTTACGAACCAGGTAGGGATGATTGTTCAACAGAAGCACATCGTCATAGCTCACCCGAAAAAAGTCAGACGTGTCCGTGACGACATTGAACTTTCGCGGAACCCTCTCCGGGGCAACCCATGATGCGATCATCTCGCTGATTTCATTCTTGCCATAGGCACGAACGGCCCGAGCCGCCATCATGTCAACTCCGCGAGAATGAATAGAGGAGCTGAAACTGCGCCCGCCACCAAGAGGCCGGGATCAGAAGCACACTTGGGCCGGGCGTCGGCTTGCGGTTTCGCCGCCGGATGATCTTCAGCGTGCTGTCCCGATACAGCTTTATTGCGCACATAACTCTTTCAGCTCAAAATTCCTTTTATGCAGATGATTTGATCAAGCCAGCACGCCGTGGCTAAAAGATACAAGCGAAGAATAGTATCGTCAAGCCCGGTAGCTTCAGGAATCTTTCGCACTTTTGATTGTAGCCTTCAATCTGCCCACCGCCCCCTGGCCTTTCTCTGTCCGAAGCCTGCCTGCCCCGTTTGAGGCCCTGCGTTTAACGGGGTCTTCGACCTTGTGAAGTTTCCGTCCTCCGTTACGCCGTCCTCTGGTCTCTCTCCGTCTTCCACTTCCTACCTTAAGGTCGTTGAACTCCACAATACGCGGGTTGGGCGCCAAGGGAGCGCTTGAGGAGCTATTTCGCTCCTGAAAATAACCCATGGTCAAGGCACTATCATGCAGGATAAGGAAGTCCTGACGTCAGGGCACGACTCTTTTGACAAAATAGGGACGAAGCGCTACACTTTGGAACGGTCTGATAGAAAAAACAGGGGTTTGTCCTGGAAAGGCGCCGGCTGTAAGGTTTCGGACAGCGATCGAATGGGGGGCAGGGGTGCTGTACGTAAAGCCCGTGCGGACGGTAACCTTTTTTGACGATATTGCCAAGAAAATCGGAGAATTATCATGGATACGTTCAAAAGCTACGGCAAGATGAAGGCCGGGGGACGAGAGTACCGTATTGCGAGGCTCGATGCCCTGGAGCGGGCCGGGCTGCCGGTGGCGAGGCTGCCCTACGCCCTGAAGGTCCTGCTCGAGAATTTGATGCGCTTTGAGGATGGCAGCACGGTGACGGCCGCGGACATCGAGGCGCTTGCCCGGTGGGAGCCGGCCGCGACGCCGTCCAATGAAATCTCCTTTCGGCCGGCACGCGTCCTGCTTCAGGACTTTACCGGGGTGCCTGCGGTGGTCGACCTCGCCGCGATGCGGGAGGCACTGAAGAAGCTGGGCGGAAATCCTTCACAGATCAACCCGCTGCAGCCGGCGGAACTGGTGATCGACCACTCGGTTCAGGTCGATGCCTTCGGCTCAACCGAGGCGCTGCGGATCAACAGCGAGCGGGAGTTCGAGCGGAACCGCGAACGCTATGGCTTTCTGCGCTGGGGGCAGTCCGCTTTCAGGAATTTCCGTGTGGTCCCCCCGGAAACCGGCATCTGCCACCAGGTGAACCTCGAATATCTCGCACGGGTCGTCATGAGCGATGACGGTGGCTGGGCATTCCCGGACACCCTCGTGGGCACCGACTCGCACACGACCATGATCAACGGGCTCGGCGTGCTGGGCTGGGGCGTCGGGGGCATCGAGGCTGAGGCGGCCATGCTGGGCCAGCCGATCAGCATGCTCATTCCTCAGGTGGTCGGCTTCAAGTTGACGGGCCAACTGCCCCAGGGGGCCACGGCCACCGACCTCGTTCTGATGGTCACCGAAATGCTGCGGGCAAAGGGCGTGGTGGGAAAGATCGTGGAATTCTTCGGGGAAGGTTTGGCCCGGCTCTCCCTGGCGGACCGCGCGACCATCAGCAACATGTCCCCCGAGATGGGGTGCACGTCGGCCCTCTTTCCGGTGGACGCGGAGTCCCTGCACTATTTGAGGTTCAGTGGCCGAGCGGAGGAACAGGTGTTGCTCGTGGAAGCATACCTCAAGGAGCAGGGGATGTTTCATACCGCCGCCAGCCCGGAGGCAACCTACACGGATGCGCTGCACCTCGATCTGGCAACGGTGGAGCCCAGTCTGGCCGGTCCGAAACGACCGCAGGATCGGGTCCCCCTGAAACAAGCCAAGGCCGGGTTTCAGGAAGTGATCGCCGGCATGCTCGGCGCAGGCAATGGCAGCAAGGGGGATCAGCTGATCGCGAAGAGCGCCGTGCCCGTCTCCGGAAAGGACGGACGATTTGAGCTGTCCCACGGATCGGTGGTGATCGCGGCCATCACGAGCTGTACCAACACCTCCAATCCTTCGGTCATGATTGGGGCCGGGCTGGTTGCGAAGAAGGCGAGGGAGCGCGGGCTTAAGACACAGCCGTGGGTCAAGACCAGTCTGGCGCCGGGCTCGAAGGTGGTTACCGACTACCTCGTTAAAGCGGGACTGCTTTCGTACCTGGAAGAGCTCGGGTTCAACGTGGTGGGTTACGGCTGTACCACATGCATCGGCAACAGCGGCCCGTTGAGCGAGGAAATCTCGGCAGCCGTGTCCCAGGGGGAACTGGTTGCGGTCTCCGTGTTGTCCGGGAACCGGAACTTCGAGGGACGGATTCACGGAGAGGTCCGGGCCAACTACCTGGCCTCGCCGCCGCTGGTGGTCGTCTATGCTTTGGCGGGACATATGGACATCGACCTGCACAGCGAGCCTCTGGGGACCGGCAAGGACGGCCGACCGGTCTATATGAAGGACCTCTGGCCGACGCAGGAGGAGATCAAAGCGGTCATCGAACGGGACCTGCAGTCGGAGATGTTCCAGAAGAGTTACGGCGAGGTCTTCGAGGGGAGCGCGCAGTGGAAATCGATGCCCGTGCCGGCGGGCGATCTCTATCAGTGGGAGCCCGACTCCACATACGTGAAGCATCCGCCCTTCTTTCAGGATCTCACCCTGGAAGTGCCTGCCGTTCAAGGGATCTCGGGTGCGCGCGTGCTTGTTTGCCTCGGCGATTCGGTGACGACGGATCACATCTCACCCGCGGGGGCGATCACGTCGAGCAGTCCCGCCGGTCAATATCTCATCGCGCACGGGGTGCAGCCTCGGGATTTCAATTCCTACGGGTCCCGGCGGGGAAATCACGAGGTGATGATGCGGGGGACCTTCGCCAACGTTCGGCTGCGCAACAAACTGGTGCCCGATGTGGAGGGTGGGTTTACGCGGCATCTGCCCGACGGGGAGCAGGCCTCCATCTTCGATGCCGCCATGCGCTATCAGGAGGAAGGGATGCCCCTGGTGGTGCTCGCCGGAAAGGAATACGGATCCGGTTCGTCCCGGGACTGGGCGGCCAAAGGGACCCGTCTGCTCGGTATCCGTGCCGTGATCGCCGAGAGCTACGAGCGGATCCACCGCAGCAACCTGATCGGTATGGGCGTACTGCCGCTGCAGTTTGCGAAAGGTGCCGGTGCCGCGTCGCTCAAGTTGACGGGCGAAGAGACGTTCGACATTGAAAGCCCGGAGGGGAAGCGGGAAGTGGAGGTGCGGGCCACCCGGTCGGACGGTTCCGTCGAAACCTTCAAGGCAACGGTGCGCATCGACACGCCGCAGGAGTTTGAGTACTACCGACACGGCGGGATCCTGCACTATGTGCTGCGGCAGCTGGCGCAGGCGTGACAGAGAGGCTGCTGCATCGCAGCTCTGTCGGTTCGGGTCGGCTCCGGCACTGATTGCGGGTACCAGAGGATATCTGTATTCCGATCAAGTCGGATGGCGAGTATAAGGAGGAACATCAATGAGGCCCAACGTCGCCGCGCAGCTGGATCCCGACTACCTGGAGGCTCTCTACGAGCAGTGGCAGAAGGATCCCGACTCTCTGGACGAATCCTGGCAGATCTTCTTTCAGGGGGTGGACCTGGCAACCTGCCCCCGGGATTGCGTCGCGGCCCAGCAGGCCCGGGACCAGTCGGGTGCGGCATCCCTGATTTACAATTACCGGGAGCAGGGGCACCGCATCGCCCGGACGAATCCGCTTTCCGAGCCTCCCATGGATCTGCCCGACCTGCAGCTTTCCAACTTCGGCTTTACCGAAAAGGACCTGGAACGTATCTTCGATACGGGGCACCTTCATTTCGACCAACGGGCAACACTTCGGGACATTATCGAAATGCTGCGTGAGACCTACTGCGGCCCAGTCGGTGTGGAGTATCTGCACATTCAGGATATGAAGATCCGCCGCTGGCTGGAAGCCCGCATGGAGCCGGTAAAGAACCGGCCGCCCCGGGATCGCGCCGACAAGCTGCGGATTCTGGAGCAGCTCATGGACGCGGAACTCCTGGAGAAGTTCATCCAGAATCGCTACCTCGGTCAGAAGCGCTTCTCCATCGAGGGCGGTGAGACCTTTATCCCCATGATGCGCAGGGTGGTCGACCTGGCCCCCGAACTTGGGGTGGAAGAGATCGTCATCGGGATGGCCCACCGGGGGCGGCTAAACGTTCTGGCCAACATTCTTGAGAAGTCCTACACCATGATCTTCACCGAGTTTGAGGATAACTTTCTGCCCGGCAGCGTCTGCGGGGACGGCGATGTCAAGTACCACAAGGGCTACTCATCGGAAGTGTCGACGCCGTCGGGCAAATCGATCAAGCTCAGTCTGACGGCCAACCCGAGTCATTTGGAAGCCGTGGATCCTGTCGCTCTGGGACGTGCTCGGGCGAAACAGCGGCAGCGAAAGGACATAGAGAAGCGAGTGCAGGTGATTCCTCTGCTGATCCACGGAGACGCGGCTTTCTCCGGGCAGGGGATGGTGGCTGAGACGTTCAACCTCTCCCGGCTGCGCGGGTATCAGGTGGGGGGCACCGTCCATCTCGTCATCAACAATCAGATCGGATTCACCACCCTTCCGGAGGAGGGACGCTCGTCTCAGTACGTGACGGACGTGGCGAAAATGGTAGAGGCGCCCATTTTCCACGTCAACGGCGACGATCCGGAAGCGGCGGTCCACGTAGCGGAACTGGCCCTTCAGTTCCGACAGGAGTTCGGCCGGGACGTGGTGATCGATCTCATCTGTTTTCGCCGTCACGGCCACAGCGAGGCCGATGAGCCGGGATACACACAGCCCCTCCTCTACAAAAAGATCCGGCGCCATCCCACGGTGCGGAGCATCTATGCCAAGAGGCTGGTGGATGCGGGCGAGCTCACCCAGGAGGCGGCGCAGCAGTTGGCCGATGGCTTTAAGAACCGCTTGGAGGAAGCCTACCAGAAGGCCAAGGCCAGTGCGCCCGCCTGCGAACTGGATGGGTTCCAGGGACCGTGGGAGGGTCTGGAGACGCCCTTTTCGTTTGATGCCGTGGAGACGGGTGTCCCCAATGAAGTACTTCAGGAGGTGGCGCAGCGGATCACGACGGTGCCGGAAGGGTTTCATCTGCATCCCAAGATTGAGAAGGCCCTTCCCGCGCGACGGGAAGCCGTCCAGAAACGGGAGAGCGTTGACTGGTCCCTGGCGGAAGCGCTGGCCGTCGGGAGTCTTCTCGTCGAAGGCGTACCGGTCCGCCTGTCGGGTCAGGACAGTGAACGGGGGACTTTTTCCCAGCGTCACATGGTCTGGCGGGATACGGAAACGGCCGATCCCTACGCCGCCCTCAACCACGTCCGGGAGGCCCAGGCCCGTCTGTGCGTTTACAACAGCCCCCTTGCGGAGGCCTCCGTCCTTGGTTTCGAATACGGCTACTCGTGGTCGGAGCCGAATATGTTGATCATGTGGGAAGCCCAGTTCGGAGATTTTGCCAACGGGGCGCAGGTGGTGATCGATCAGTTCATCGTGGCGGGCCAGTCCAAATGGCAGCGCTCCAGCGGGCTGGTTCTCCTGCTGCCCCACGGGTTCGAGGGCCAGGGGCCCGAGCATTCCAACGCGTACCTGGAGCGATACCTGGCGGCCTGTGCCGAAGAGAACATTCAGGTCTGTGTTCCCACGACGCCGGCCCAGTATTTTCACGTCCTGCGACGCCAGGTGAAGCGGCCCTTCCGGTTGCCGCTGGTGTTGATGACACCCAAGAGTCTGCTGCGCCATCCCCTTGCCGTCTCGCCGGTGGAGGAGTTGATTGCCGGGCGATTCGAGGAGGTGCTGGAAGACCCTGCCAGACCTGAGACGACTCGGCGCCTGGTGCTCTGCTCCGGCAAGGTTTACTACAATCTGGTTGAGGCCCGTGAAGAGAACGGTCTGGCGGATGTGGAACTCGTCCGTGTGGAACAGTTATACCCCTTTCCCCGGGAGCGGCTTGCCGGCATTGCCGGGGAGCGGCCCCATCTCGAGCGGGTCGTCTGGGCCCAGGAAGAACCGACGAATCGGGGCGGGTGGACGTTTATGCAATCCCGACTTCGAGAGGTGTTTCAGGACGTGCCGCTCAGTTATGCGGCTCGAGAGGCGGCGGCCAGTCCCGCTGTGGGGTCGCTCAAGACCCATCGCCGGGAACAGGCCGCTCTGGTTTCGGAGGCCATGGGAATTCATGGAGGTGCGCTGGTATGATTGTTGAGGTCAAGGTGCCGGAGGTGGGGGAGTCGATCACCGAGGGTTTG
This sequence comes from uncultured Nitrospirota bacterium, assembly GCA_945786985.1. Lineage (GTDB taxonomy): Bacteria > CG2-30-53-67 > CG2-30-53-67 > CG2-30-53-67 > CG2-30-53-67 > CALZGC01. The sequence continues at coordinate 5,415 of CALZGC010000193.1, read as the reverse complement.
CTGACTGCCTGGATCAAGCAGGATGGCGAGGTGGTGGTGGCCGACGAGGAACTCTTCGAACTGGAGACCGACAAGGTGACCATGGCCATACCGGCGGAAGTGCCGGGACGATTGGCCACTCTGGTGGAGGAGGGCGCACAGGTCACGATCGGACAGACGGTGGCCCGAATCGAAACCGACGCGGCAGAGAAGAAAGGGCCCAGCGAGCCCCCGTTGAAAGCGGAAGATCAATCCAAGGCTGCCGAAGAATTCCGCGCCCCGGAGAAACCTAAAGAGGACGTCGGCCAGGGGCCACCGGTTTCGGCGCCGGCCGGCATGGAACAGGTCAAGGCGAAGCTCTCTAAAGGAGACGACGCGCCTCCCCTCTCCCCGGCTGTGCGGCGCATGGTCGATGAGCACGGGCTGGAAACCGGGAAGATTGCAGCCACCGGCAAAGGGGGCCGCATCACCAAGGGCGACGTGGTTGCCCATCTGGAGTCGACACCCCCCGAGGTGCCCGAGGTCCCCGAGGCACCCAAGGCGCCCGCAAAGTCCGAAGCGGCTGCACCGGGTGCACCGGCCGGGAAGCCTGCACCTACGCAGGCGGAAGAAGCCGGTCGGGAAACGCGTGTTGCCTTGAGCCCCCTGCGACAGCGGATTACAGAGCGTCTGGTTCAGGTACAGCAGACGGCTGCCATTCTCACCACCTTCAACGAAGTGGATATGTCCAATGTGATGGCCTTTCGCTCCAAGCACCGGGACAAGTTCGAGAAGCAATTCGATGTGCGCCTCGGGTTCATGTCTTTCTTTGTCAAGGCAGCGGTCGACGCACTGCGGACGGTGCCGCAGCTCAACGCCCGCATCGAGAAGGACGAGATCGTCTATCAGCACTACTACGACATCGGCATTGCCGTCGGGACGGAACAGGGGCTGGTGGTTCCGGTGATCCGCAATGCGAACCAGTTGAGTTTCGCGGAAATAGAAAAGCGGATCAACGATTTTGCCGATCGCGCCGGTAAGCGGCGGCTCAAACTGGAGGAACTCATCGGCGGGTGCTTCACCATTTCCAACGGCGGTGTGTACGGTTCGCTGCTGTCGACGCCCATCCTCAACCCGCCGCAAAGCGGCATTCTGGGGATGCACCGCATTCAGAAGCGGGCCGTGGTGGTCAACGATGAAATCGTGATTCGACCGATGATGTACCTGGCCCTTTCCTACGATCATCGGATTGTAGACGGTGCTGAGGCGGTGACATTTCTGAAGCGCATCGTCGAGTGTATCGACGATCCCGAACGGATCCTTTTGGAGGTGTGAGCGTGGCCGATTTCGATGTGGCAGTGCTGGGGGCGGGGCCCGGCGGTTATGTGTCGGCCATTCGGGCGGCCCAGTTGGGACTGCGGGTGGCCCTGGTCGAAAAGGAGGCGGCCCTGGGCGGGACGTGCCTGCGGGTCGGCTGTATCCCGTCCAAGGCCCTGCTGGAGTCGAGCGCCCTTTTTGCAAGGGCCCGGGAAGGGTTCGCAGAGCATGGCCTCGTCTTCAAGGAAGTGACCCTCGATCTGACGGCGATGATGCGGCGCAAAGAGACGGTCGTGGGCCAGTTGACCGACGGCGTTGCCGGTCTCATGAAGAAGAACAAGGTGACGGTCTTCCGGGGTGCCGGGAGGCTGGGTTCTCGGGACCGGATCGTGATCGAAGGGACCGGGGGAGCGAAAGGAATTGAACCGCGAACAATCATTCTTGCCACAGGCTCGGAGCCGGCAGCCCTTCCGGGGCTTGCCTTTGACGGAAACCGCATTGTCAGCTCCACGGAGGCCCTCTCCTTCGAGACCGTTCCCGAACACCTGGTCGTGGTGGGCGCAGGGGCCGTCGGACTCGAGATGGGCGCTGTCTGGCGGCGCCTCGGTGCCAAAGTGACGGTCATTGAGCTCCTGCCGCAAATCGTCCCCTTCGCGGACAAGATGATTGCGAGCACGCTGCTGCGGGCGCTCAAGGCGCAGGGTGTCTCGTTCATGTTGGGCGCCAAGGTGACATCCGCCGAGGTTTCGGAAGCGGGCGTTGCGGTGCGCATCGAAGATGCGAAAGGGAAGACCGAAACCCTGCAGTGCGACCGGGTGCTGGTGGCTGTCGGGCGCCGCCCCTATTCGGAGGGGTTGGGGCTCGCGGAGGTGGGCGTGGCGGTCGACGAGAAGGGCCGGGTTGGTGTGAATGAACACCTTCAGACCAATCTGGAAAACATCTACGCCATCGGCGATCTTGTGGCAGGTCCCATGCTGGCCCACAAGGCGGAAGAAGAAGGGATGGCCGCGGCCGAGCATATCGCGGGTCTGCCCGGTCATGTCAACTACGACGTTATTCCGAGCGTGGTCTATACCGAGCCGGAGCTCGCGCAGGTGGGACTTACGGAAGAGCAGGTGAAAGAAGAGGGCCTCGCGTACAACGCCGGCCGTTTCTACTTCCGGGCCAACGGCCGGGCCCTGGCGGCAGGGGAAAGCGAGGGACTGGTCAAGATCATCGCCGCGCAGGATACGGACCGGCTCCTCGGGGTGCATGTCCTGGGCCACGGCGCGTCGGAACTCATTGCCGAGGCGGTGGTGGCCATGGAGTTTGGTGCGAGCAGTGAGGATCTGGCCCGCATCGTTCACGCCCATCCGACACGTTCCGAAGCGGTCCGGGAGTCGGCCCTCGCGGTGGACAACCGGGCCATCCACGCCTGATGAAGATCGACGCCTACCCGTTTGACGATGCACTCCTTGAGGCCGTTCGTGCCGATCGTCAAAGGCACACCCTCGTCTATGTGCCCGGGGAAGTTCAGGTCGTTCTGGGGCGGGGCAGCAAGCCCGAGACGGAAGTGCATATTACGGCCTGCCGCGAAGATGGTGTGCCGGTTCTACGCCGCCGGGGAGGCGGGTGTGCCGTGGTGCTGGATCCGGGAAACATCGTGGTGAGCGTGGTTGAGCAAGCGCCGGGATTCGGGCAGAACAGAGCGCACTTCACGCGGTTGTCCGCGTGGCTGATCGCAAGTCTGGAGAGACTCGGTGTGACGGGGCTCGAGCAGCGGGGCATCTCCGATCTGGCCCTCGGTGATCGCAAGATCGGAGGCGCGTCCCTGCACCGTTCCCGGGAGCGGCTGCTCTATTCGGTGAGTCTCCTGGTCGATTCCGACATCTCGCTGATAGAGCGGTATCTGAGGCACCCGCCGCGAGAGCCGGACTACCGCGCCGGTCGACCCCACCGGGAATTCCTCGGCACGCTGCGAGTAGCTTTGGGCACCGGTTCTCCAAAGGATCTTGCCGATAGGCTTTCACAGGTGCTCGCCAATACCGAGCCGTCTGCTTTGCCGTAGAAGGGCTGAGGTTCAGCAACTTCCCCCCCCTGCCGAATTTCATTTGCCGGTTTTTGCGCCTTGAAGGCCCCCCAAAACCCTCCGCATCCCTAAAACGTCAAAAGTGTGACGCTGTTCTCGCGTCTACAGCTCCGCTCTTGGTCGTGTTCTGCAGTCATTACCATTGAATTCAGTAAGTTATACCACTGAAAGAAAGCCAGCCTGAGGCGACTCAGCGAAAATAATGCCATATTTTTGTTGCCAGATCTGGAATGCCGGCCTTAGAATTATAGATAGTGCGGTACGGCATTTTTCGAGGTGTTCGCGTCGGATTTCATCAGCTTTTCGAATCCAGTGATTCGATGAAATTCCGAGGCGGAAAAAAAACTGAGACAAACCTTGCCGCATTTTTTCCATTCTTCCTCACGTAAAAATTGAGTTTTTGTGTGCCGGGCACGGGACCAGTTGTTCAGGCTGCGCTCTGCAGGACGCATGCTGAACGAGAGGGAAGGCCGGGGTATTCGGTTTAGCCCGGATATTGTGTGAGCACTCATGCAATATCCGGCTGAGAGTGTATATGATTGCAAGCTTCTTCTATCGTCGACTCGTTCTTCTGCTGGTCCTAGTGCTCTGCGCCGCGCAGGCGCAGGCCGCGTTGCTCGACTGGGATGCGGTTACATGGAACCCGCCGGGAAGAACCAACCTGAGCCAGGCCTACAGCGTCGGCAGCGGTACGGTGACCGTGACTTGGACTGGAAATACCGCTCTGCTTGGTGACGTGGGCGCCGGGCAAGACGACAGCCCCAGCATCAACGCCAATAATACCGGCGGTCTGTTCCCGGTTGAAAATGGGCTTTATCTCAGATCTAACCTGACGGCAGGCACCCCCGAGTATACCATCACGCTCACCTTCTCGGGCTATCCGGCCGGTGTGGCGGGGGTTGGCTTTTCCTTCTTCGACGTCGATCGTGACAACGCGGGGACCCAGTACATCGATCAGCTTACAGTAACGGGCGTCGACAACACCGGTCCCATCGATCCCACGGTCATCGCCACCGGCACGGCGAACACACAGGTTGGTTCCAACACGGTGCGCGGCACCGGCCCCTCCGGCTCTACCTCGGCGGCCGGGAATGCAACATTCACATTTGGACAATCTCAGATTACTCAGATTACGATCCTCTATCGGAATGATGCTGTACCCGTCGGCAATCAGTGGATCAACATGCATGACATCTCTTTCAATGAGACGCCGCTGGCCGTCGATGACAGCGCCACCACCCTGCAGAACACGCCCGTCGACATCACCGTTCTCAGCAACGACAGCGACAGTGACGGGTCCCTGAATGCGGCCACCGTCGATCTTGATCCGAGTACGGCGGGGATTCAAAACAGTTATACCGTTGCGGGCGAAGGAACTTTTACGGTCAACGCAACGGGTCTCGTGACGTTCACGCCCTTGGCGGCTTTCATCGGCACATCTACGATTTCCTATACCGTTCAGGACAACCAGGGCGCTACCTCCAATACGGCCGACATTGCCGTCACCGTCAACTACCCGCCGCCCAATATTTCTATCAACGACGTCACCCTTGCCGAGGGCAACGCCGGGAGCACGGCTTTTGCCTTTACTGTTACGATGTCCAATCCCTTCGGGAGCGACATCACCGTGGATTACACGACGACCGACGGGTCCGCGACGACCGCCGATTCGGACTATACGGCAACATCCGGCACGATCACGATACCGGCTGGCAGCACCAGCGGCTCTATCCCGGTGAATGTAACGGGCGACCTCAAAGTGGAAGGCAATGAAACCTTTACCGTAGACCTCTCGAATGCCTCCAGTGGTGCGATCACGGACAATCAAGGTCTCGGGACGATCAACAATGATGACGCCACAGCGATCTCGATCGATGACGTCAGTCTTAATGAAGGCAATTCAGGCACCACCGCGTTCACCTTCACGGTCTCGTTGACCAACCCCAGCGCCACGGACGTCACCGTCGATTACACGAGCACCGACGGCACGGCCACGACGGCCGATAGCGACTACGCGGCAACGTCGGGTAACCTGACCATTCCTGCCGGGAATACCACCGCCCAGATCACGG
>CALZGC010000192.1 GCA_945786985.1 uncultured Nitrospirota bacterium | reverse complement strand
TGGTGCGCACCATGATCGATGCGGCCGCTGCTGCGGGAGTGGGACCCATGCCAGCCGTGGCCGAAGCCGTCGGACGAGTCATCCTCGAGGATAGCGCCCAGGTCATCGTGGAGAACGGCGGCGACATCTTTCTGGCCTCCCGGGAGGACCGGGTCGTCTCCATTTACGCCGGGGACTCACCCTTCTCTCACCGGCTGGCCATCCTGGTTCGGAGTGCGCAGACCCCCGTCGGGCTTTGCACCTCGTCGGGCACCGTGGGACATTCTCAGAGTCTGGGCTGCAGCGACGCCGTTTCGGTCCTCTCCCCCAGCACTGCGCTGGCCGATGCGGCCGCCACGGGAGGCGGGAAATCTCATCCAGGGCCCCGGAGACATTCAGAGGTCCCTCGGTTTTCTTGCATCTGTGTCGGGTATCACCGGGGCCCTTGTGATTGTCGGGGACAAGATGGGCATCTGGGGAGCGGTCGAACTGACCCGCCCGGGCTAGCCCGGATATTGCATGAATGATAGATGGTGGGAATGCCGGATTGGGACAGTGAGCCAACGTGACGGTATTTTTTCAAAAAGGAGTTGACTTTTTCCGCAGGTTCACGATATAGTGATTTCACATACCTGAAAGAATTAATCTTATAAATAAATCTTCAGGATCTGCCGACAAAAGCCCAAGAGGTTTCCAAAGCGCCCACAGGTTCAAACCCTAAGTGATTTCATCAGAGTCAGAAAACGGCCCACACTCCGGTGGATCGTCTCAGGATAACAGAGAATAAAAGATCCCTTAATTACAGCACCTTAGCTCGATGAATTGGAGGCAACTGCATGACTACCCGAGAGAAACCTGTGCGCAAACGAACCCGGACGTCTTCGGAGGAGAAGAAAGAGAGCGCCAGCGAGAAGAACCAGAAGAACGGCGCGCATGTCCAGAACGGCAATTCCGCGAAGAACGACAGCGCCGACAACCATGAGGCGGAAACCGTCGACCGGGACATCGTTTTCGATGATAACAGCCTGAATATCGTAGAACTCAAGGAAAAAAGCATCGCCGATCTCAGCAAACTGGCCCGCGAAATGAAGGTGGAAGGGGCCAGCGGTCTGCGGAAGCAGGAACTCATCTTCGCCATCCTGCAGGCCCAGACAGAAAAGAGCGGCTTCATCTTCGGAGAGGGAGTCCTGGAGACCCTGCCGGACGGCTTCGGATTCCTGCGGGCGCCGGATTACAATTACCTCCCCGGACCGGACGATATCTACGTATCGCCCTCTCAGATTCGCCGTTTCAATTTGAAAACAGGTGACACCATTTCCGGTCAGATCCGGCCACCGAAGGAGACGGAGCGCTATTTCGCTCTCCTCAAAGTCGAAGCCGTCAATTATGAGGATCCCGAGAAAGCCAAGGACAAAATACTCTTCGACAACCTCACGCCCCTCTACCCCGAAGAGCGGCTGGTGCTGGAGCGGGATCCGAAGGAGCATTCCACCCGCGTGGTCGACCTGCTCGCCCCCATCGGCAAAGGTCAGCGGGGGCTGATCGTCTCCCCCCCAAAGGCGGGCAAGACGATGCTGCTGCAGAACGTCGCGAACTCCATCACCAACAACCACCCCGAATGTGTCCTGATTGTGCTGCTCATCGACGAGCGCCCGGAAGAGGTCACCGACATGGACCGCAGCGTCAAGGGCGAGGTGGTCAGCTCCACCTTCGATGAACCCGCGCAGCGCCATGTGCAGGTGGCGGAAATGGTGATCGAGAAGGCCAAGCGCCTTGTGGAGCACAAGAAGGATGTGGTCATCCTCCTGGACAGCATCACCCGGCTGGCCCGAGCCTACAATACAGTGGTCCCCTCCAGCGGAAAGATTCTCTCCGGGGGAGTCGACTCCAACGCCCTTCACAAACCGAAGCGCTTTTTCGGCGCCGCACGGAACATTGAGGATGGCGGCAGCCTGACCATCATCGCCACCGCCCTGATCGATACGGGAAGCCGCATGGACGACATCATCTACGAAGAGTTCAAGGGCACGGGCAACATGGAAATCCACCTGGACCGGAAACTCCTTGAGAAGAGGATCTTCCCGGCCATCGACATCCCCCGTTCGGGCACGCGGAAAGAGGAACTCCTCATCGAGCAGGAAGATCTCAATCGGATCTGGATCCTGCGAAAGCTGCTCCACCCCATGGGTGTTGTGGAGAGCATGGAGTTTCTGCTCGACAAGCTCAGAGGCACCGAGGACAACAAGGAGTTCCTCGGCTCCATGAACCGGTAACTCCGGCGCGCATCAGATCGAATCCCTATCCGCAACCCCCGCCACCGAGGCAGCCCACAGGATCGAGGACCCGGGCGCGGCCCGTGAGTCCGCCGGGTGGGCGCGTCACCTCTTCCCGTTTGTGCCGGAACCGGATCCGGGAAAGAGCGCTTGGCGCACCTGTTCACCCGTGAGCCCGCCTACCCGCACGATCTTTTCCCGAGAGCGCTCGCCCGCTACCATTATGATTCTAGATTTCGCGATGTGTAATTTCTTGGAGAGAAACTGGAGGCACTGCTGATTGGCGGCCCCCTGCAGGGGCCGTGCGGTCAGGCGGATCCGGAGCACACCGTCCACGACACCGATCACTTCATTGCGCGAAGCGCCTGGCTGTACGCGAAGGCGCAACAATACCCCTTCGCCGTCTTCCTGAAAAAGGGGTGTTCCCATCAGATCATCTGGACATCGCTGTCGATACGCAGTTCCCCTTCCAGAAGCTGCTGGTCCTGATCAACGATCTTCTTGTAGGACTCGACCAAGCTTCCCAGTTTTGCCAGAAACTCGCGCCGCATCCGCTGCAGATGTTCATTGTCGTGTCGAAGGGACACCTGCTCCTCGCGCGCCTGATTCACGAGGCCCGCCGCTTTGAGCTCAGCCTCCCGTATAATCTGTTTGCCCTTCTGCTCCGCCCGGGTCCGCTCTTCCTGCAGGATCTGCTGCAGCCCCTCCAGCGTTTTGCGCAGGGAATTCTCGCGGGCCTTGACTTCTTCGATCTCTCCCTCTTTCTTGGCCAGGACCTCTTTGAGTCCGTGGTTTCTCCGGGCGAGATCCTCCATCTCCAACGTCACCATTTCCAGAAATGTATCCACCTCCCCTAAGTCATACCCCCGAAACGTCGTGGAGAACTGCTTCTTGGACACGTCGAGCGGCGTGAGACCCATTCTTTCTTCAGCCATCGTAGCCTCCCACTATCATGAAGTTTGCGTTACCGACGACACGCCGTCCGAAGCGATGGACCCCTGCTTTCACGCAGGCATGCCGGCCGACACCCCGATCCGGCGGCGCGGCCGCGGGCCCGCTGCGCTAACGCATTTTGTACGCAATCTCACTCAGCGTCTTGACGATAAACATGTCGGCAAAATAGAGCAGCAGAATCAGGACGAGGGGTGAGAAATCAATCCCCCCCGCCACCGGCAAAAACCTGCGGATCCGGTAGAGTAGCGGCTCCGTGGCCCCCCTCAAGAAACGGACCACGGGGTTGTAGGGGTCCGGACTGACCCACGAAATAAGCGCCGCAATGATGACCACCCAGATATAGAGACTGATAATCATGTGCAGGAGCTGCGCCACCGCACCCAGCAGGTTTCCCAGAACGAACATCTACTCACCCCTTCCCAATGCCTCAGACCGCGCGGTGGCCGCCGCCACCGCATTGTAGAGGGCCGCCCGGAATTTTCCCTTTTCCAGGGCATGCAGCCCCGCAATCGTCGTCCCCCCCGGAGAGGCGACCATGTCCTTGAGCTCTCCCGGGTGACGGCCGGTTTTGAGGACCAGCCCCGCGGCTCCCCGAACGGTCCAGACGGCCAGCCGTGCCGCCACGTTCCGGGGAAGCCCCTGCCGGACGCCGGCATCGGAGAGTGCCTCGATCAGAACAAAGAGATAGGCCGGCCCCGATCCCGAGAGCCCCGTCACGGCATCCATCATCGATTCGCCCACCTCCACCGTTTCGCCGACGGCCTGCAGGAGGTGCAGGGCCCGCTTCTTGTCCCGGACCGTGACATGCCGGTTGCAGCAGACAGCGGAAATGCCTTCCCCGATCAACGCTGGCGTATTCGGCATGACCCGCACCGCCCGCACTCTCGGGCCTATGCCGCGTTCAATCCGGGCGATGGGAACTCCCGCGGCAATGGAGACCAGCACGGTCCGGGGCGAAACGGTGCCGGAGATCTCCTGCAGCACCGCATCTAGCACCTGGGGCTTGACCGCGAGAAAAAGCACGCCTGCGCGGCCGGCGAGGTCCTCGTTGTCCCGGGCCCGCCGGACCTTGAGCCGCCGGACCAGGGCCGTCATTTTGGCCGGGTCCGCATCCCAGACAATGATCTGCCCGGGTTTTACGATTCCCGAGTCGAGCCAGCCTGCAGCCAAGGCTGCGCCCATGCTGCCGCAGCCGATGACACCGATCGTCAATGTTTTCATGTCCGGCGGATCCCTCAGGCCGACGTGTCCGTCGGGCCGTCTGTCAAAGCCGCTGTCCTCGCGCGCAGGCCCTCACGCGCGTTGTCCGAAGATGGCCGTTCCAATGCGAACCAGCGTGGCCCCCTCTTCCACGGCCACCGGATAGTCGTGGCTCATCCCCATGGAGAGGTGGGTCATGGCGACACCGGGAAGGGCCAGGGCAGCGGCCTCATCCCGCAGTTCTCGAAGGCGCCGATAGAAGGATCGCGTCTTCTCCGGATCCTCAAAATAGGGCGGGATCGTCATCAGACCTTCCACAGCCAGGTGCTCCAGGTTCGCGACGCTGCGCAGCAGGTCAAGCGTTGCGCCGGCCTCGACACCGAATTTGCTCTCTTCTCCCGAGAGGTTCACCTGCAGGAGCACCGGCAGGCGCCGGCCCTCCTTGCGGGCCGCGCGGTCCAGCGCCCAGGCCACCCGCTCGCTGTCCACCGAATGAACCCGATCGAACAGGGTTGCCGCTAAGCTGGCCTTGTTCGTCTGCAGATGACCGATCAGGTCCCATTGAGCGTCCCGTCCGACGGCGGCAATCTTGTCGTGCGCCTCCTGAACCCGATTCTCACCCAGACAGGTGACTCCCGACGCCACGGCCTCCCGGATCCGCTCCGGGGCGACCGTCTTGGTGACCGCGACGATGGTCACATCCCCCGCGTCCCGGCCCCCCTTCCTGGCCGCAGCCTTAATGCGGGTGCGTACGGTTTTCAGATTGTCCGCAATCGACACGCCACCGTCCTTCCTAGCCCAGGGCGGGGAACGACGACTACTCCTTCAGCATGACCAGGCTCATCATCCGTCCGGTCTGTCCGCCCCGCCTCCTGCGGTACGAGTAGAATGTCTGCGCCTCACAGGCGGTACACAAATTCACATGGTGGATGTGGGCCTCCCGCAGCCCCGCGGCCACGAGATCCGCGTGGTTCATCCCCCTCAAATCAAGGTAGTGGGCGCCGTCCTCCTCCTGCAAGAACGGTTCGGCATGGGCGAAGCGTTCCCGGACGTCTGCGGCCAGCGTTTCTCCTATGTCATAGCACCGGGCTTCGATGCCGGGCCCCACCGCCGCCCGAAGGTGCTCCGGCTCGGTGCCGAACGCGTCCTGCATCCGCCGGACCACATGGGTGACGATTCGCAGCAGACTCCCTTGCCGGCCGGCGTGCACGGCTGCCACTGCCCGCTGCACAGGGTCGATCAGGAGAATGGGAACGCAGTCGGCCGTCAGGACGCCGATGGGGATCCCGGGCAGATTGGTCATCAGCGCGTCGCCCTGAGCCTGCCGGTACTCCACGGCCGGAATCTTGGCGTCGTCAATCTGCACGATGCGTGTGCCGTGGGTCTGCCGGATGGTATAGATGTCCGGATTGCCTGCGCCCAGCGCTTTGACGAAGAGGCACCGGTTGATCTCCACCAGATCATTGTCTTCGCCCAGATTCAACCCGAGGTTCATGGCGGAAAAGGGCTCTGCACTGACCCCGCCGACCCGGGTGCTGAAGCCGTGGATCACGGAATTCACGGCATCGATGGCGGGGACGGCGATGGTCTTGACATCCTCACTGACTCGCACTTTATGATGCTTCATCCTAATGTCTGACGCTGCCTGGCTAGCCCTGGCCCCCGTCGCACACACCGCATTTTTTGCAGTTCAGATCCTCCGGGCACCGTTCCGTCGTCATCAAAGCTTCCGAACGCTCCCACTCGCGGTGAAGAAAGTCCTTGCGGCACCCCGTCTCCAGCACATCCCAAGGAAAGAGCTCGGCCGCCTCTCGCGACCGGGAGGCCCATCGCCTTGCCCCGAGGGGATCTTCGGACAGGGCCTGAGACCAGTTGCCGCTCTTCTCGGCCACAGAGATCAGCAAAGACGACAACCGCCGGTCGCCCCGGGCGAGCAACCCCTGGATGTGGGACCATTTGGGAAGCTCATGGACGACCCGAATATTTCCCTCCTGGCGCAAATTTTTCTTAATATAACTTATTTTTTTTGACAATGCACCCCTTTTGTTCATGGCAAACCACTGGAAGGGGGTATGGGGTTTCGGAACAAAGACATTCACACTCACCGTGATGCGTCCGATCCGGCCACTCCGTCGGCCGGCTTCCAGCTGGAGCGCCTTGACCTGCCGGACCAGCGCCACCAGGGCCTCCACATCGCCCTCTTCTTCAAAGGGAAGGCCGATCATGAAGTAGAGCTTCAGATTCGCAATGCCCGAGGCGAACACCGTGGTGCACGCCTCCAGGATCTGAGCTTCAACGAGGTTTTTGTTGATGACGTTCCGGAGGCGCTGACTGCCCGCTTCGGGCGCGAGCGCCAAAGTTTTGTGTCCGCTCTCCGCAAGGGCCTTCACCAGGGCGGCACTGAGCGAGTCGGCGCGCAGCGAGGAGACCGACAGGCGGGCGCCGAGGCCGCGCAGTTCCTCGCAAAGCCTGTCGATTTCGGGATAATCGGAGACCGCGGTGCCCACCAGGCCGATCCGTTTCGAGAGGCCCAGCCCTTCCCGGGCGGCGGCAAGCACCGCGGCCCGGGTGCGAAAGCGCGGGGGCCGGTAGAGGTATCCCGCCGCGCAGAAACGGCAATGCCGGCCGCAGCCCCGGTCGAGCTCCACCAGGAACATGTCGTTGAGCTCCGTTTCGGGAGTCAGGATGCGGGAAACGGTGGGGCAGCGGTCGAGATCCCGGACCCACTGCCGTTGCACCCGGGCGGGATAGCCCCGCGCAGGCTCGATGCGATGGACACGGCCCTGCGGATCATAGTGAAACGCGTAGGCGTGGGGGAAATAGACCCCCGTAAGGTGGCGGACTTTTCGCGCCCAGGCCTCGAAGTCGGCACCCTCCCGCACGGGCGTCCCGCCGAAGGCGTCCATCACTCTGCCCAGGACTTCATCGGCCTCTCCAATGAAGATGATATCGGCGAAATCAGCCAAGGGCTCGGGGTTGATACTGACACCGATGCCCCCCAGAAAAACCAGTGGGTGCCGACCGCTGGTACGCTCGGCGCGGCGGGGCGGGATCTTCGCGGCGCGCAGCATGGCCGCCACGTGCACGTAGTCCATTTCAAAGGAGACGGAGAAGGCCAGGATGTCGAACGCGGACAGGGGACTTGCCGATTCGAGGGAGAGGTAGAGCCGGCGCGTGTCACCGTACTGCGCGAAATCTTCCGGATCCGGGAGGAAGACCCGCTCGCAGCTCACATCGTCCCGCTGGTTCAGCAGGTGGTAGACGGCCTGGAAACCGAGGTTGGACATCCCAACGGCGTAGGTGTTGGGATAGATCAGAGCCACCCTCAGTCCGCCCGATACGGGATGCCACGCTTCACCATATTCCGCGTCGAGACGTCTTTTCCTTTTTTCTTCCAGAGTGCGGAGCATGGATGAATCAACCGTTCGGGATCACGACCGGACGACGCGGCGGCCCCGTGCAGCCGGCTGCGATCAATCGATCTGTCGCCTCAGAAAAGTCGGCACATCGAGATCATTCTCATCGTAACCGGCGAGCGCGTCCGACCCCACGTTGAGTGTGCCCTTTCGCAGGTACGTCGGTGTTTCGATGGTCTTGCCGCCGGCGTAGGTCTCAAAATTCACGGCCTGTTTCATCACCGGTTCTTCCTCAACCGCCGGCTCATCGAACCCCGTGGCAATGACGGTCACCTTCAGGGAGTCGTCCATCTCCGGATTGATGGCGGAACCGAAAATGATATTGGCGTCCTCGTGGGCCTCTTCCTGAATAATGCTCGTGGCTTCGTTGATCTCGTAGAGCGACATCTCTTCGGTACCGGTGATGTTGATCAGCACCCGCCGGGCGCCGTCCATCGAGCCGTCCTCCAGGAGGGGACTGGAGATGGCTTTGTGCGCCGCCTCCACCGCACGGCCCTCGCCCCGGGCCACGCCGGTGCCCATGACGGCGCGGCCGCGGCCCGTCATGATGGTGCGCACATCGGCAAAATCGACGTTGACCAAACCCGGCGTGGTAATGAGATCGGAAATACCCTGGACCGCCTGACAGAGGACATCGTCGGCAATCTTGAACGCATCGAACAACGGCGTGGCCTTGTCAATGATGCCGAGCAGACGCTGGTTCGGGATCACGATCACCGTGTCCACCACTTCCTTGAGTTCCTCCAGGCCCACCTCTGCCTGTCGGGCCCGTCGCTTGCCCTCGAAGTTGAAGGGCTTGGTCACCACGCCCACGCTCAGCGCGCCGGCTTCCTTGGCCAGCCGGCCGATGACGGGCGCCGCACCGGTGCCGGTGCCGCCGCCGAGCCCGGCCGTAATGAAGACCATGTCCATCCCCTGAAGACACTCCTTAATCGCCTCATTATCCTCCAGCGCGGCCTGTCGCCCGATCTCCGGGTTCGCGCCGGCGCCCAGACCCTTGGTCACTTTGGTACCGATCTGCAGCTTGACCGGCGCGAGGATGCTCGACAGGGCCTGGGCATCGGTGTTGGCCGCCACGAACTCGACCCCTTCCAGCTTCGCCAGGATCATGGTGTTGACGGCGTTGCACCCACCGCCGCCGGCGCCGATGACGGTGATTTTTGCCTGGCACATCACTTCTTCCGTGAATTCAAACTTCATAGCCTATCCCCCTTTCTGGAGAAAAAGAGCAACCCAAACCATTTTCAGAGCACCGCACCGGCGCGCACCGGACGATGCCCAAACCTTTTCATTGCAGTCTCTGCACTACAACGGCCTCCGCTCACCGCTGTGGTGACGTGCAGTGCTGTCGCTAAAAAAAGTCTCCGACCCAGCGCTTCATGCGTCCCAGCATCCGGCGGATCACGCCCTCTTCCGAACGGGAGGCCAGCGCCGGCCGG
>CALZGC010000191.1 GCA_945786985.1 uncultured Nitrospirota bacterium | reverse complement strand
CTTCGATTATCCTGACTACGGTCACCGACGTGGTGGGATTCCTCAGTTTTCTGGGATTGGCGACGCTGTTTTCGGGGTGGCTGGTGGCGGGCTGATCCACCGCCAGAATCTTTGGGCTCCGAAAAAACTCCACTTCTGGTCAAGCCGCATGAGAAAGCATCCGAAAATCGTTGTGAAGGCCCTTCAGAAATGGTCTGGAAACTACTTTTTTTCCTCGTCTGTCCGATGCCGGCCCTGTGCATGGCTAAAAAGTACCAAAAGTCGTCGTCTCCAAAATTTCGAACGAGTCATTAGTCCTATCTAGTCCTGTACAAAAATTCATCTGAAATAAAGTCTCTTTTCTTCAAGGTTTTATGATGCGAAGATACCTCATCGCAAAACACCAGAAAAGGGAAAAACCGCCCCATGAGCCGAGCGCTGCAGCCCTGGGAATTCCTCCTCCTCGCCCTGTCCGGCTGGATGAATCGGCACCAGCAACGGATGATCGTCTATCTGATTGAAGAAAACCGTATCCTCAAGGTGAAATTCCGTGGAAAGAGAATTCACTTCACGGACGATGAACGCAGAAGGCTGGCCGTGAAGGGAAAAGCCCTTGGATGGAAGATGCTCAAGGAAGTGGCTTCCATTGTTACACCTGACATCATCCTCGCCTGGCATCGCAAACTAATCGCCAAGAAGTGGGACTACAGTTCAGAGAGAAGGCCTGGCCGACCGCGTGTCATGGTCGAGATATCCGATCTGGTGGTCCGTATGGCCTTGGAGAATCTCCGGTGGGGCTACACCCGAATACGCGGCGCCCTCGCGAATTTGACCTACAAAGTCTCAAGAACCACGATTGCCAACATTTTGAAAGAAAACGGAATCGAGCCTGCGCCCGAGCGAAGCAGGAAAATGCGCTGGAGTACGTTCCTCAGGGCCCACTGGGAAAGTCTGTCGGCAGTCGACTTTTTCACGGTCGAAGTCGCCACCCTGGGACGTTTGGTCACGTACTACGTTCTCATCGTTCTCGAACTATCGACCCGGCGTGTTCAGGTGGCAGGACTCACCTCCTCACCGGACACGGCATTCATGATGCAGATCGGTCGGAACCTGACAGGCTTACTTGGGGGTTTTTTGGTTGGGAAACGCTTCCTCATCATGGATCGGGACGGAAAATACAGCGGAGAATTTCGAGATCTCGTTGAGGAGTCTGGAACGGACATCGTCCGCCTGCCTCCGAGGTCACCTAATTTGAATGCCTATGCCGAGCGTTTCGTCCTGCCGATCAAGCAGGAGTGTCTCGAGCGGATGATATTCTTTTCCGAAAAATCGCTCCGTTGAGCAGTCTCTGCATATGTGGATCATTACCATAAGGAACGGAACCATCAGGGATTGGCCAACGAGTTGATCGATCCTGAGGTGCATTTGGGCACAGAAGATGGAAAGGTATGCTGTCGTGATCGGCTCGGGGGAATGCTCAGATACTATTACCGCGAGGCGGCATAGATTCAGATGAGTTTTTGGACAGGACGGGACCAATACAAACGGCGCCTGTAAACTTTCGCCATTGCCGAATTTGAGCACACAAATCCACCGAACCAGGATACTGGCACTCAAACCCAGACTTCCCGGTTGAATCTATCGATGATCTTGCGTGCCCCGTCTGCTCAGGATTAATCCTCAAGCCGCGCTTTGTGAAAGAGGATGCGCTCAGAGGGAAGATAGATCACACCCTTGAGCTTCTTGTTCTTTCCAACCAGCATCATTTCCTGTTTGAAGAACAGCCAGGGGGCATCATCGATCACAATCTTGGCGGCCTTCTTGTAGAGGGCCTTCCGCTTGGCGGGGTCGGTGACGCCCCGTGCCTCTTCGACCAATTTTTCCATGTCGGGATTCTTATAGCGGGTGTAGTTCCCTTTGCGACCCCAGTTGGAGGAGTGGAACTTGTTATACAAGACCGTGTCTCCGTCTCCCAGTCCCGCGCCAAAGCCATAAAAGAAAATCGGTGCTTTCCCCTTCCGGATGGTAGGGGCGACAAGGGCCCAGCCTCCCGTGCGGAGCTTCACCCGGATCCCAACATTGGCGAGATTACTCTGGATCGCCTCTGCGGCTATTTTGTCCGCCGTGTACCTGCCGGAGGGGTGCCAAAATTCGATGTCGAAACCGTTTGGATACCCCGCCTCCTTCAGAAGCTGCCGGGCCTTCGCGGGATCGTGACGGTAGCCCATCTTCTCGAACTCGGGGTCGTAACCCCAGATGGACGGGCCGAAGGGGCCTCGGGAAATGGTGCCAATTCCGAACATCACTTTTTCGATGATGGTTTTTGTGTCCACGGCGTAGTTGACCGCTCGGCGGACGAGGACATTGTCGAATGGTTTGATTTGGTTATTCATCCCGACGTAGATCATCCGGAAGAGTTTCGCTTTCACCAGGTCCAGCTTGGGGTCCTTTTCCACGTCGCCCATCTGGGTAGGAGGCAGGAAGCCGGCCAGGTGGATCTGTCCCGCTCGTAGCTGGAGCACCCGCGTCGTAGCCTCGGTAACCACCCGGTGCTCCAGTTCGTCGATGGCAGGCTTGCCACCCCAGTAATTGGGGTTCGCCTCGTACTTGATATACTCGCCCGCAACCCATTCCTTAAAGATAAAGGGCCCAGTTCCCACGGGATGGCGCCGGTAGTTTTTCCCCCAGCGCTTGATAGCGGTCGAGCTGCTGATGGCGGCGACCGAAAAGGCAATGCTCGCCAGGGCGGGGGCGTAGGGAGACTTGAGGTGGATTTCGACCGTGGAGTCGTCGATCACCTGGACGGACTTGAGCGCCGCGATATAGGACTTCAACCGGGCGCGCGGATGCGTGAGCGCCCGCTCGATGCTGAACTTCACGTCGGCCGCCGTGAAGGGCGTCCCGTCGTGAAACCTTACCCCCCGGCGCAGCTTAAAGACAATCGTGGTGGGATTCTTGTACTTCCAGGACGTGGCGAGCCCCGGCTGGATGGAGCTGTCCGGGGCCATGTACACCAGGTTATCATAGATGTGCGCCTGTGCCTTGAGGTCGGCAGACCCGCCGGGGTGGAGCGCACTGTCGAGGCTTTTCGCATCCGGTCCCGTAGAAAAGATGACTTTTTTCTTGGACCAGGCTGCGCCAGGCACTAGGACAACGGTCATGATGCAGATAACGACACCGGCGATCCAGGACTTCACCGCAGAGTTACGCATCTCCCTTCCCTCCTTCATTCATGAGCAGGAAAAATTTTGCCGACGTTTCCCAAATGACCTCTGGATGAGTCAAATCATAGCACGAAAGGGCTGTGAAGCGTGTTCAAGTGATGGCCATCGGGCTACCGGAAACCCCATAGATGGCCGTGGGTCAGTTCTGGAATTCTTTGACAGCCAATCGCCCCCGATCTTTCGTACTTTGTTTGCGGATCCGGTAAACCTTAGCGTACCTGTGTACCGCCATGGATCACGCCCCCATGACCTCGTTTACGAAAACAAGCAAATGCTTTACTTTCTGGACGGTAAGGCGATGGCGCCTGGGCAATGAAGAACCAGAGCTCGGACAGGTGAGGTGATTCATGGTCTCTCGGGCTTTAATCTCCACCTTCAGCCACTCACCCCTGCCATCCGGCACATCGGTATCTGCGTCCCGCTGCGCGAGGCGGTCATCTAAGGGGAAGCCTGCAGAAAAAAGTCGAACCCACCATATATTCATTCATTTGCCCCGAACAGGGCCTTTGTCTGGCGGGAAGAAGCGTTGCCGAGAAAGGAGACTCCATGGACTTTACTCTCACCGATGAACATCGCGCACTCCAGCAGATGGCCCGTGATTTCGCGGAAAAGGAGATCCGGCCCAT